>DASWHO010000377.1:0-4412 GCA_036398155.1 Acidobacteriota bacterium
CAGGACGCCATCCGTGGATATCAAGGGTGAAGCCCTCGGCCAGTTAAGGTAGCCTGTGACGCGGCGGCGTCAGGGCAGTGCCGGGTGAAATTCCTTTTTGATCTTGAAGTTCTTGGTCTCGCCGGTGGTTCCGGTGACCGTGACGTAGAACTCGCGGTCGCGGCTGGCGCTGCGGATGCGTTCGACCTCTTCGAGCCGGAAGGCCGCCATCAGACCTTGGTAGGTGCGCAGGCCGGACGGGTCGGTCCGGTCGAACGGCTCGCTGTCGATCGCTTCGATCGCGACCCGCTTCGATTCGTCGCGCAGCAGCACCGCTTCGACCGAGGCGGTCCCGAACACGCCGTCCGCCATCGGTGAGGTCGGAAGATCCGGATAGGCGACCACCCGCAGCAGCGGCTCGAGCATCTCGGGCTCGATCGCTTCGGGCGTCAGGCGCTCGCCTTCCAGCTCCGCTTGCGCCGCGATCTTCGCCACCCAAGTAGTCGGGGTGTAGACCACGATGCTGAATCCGCGGCCGGTCCCGGCGCTGTTGGGCATGATCCGCTTGGCCCAGGCTTGGCCGCGGTCTTGGAGCACGAGTCCGGGCTCGGCACCCGGGTCGCGCAGCCCACGCTCGATCGCCGCCGCCACCTGGTCCGCGGTCAGGGTGGAATGCGCCTGTTCGGCGCCCCGTGCCGAGGTCGCCAGACAGGTCGCCAGAAGCAGGCAGCCAAGCACCGGTCGGCTCCGGATCATGACACCGTCCCCTCGGGGAACTACTGACCTGTCTATGAGGGCGGGCCGCGCAAATGTCAAGCAGAGCCGGAACCTGGGATCCGGGCCTCTCGTTAATGCCAGCGAGTCGAGGAGGTGGGCATGGGCAACCTGTTGCAGGACGTGCGCTTCGGAGTCCGGACCTTGCTCAAGCGGCCCGGCTTCGCGCTGATCGTGGGCCTGATCTTGGCGCTGGCGATCGGGGCCAACACGATCATCTTCAGCTTCGTCAACGTCCTGGTCCTGCGGCCGCTTCCGATCCGCGACGAAACGCGGGTCGCTTTCATCCAAGGTATCCACCCGCAGAGCGAGGAAGAACGCGCGCGGATCTCCGAGCCTGACTACCTCGACTTCCGCGACCGCGCGGCGAGCTTCCAAGCCCTGGCCGCCTATCGCCCCACCACCCATACCTTGACCAACCTCGGCGACCCGCAGCGCATCTTCGCCGCCAAAGCGACCGCGTCCTTCTTTCCCCTTTGGGGCCTCGAGACGGTCCACGGCCGCGTGTTCCAGGCCGCCGAGGACGTTCCCGGAGCCGCGGGAGTCGCGGTTCTGAGCCACGGCTTCTGGACCCGCCAGTTCGACGCCGATCCGAGCGTGATCGGCCGCGTGATCACCCTCGACGGGCGGTCGTTCAGCGTGGTCGGCATTCTCACGCCGGCGATCGAGATCGGCGGCTTGGGGCAGATCGAAATGTGGACGCCGATGGCGACCGAGCGGCTGGCGGCGGACCGCAACGACCGTGCCCTGCGGGTCACCGGCCGACTGGCGCCCGGGGTGACAGTCGAGCAAGCCTCGGCGGAGGTCGCCGCGATCGCCAAGCAGCTCGAGCGCGAGCACCCGGAGACCAACGCCAACTGGGGCGCGATGGCGCTCGGCGCCCGCGACTCGTTGGTCGGCAGCGAGGCCTGGCTGATTCTGAGCCTGCTGGTGGTGGTGGTCGGCGGAGTTCTGGTGGTGGGCTGCGCCAACGTCGCCAACCTGATGCTGGCCCGCGCCACCGGCCGGAGCCGCGAGCTGGCGATTCGCGCGGCGCTCGGAGCCAGTCGGCTGCGGATGGTCCGGCAACTGATCACTGAGGGCGCGCTGCTGGCGATCCTGGGTGGCGCCGGCGGCCTGGGACTGGCCTGGGCCGGCATGCGTGTGATCCGCGCGGTGGCTTTTGAGCCGGTTTTCGAGCTGATCGTGCTCGACCCCACCGTGCTGCTGTTCGGGCTCGGGCTGGCCCTGATCACGCCGCTGATCTTCAGCCTCATTCCGGCGCTGCGGGCCAGCCGCACCAACCTGAATGACACGCTCAAGGAGACCGTGGGCCGGGCCAGCGGCGGCGCGCGCGGCGGGCGCAGCCGCAACCTGCTGGTGGTCTCGCAGCTCGCGCTCTCGTGCGCGCTGCTGATCGTGGCCGGCTTGATCCTGCGCACGATTCGCGAGATCACCAAGATTCCTTGGGGCTTCGAGTCGGCTGGCGTCCTGACCTTCACGGTCGACCTGCCGCAGGCCAAGTACGCCGGCGACCAGCAGGTGCGCGCGTTCTACGATCAGCTCCTGCCGCGGCTGCGCGGCCTGGCGGGGGTTCGCGGCGCGGCGGTGGTCAGCCCGCTGCCGCTGTTCGCGCGCGAGCGCACCGTGCAGCTCGCGATCGACGGGCATCAGGCTGAAACACCGCGCGATCAGCCCTGGGCGGTGGTGGTCCAGGCCAGCGAAGGGTACCTGGACACATTGCGGCTGCCGCTTTTGCGCGGCCGGGATATCAGCGTTCAGGACAGCCCCGAGACCTCGCAGGTCGCGCTGATCAGCCGCGAGCTGGCGCGCCGCTATTGGCCCGGCGCCGATCCGATCGGCAAGCGCCTGGCGCTGCAAAATCGGGCCGGAGAGCTCACCGGGGCGTGGCTCGAAGTGATCGGCATGACCTCCGACCTGCGCTCCCCGGATCTGACCGATCCGCCCAAGCCGACCGTGTTCCTGCCGCTGGCCCAGAGCCCGCGGCGCGACGCGAGCATCGTGGTCAAGGGACTCGACGACCCCACCGCGCTGGTCGCCGGTGTGCGCGCCGAGGTGCGCCGCATCGATCCCGATCTGGCAATCTTCGAGGTCAAGACCTTGGAGCGCTACTTCGACGAGGACAACAACTCGAGCCGGATCCTGTCCGGGATGTTCACCGGATTCGCCGTGATCGCGCTGCTGATGGCTGCGGCCGGACTCTACGCGGTGATTTCCTATTCGGTCAGTCAGCGGACCCAGGAGATCGGCATTCGCATGGCCCTGGGCGCCGGCGCGGCCCAGATCCGCACTCTGATCATGGGCCAGGGGTTCAAGCTGATCGCTGTGAGCATCGCGCTCGGCCTGCTCGCCGGCTTCGCGCTGGCTCGGTTGATGACGAGCCTTTTGTACGGCATCGCCCCGACCGATCCGACGACCTACGCCACCGTAGCGCTGATCCTGATGACCGTGGCGCTGGCCGGCAGCTACCTGCCCGCCCGGCGCGCGACCCGAGTCGACCCCGTCCGCACCCTCCGCGCCGAATAGGGGGACAGGTTATTTAAATGGCTTTTGGGGACAGGTTATGTGACATAAGCTGTCCCCAAAACCGCAAAAAATAACCTGTCCCCGTATTTCGTATTTAGTTGAAGAGGGAGCTGGAGATGGGGGGCGGGGACGCGTCGTCGCGGTCGAGCTTGGCGGCGAGCTGGGCGTAGGCCTTCGCGCCCTCGATGTCGCGGTTGAGCTCGAAGATCGGTTTGCCGACTTGGGCGGCCTCGGCGAAGTGGATCGAGCGCGGCACCGGCTTGAACACCGGATACTCCTGGCCCAAGGTCTGCTTGATCTGCTCGAGCACCTTGGCGGCATGCTGGGTGCGCGGGTCGAACAAGGTCGGCAGGATGCCGGCGACCTCCAGGAACGGGTTCAAACGCCGGCGCACCTTGAACACCGCGCGCAAGGTCGCCCCCAGCCGGCGCAGCGCCAGATACTCGGTCTGGGTCGGGATCAGCACCGCGTTCGAGGCGGCCATCGCGGAGATGGTCAGCACGCCGAGCGACGGCGGGCAATCGATGATCGTAAAGTCGAACTCCTCGCTGACCAGCGCCAGCGCTTTCTTCAGCGCCAACAGACCGCTGGCGGTCGGATCGGCGGTCAGATCGACCTCGGCCTCGCCCAGATCCGAGCCGGCCGGCACCAAATGCATGCCCTGGGCCGGGACCATCACATCGGCCAGACGAGCGGTCCCCAGGAGCAGATCCGACAGGCTCTTGCCGGGCTGCGGGGTCGGGACTCCGAGCGACAGGGTCAGGCTCTCCTGGGGATCGGAGTCGATCAGCAGCACTTTCCGGCCCCTGGTGCGCAGAGCGGCCCCGAGGTTGAGACACGTGGTGGTCTTACCCACCCCACCCTTTTGGTTGGTGATGGCCAGCGTCCTCATGCCGCGCTCCCTTTCCCTGAGGCCAACCAGTCTAGCCCAACCCAGCCCAGGGTTGAAGTGTGAATTCCGGCCGCCCGGCCGCCGCACCGGTTGGCCCCCGAACCGCTTGCGCGGTCAGAACCGGCGCGCAAGCCAGAGCGCCGCGAGCGCCGCGGCCGCCACGGCCCAAAATGCCGGGTGCTCGCCGATGAACTCCAGCGGCGGCAGCGCCCGCTCAGTGCCGGGAGCATGGCCGGTCAGC
>DASWHO010000378.1:0-4937 GCA_036398155.1 Acidobacteriota bacterium
TTATCTCTATCTGCTGCCGGCGCGCTACGGCGTGCCGCTCGAGCTCGGGATCTCGAGCCTGGCGAGCACGATCCTGTTCGACCTGTTCAGCGTCATGCCGATCCTCGCGGCCGCCGCGGCGCTGCTGCTGGTGACCCGTGCGGTGCCGCCGGAGCTGCTGCTCACGGTGCAGCTTGCGGGCGCCTCGGCTTTGCTTGCCGGGCTGCTGATGGGCGCGCTCCTGCTTTGGTATCCGCGCTGGGCCAAAGCGCTCGCCGGCTGGACCGCGCGCCGGAGAAGCGGCGCCGCCGGCTTGCGCGCGCGGCTGCTCGCGATCCTCGAGCGCAGCTTGCGAGACATGGCCGAGCTGCGCGAGCGCGGCCTGGCGCTGCGCTTGCTCGGGCTCTCCTTGGCTTTGCGGATCGGAAAATTCGCTTGCCTGGTGACGATCATGCTGGCGGTCGCGGCCCCCTACCTGCGGCCATCGGGCTGGGCCGCAGTCGGTGTCTGCTGGGTCACGGTCCTGCTGGGAGAGGTCACCCTGACGCTGCCGCTGCCGACCGTGGCCCATCTCGGCACCTTGGAGCTGGGCTTGAGCTTGGGACTGACGACGCTGGGCGGACTGAGCGTGGGACCGGCCGCCAGCGTGACGCTCGGGGTGCGGATCTTGAGCACCGCGCTGCAATTCGCGGTCGGTGCCGCCTGCCTGCCGCTGCTGGGCGCCGGCAATACCAGCCGCGGCTCGCGCCGCGGCGCCTTGTAAGACCCGCCGCCCGGCTTTAGATTATGGCCGATGCGGGCTTTGGTGGCGTTCGGGTTCGGATTGGTCGTTGGAGCGGCCGGATACTGGTATCTGGAATCGACTCCGCGCCAAGGCGAGCTCGAAGGCGCGGGCGCCAAAGTCGCCGCAGGAGCGAAGCAGCTGCAGCGGAGGTTGGAGAAGAGCGTCGGCGGCCTCGACATCGATGCGGTGCGCGACGAGCTGCGCCGCACCGGCATGGTGGTCCGCGACCAAGCCGAGCGCGCCGGCTCGGTCCTGGCCGACGCGGCGTCCGACGCGCGCATTTCGGCGACGATCAAAGCCAAGCTGGTGGCGGACCACGAGCTGTCGGCGTGGAGCATCGACGTCAACACCACCGACGGCCTGGTCACCCTATCGGGAACGGTGGCTTCCGAAAGCCAGGTGGCTCAAGCGGTGCGGCTGGCGCTCCAGGTCGACGGCGTGCGCAAAGTCGTCTCCACCCTCCAAGTCAGAATGTAGGGGCAGATGGCGGCAGATGCGCCGCCGAGCACGCTACCAGAGCTCGGGGACCCAGGGCATCAGCGCCAACGGCTCGCCGCGACCGAGCCGCAGCAAGCTGCCGGCCCGCTGCGCCAGCTGCAGCGGCTCGGGCAGCTCCAAACGCCGCCGCACGTCCAACCCTTCGGCGATCCATTCCAAAAAGCCCCTGGGTTTGGGAAACACGATCGTGTTGATCTCTTCGTCGGCCGGAATCTTGGCCAGCCGGCGCGCCGCGGCGATCGCCTCGGAGAGACCGCCGATCTCGTCCACCAAGCCGAGCTTGAGCGCCTGCGCTCCACTCCAGACCCGGCCTTGCGCCACGCTTTCGATTTCGCCCACCCCGCGCCCCCGCGCGGCGGCCACCTTGGCGACGAAGCGGCGATAGGCGCGGCGCACCTCGGCGCCGAAGCGCGCCCGTTCCGCTTCGGTCAGCGCCCGGGAGTTGTCGGTGGCATCGGACCAGCGGCCGCGCTTGAGCACCGTGTGGCTGAAGCCGAGCTTCTGATAGGCCTGGTCCAGACTGAACAGGGTGGCCACCACCCCGATCGAACCGGTGAGGGTCGACGGATCGGCCAGAATGCGCTGCGCTCCCATCGCGATGTAGTAACCGCCGCTGGCCGCCAGATCCGACATCGACGCGACCACCGGCTTCTTGCGCGCCGCATTCTGAACCTCGCGCCAGATCAGATCGGATGCCAACATCGCCCCGCCCGGAGAATCGATGCGCAGCACGATGGCCTCGATCGAATCGTCGGCGGCGGCCTCGCGCAAGCTCGCCCCCAGCGTTTTCCACCCGATGGTGCGCCCGAAGACCGGATCGAAGCCGCTCTTCTCGCCGCCGATGGTGCCGACCGCATACACCAGGGCGATGGTCGGGCCCCAACCCGGCGCCTCTTCGTCACCGGCGTAGGCCACCGCGTCGACCGGTTCGAGCTTGGCGTCGCGCTCGAGTCCGAGCTTGTGCTTGAGCTGGCGCCGAATCTGGTCCGGATAAGCATTGCCGTCGACCATGCCGCGCGCCACCAGATCGGCCGGGGTGTAGGAGGGATCGTCGAGCCAGCCGCGCACTTCGGCCGCGCTGCGCTGGCGCCCGGCCGCGATCGCCGCCAGCAGCCGCTCGTAGTTGTCGTCCAGCAGTGCTTCGGCTTCCTCGCGCGCCGGCGGGCTCATCGACTCGCGGTTCAGCGCCTCGCCGGCGCTCTTGTACTTGCCTTGCGCCTCGACCTGCGCCTCGATGCCGAGTTTGTCGAGCGTGCCCTTCAGAAACGTGTAGCGCGCCATCAGGCCGTCGATCAGCGCGAGCGCTTCCGGCGCCAGCTCGATCCGATCGGCGGCCAGCGCCAGATAGTAGAGCCGGTCGTCGCAATCGCCGAGCTGGGCGATCACGTACTTGCCGCGCTGCCGCACGCGCTCGACGGCGGCGCGCAGCTCATCGAGCTTGGCCCAGCCGAGGTCATTGGGTCCGATCCGCATCCAGACCGCGGCGATACGCGGATCGCTTTCGGCCTTCTCCAGCGCGCGCAGCAGGCTGCGCACCGTCACATGGCGCAGGCCGGCCCAGTAGGCCAGCGGCTGTTCGGGGTCGTACTCCTCGATCGAGCCGGAGACCTCGAGCTGCAGAACCGCTTTGTCGGGCACGTGCGGTCCGCTGCGCAGCGCGAAGCGGAAGGTGAGGGCGGCCACCACCAGCAGCAGGAGCAGCAGCGCGAAGGCGGCCAGCAGGATAGCGAGCAGGCGTCTCATCTGGAGCACATTAGGTGCTCGATTCTGACCCGGTCAAACCTGGGCGCGGCCCCAGCGCTCATGGCTCGATCCATGCCGCGGTCCAGCTCAGCTCGCCCACGGTGCAGATGCCGCACGGCGAGCCGAGATCGCCGCTCAGCGTGTAGCTTCCGCTGGCGCTGAGCGCCGAATCGAACTGGCCGGCGAAGGAGCCGAACACCGGATCGGAAATCGAAAAGCTCAGTTCGGTGATCGGCAGCGCCGCCGCGAGCACGGTCTCGGTCAGGATCGCGCCGCAACCGCCGCTGCAGGTGACCTCGAGCTGGGTGGCGCGCGCGCCGCTTTCGATCTCGGAACCGTCCGCGGCCACCCGGAACTCGAGCGCGGCGTCTTCCATCCCTTCGAAACCGCCGCGCCAGAGCCCGCCGCGGGCCAGCACCGGCCGATCGATCGTAAAGCGAAACGACAGCGGAGCGGAAATCGCCAGCTGCGACTCGAAGATGCTGACCCCGCTCGGCGCCAGGGCCGCTACCGCGAAGTAGGCGCCTTCCAGAATCGGGACCGCCAGCGGTTGATCGAGCGCCACCAAGGTGGCCGGCGCCAGCGCCACGCCGGTTGCGAGCGGCACGATTTCGCCCGGAGCCGCCGGCTGGTTGGGGCTTCCGTAGGTCAAGAAACCGCCGTCCGGCAAGAGCAGTGCCACGTAGACATCGGCGTTCTCCCCGGCGCCGTCGAGCTGCAGGCTCAGCACCAGGCGGTCGCCGAGGTAAAGCTCGGGCGCGGAGGATTGAAGCGCGACCAGCGGGGCCTGGGCCGCGGCGCGGCCACAAAACAGCAGCAAGATCCCCAGACAACCCACGATCGTTGCGCGGCTCGGCACCATGACGTGGAAGCCGCAGCATATCAGGCTCCCGCGCTTTGGTTAACCGGACCGCAATGTTGATGCGCGACGTCATGCGGGCATACCATGAGGCCGATGGGAGGGGTGCGACCTCCCAAGATGCAAACAGAGATCCCAGAGCAGTGTGATCGGCCTCACCAAAACACCCGAATCAGGCGCCGGCCGGCAGGGTCGGGCGCAAGGCGTCCCCGCCTGCTTCCGTGCGGACAGGCGGGGACAGGCCCCCGCCTGCTTCCGTGCGGACAGGCGGGGACAATCCCGGGGGAGCGCGAGGGGTGAAACCCCTCGCTTAAGATGAATGAGATTCCAGTGCACGTGAATCGACTCACTCAGAGCAGCCGCAACGGGCGGCGGCCGGCGGGGTCGGGCGCGCAGCGCCCGGGGGAGCGCGAGGGGTGAAACCCCACGCCCAAGAAGGAGGAGCGATGGCAAGTCTGACCGAACGCATGATCGGCGCCGCCAAACTGGATGTCGCCACCTATGAAGAGGTCGAGAACGATCCCACCGCGATGGGGCAAGCGATGCTGGTGGTGGTGCTCTCGAGCGTCGCAGCCGGGATCGGCACGATCGGCATGATCGGAATCCGCGGGCTGGTGATCGGAACCATCGTGGCCATCGTGGGCTGGTTTCTGTGGGCCGGACTGACCTTCCTGATCGGAACTAAGCTTCTGCCCGAGCCTGAGACTCGAGCGGACTTCGGCCAGCTGCTGCGATCGATCGGTTTCTCCGCCTCGCCCGGCGTGCTGCGGATCCTCGGGATCATCCCTATCCTCGGGTGGCTGATCTCGCTGGCCGCCTCCATCTGGATGCTGGTCGCCATGGTGATCGCGGTGCGCCAGGCGCTCGACTACAAGAGCACCGGCCGCGCGGTCGGAGTCTGCCTGATCGGATTTGTGGTCTACCTGGTGTTTGCGGCCATCGTCGGCGGCATGACCGGTCTCGCCATGAGCGGGTAGCCAGCTTCCGGGTGCTTTTCGCCCGGCCAGGAGGCCGGCGCGGCCGGACAGGCGGACAGGCTCCTCGGCTTGTTATGGCCGCTCGGCTGGTCTAGAA
>DASWHO010000379.1:0-5057 GCA_036398155.1 Acidobacteriota bacterium
CCGAGCCAGGCGTACAGGACGAACGCGGCCGGCCCGCCGCTCAGCGCCGGCGGCGCATTGAGCCGGAGAGTGAGCGGCGTGTCGGCCCCGATCGAGACGGTGCGCAGCTCGCCTTGCCCGATCGCATCGTTGACGAACAGCACTTCGGCGATCGGCCCTTGGGAAGCATCGACGTTTCCGGCGATGCACTCGGCGACCTCCGGGGTCAGGCCTTCCAGCGACCACAAATCGCTGCGATAGGCGCCGTCGAATCCGCCGAAGATCACGAACCGATCCTGGTCGGGGATGAGAATGCCGCCCGAGCCGTCGCGCGCGGTGGGCGCGGCGCCGGACGGAGCGAGCAGCTGCCAGCTGCGCGCCGCGAGCGAGAACGACCAGACCTGATTGGATCGCGAGCCACCCAGATTGCCGCCGAACACCAGCACCCGATCGCCACGCGGATCGTACGCCTGCGCGGTGAAAAAGCGCCCGTCGGGCCGCGACCCGGGCGACAGATCGCTCCAGCGGTCGCTGGCCAGGTCGAAGGCCCAGATGTCGTTGAGCGCGCCCGAGCGCTGGCCGCCGAAGATGATCATGCGGTGGCGCCTGCTGTCGTAGGAGGCCGAATGCAGGCAGCGCTTGAGCGGGTGACCGGCGCTGGTGTCCACCTCGCGCCAGGTTTCCTGCGCGACAGCGAAACGCCAGGTGTCTTCGAAGCGGCCCTGGTCGGTGAAGCCGGCGAAGGTCACCAGCTCGCCCGCCACCGGATCGAACACCGAGGCCGCGCCGTAGCGCACGTTGGGCTCGGGCGGCGGCGCGTCGAACTCGCTCCACTGGTTGGTGCTCAAATCGAACGCCCAGACGTCGTTGTGGAATCCGGCGCTGCTCTGACCCGACCAGACGATCATCTGGTGGCCGATCGGGTCGTAAACCGCATTGGGGGTGAAGCTCGGCGTGGGGCTGTCGCCCGCTGCCGGAGTCAGCTCGCTCCAGCGGTTCTGCTGCAGGTCATAGGCCCAAACATCGTTGAGGTTTCCGCCCGAGCCCTTGCCGCCGAACACCACCAAGCGCCGCCCGACCGGATCGTAGATCGAGCCGGCCTGGGTGCGCCCGGGCGGAACGGTTGCGGAGCTGGGCGAGATGGGCACCCAGCGCGGCGCCGCAGCCAGCGGTACAGCGCCCACCAGGCTCAGCAAAATGGTCCGAGTGGTACGCAGCGCTCTCATGCTTTCGCGACCATTCTAGCAGCGCTCGGCGCCGCGGCTGCGCGCCAGCTCACGGCGAAACCCGACCCAGGCCCGCGGCATCGGACATCGGCTGTTCGTGCGGTTTGGCGGCCGCGGCCCACACGGGTGGCATGGGCGTGCGCAGCAAGCCCATGGACGATCTCCCTCGACCTACACGCCTTGTCCATGGGGCCCTTCGGCCGCCCATGCCACCTCATTCGTGGGCGAGTCAACCGCGAAGCGACTTGGCGCGGCGGCGCGCTTCGCTGCGGGCGATATAGGTGGCGCAGACCAAATCGCCGGTGACGTTGAGCACCGTGCGGCACATGTCGAGGATGCGGTCGAGGCCCAGGATCGTGCCGACCGCGGTCGCCGGCAGCCCCACGGTGCTGCCGATCGCGCGGATGAACGGGATCGAGCCGGCCGGAACACCCGCGGTGCCGATGCCGGCCAAGATCGCCATCCCGACCACATAGAGCTGGTCGGCCAGCGGCAGCGAGCGCCCCAGGTAGAGCTGGGCGAGAAACAGAAGTGTCACCCCTTCGTAGAGCGCGGTGCCGTTCTGATTGGCGGTGGCGCCGCCGGTCAGCACGAAGCGCGAGATCTGCGGCGGCAGCCCGAGGTTCTGCTCACCAACCCGCAGCGCGGTTGGCAGGGTGGCGTTGCTCGAGCTGGTCGCGAACGCGGTCGCCATCACTTCGCGGATGCTGCGGAAAAATTCTCGCGGGCTCACGCCCGCGAAGCAGCGCAGGATCAGGCTGTAGGTCCCGAACTGGTGCAGCGCCAGGCCCCCGATCACCACCAAGGCGAAGCTCGCAAGGCTGCCCAGCAGCTCGAGCCCGAAGCTGGCCGTGATCCGAAACACCAGGGCGGCGATGCCGAGCGGCGCCAACCACATGGCCCCGCTCAGAAACCCGGTGGAGATCCACAGCAGCCGTTCGAGAAGTTTCAGGATGACGCCCACGCGTTCCTTGCGCAGCAGGCACAAGACGATGCCGAACAGCAGCGCGCCGCCGATCAGAATCAGGATGCCCTTCGGTCCCATCCATTGCAGCGGATCGGGAATGAGCTGCACGATTTGCAAGAAGACGCTCTTCGAATCGGCTTCGGTTTCGGCCGGCTGACTGATCGCGATCAACTGCTCGCGGGTCGCCGCGTCGATCCAAAGCCCGGGCCGGACCAAGTTGACCAGCGCCAGTCCGAGCAGCACCGCCAGGCTGCTGACCACCGCGGTATAGATCAAAGTCTTGACCGCGATCCGCCCCAAGCTGAACAGATCCTGGAAACCCGCCACTCCGAGCGCGAGGGCCGAAAACGCCAGGGTCGGGATAGTCAGAAAAATCAGGCGCAAGAACAGCTCCCCGACCGGGTCGGCGAGGTTGCGCACTGCCCAGACCAGACCTGGGCTTCCCTCCCACAGCAGGTTGGACCCCAGCCCGGCAAAAAACCCGAGCCCTAAACCGAGCAGGATCCAGCGCGATTTCACGGCCCTGACTTTCGGCCCATCGCGGTCAAGCGCCGAGGGCGCAGAGTCTGATTCCGCCCCGCTCGAAAGTCAAACTGGATCCGACGCTGGAATCCGCAGGCTCTTACGGCGGTGGCCGGAGGCGTTCGAGCAAAACGCGCGGTTCGCTGCGTTCGGGGTCGGCGGCGATCGCGCGCTCGAGCAGGCGTACGGCGTCGTCGCGACGATCCTGGCGCAGGCGCACCAGCGCCAAGTCGTAGAGCGCCACCGCGCTGCCGGGCTCGAGCTCGAGCGCGCGCTGCAGCGCGCGGGCGGCCGCATCCAACGCGCCCATGCGGGTGTGCTGCACGGCCAACAGGATCCACGAGTCTGGGTTTTTACGATCGGCCGCGAGATTGGCTTGGTGCCGCTCGAGCTGCTCGGCTTCCTGCGCCAGGCGCTCGAAGGTTTCGAACGCGCTCCGCGCTCCGGCCGCGTCGCCGCTGGAGCGCAAGAGCTGCCCGAGCTCGTAGTGGGCCTGGGTCAGCCGCGGATCGCGCGCCACCGCCGCACGCAGATCGGCCAGCGCGGCTTCGGTTTGACCTTGACGGCGGCGCCAGGCGCCGCGCAGGTAGAGGGCGCGCGCGTCCTGCGGCGCGAGCGAGAGCGCGCGCTCGATCTGCGCGCCGGCCTGCCCCTCGCGCTGCGGCAGGCGCAAGAGCAAAATCTCGGCCAGATCGATCCGCGCGCCGGCGTGGTCCGGATCGCGCGCCAGCGCGCGCTCGAGCGCGGCCGCCGCGGCCTCGAAGCGCTTCAAGTCGAGCAGGATGTTGGCCAGATGGCGGTCGACTTCGGGCTGGCTCGGATCGAGCGCGCGCGCCCGTTCGAGCTCGGCCGCCGCCGCCTCGCCTTCGCCGAGCCAGCCCAGCACCACCCCCAGGTTGTGGCGCGCGCCGCTGCTGTCCTCGAGCGCGATCGAGCGGCGGTAGTGCTCGGCGGCCTCGCCCAAGCGGCCGGCGCCGGCACAGGCGTCGCCCAGATCGCGCTCCAGCGCCGCGTCGCTGCCCTCGCTCGCGGCCTGCGCGAGCAGCTCCAAGGCCCGCTCCGGATCGCCCGCGAGCAGCGCCGCCTTGCCGGCTTCGCGCGGGTCCGCCGCGCCGATCGGCGCCAGCGCCAGCCAAAGCAGGACAGCAGCACGCCCCGGCCGCAGCGCCATGCGGGTCAGGAGGAGACGAACTCGGCGGTCACGCGCTGGCCGACCGCGCCGGCCTCGTGGGCCCGATCGAGCAGCAGCTGGATCGCCTCGCGGCCGCGCTCGCCGTAGTCGCGGGTGTAGTGGTTGACGTACATCTGGATGAACAGGTCGGCGCGGCGCCGGCCCAGGCCGCGGCCGAAGCGCTGGGCGTAGTCCAAGGTCTCGCTGCGATGGGCCAGGCCGTAGTCGATCGACGCCTTGAGCACGCGCGAGACTTTCTGCGCCACCGCCGCGCCCAGATCGCGGCGGATCGCATTGCCGCCCAGCGGCAGCGGCAGGCCGGTCTCCTCGCGCCACCACTCACCGAGATCGACCACCTTTTTGAGCCCCTGATCACCGTAGGTGAGCTGGCCCTCGTGGATCAGCAAGCCGGCCAGATAACGTCCGGCGGCGACCGCCTCGAGAATCTGGTCGAACGGTTCCAGCGCCACCGGCACCGCGCCGGCGTACAGCCGCAGCACCAGCGCCGCGGTGGTCAGCTCGCCGGGGATCGCGATCACCCCTTCGCGCAGATCGCGCGCGGACAGTGGCTCCTTGGCGACCAGGATCGGCCCGTAGCCGTCTCCGACGCTGCCGCCGTGCGGCAGCAAACGGTAGGTATCGGCCAGGAAGGCGTAGGCATGAAACGAGATTGCGGTCACTTCGTACACGCCCTGGAAGGCGCGCCGGTTGAGGGTCTCGATGTCGTGCAGCTCGTGGGCGAACTCGAGCCCCTCGGAGCTGACCTTGCCTTTGGCCAGCCCATAGAACATGAACGCGTCGTCGCTGTCGGGACTGTGGGCGAGGCGGATTTTCATGGCCGCGAGATCGCGCCATTATCCCCGA
Organism: Acidobacteriota bacterium; assembly: GCA_036398155.1. Taxonomy (GTDB): domain Bacteria; phylum Acidobacteriota; class DASWHO01; order DASWHO01; family DASWHO01; genus DASWHO01. The sequence continues at coordinate 4,730 of DASWHO010000379.1, forward strand.
TCGCCGGCCGGCTGTCGCCCTCGTAAGCCGCGGGAAGTCAGTCGCCGCGGGCCTGCCGCGCGGCCGCGATCAGCTCTTGCAGCGGCGGCTCGAGCCGGGCCGCGATCAGGCGGTGGCCCTCGGCGTCGGGGTGGATCCGGTCGCTGGTGTGGCGGCCCAGCACGCCATCCAAGAGGTCGGGGATCAGCAGGCAGCGCTGCCGCTCGGCGACCCGCTCGTAGATCGCGCCGTAGTCTTCGCCCAAGAAACCGATCTCGAAACCGGCCAGCGCCACCATCGCGCCGCCGGCCTGGATGCGGGACACGATCGCGCTGAGGTCGGCTTCGAA
>DASWHO010000380.1:0-7941 GCA_036398155.1 Acidobacteriota bacterium
GCTCCAGACTCGTTCCCCGGTCGGTTCACCTCCGGTCGGCGGCGCCAAAAGCGCAAGCAAGATCCAAGCGGCAGGTCGCATGGGCGGACCCGGCCAGTAAACCCCAAACGCGCACCGCTTGTCCATCGGGCGCTGCGGCGCCGCTGTGGCGCAAGTCACATGCACTCTCGGCATTCGCGCCGGCTTGGAGGTCGCAATTCCTGGGTTGGACCACTAGCCCGCATTTCTCACCAGGCATCGTAGCGAGGCGGCGTAAGGTGCGGTGGATGCAAGGCATGCGCCGCCCGGCCGACGCAGGCATACTGGACAGTATGTCGAGGAGGCCGGGCAAGCATAACGCCGCAGACACCGTGCATTACGTCGCCGCAGTAGATGGCTCGTGAGAAATGCGGGCTGAGGACAACTCGATCGAAAACACCTGTCCCCGAAAAGGGATTAAATAACCTGTCCCCGTATTACGGGGAGGCGGATGATCACGGTGGTGCCGAGCCCGACCTCGCTTTCGATCGCGATGGTGCCGCCCAGGTCGGTCACCGCGCGGCGGCAGATCGCCAGCCCCAGACCGGTGCCGCCCGATTTGGTGGAGAAAAAGGGCTCGAACAACCGGGCCCGATCCTCGGGGGCGATGCCCACACCGGTATCGCTGATCCGCAGCTCGACCATGGTTGCGCCGTCCTGCTGCAACCGGTGGCGCGACACCGTCAAGCGCCCGCCCTGCGGCATCGCGTCGACCGCGTTCTCGACCAGATTGAGCAGCACCCGCCGCAGCTCGCTGCGGTCGGCCTCGATCAGCGGCGAGTCGCCGTCGGTGCGGCGTTCGACCACGATGGTGTCGTGGCCCTCGTAGGGATCGAGCGCGTCGGCGATCAGCGCGTCGAGCTCGAGGGTCTCGAGCTGGCGGACCGGGAAGCCCGCGAACGCGGAGAAATCGCTGGCGATCTGGCGCAGCAGCTCGACGTGGTCGCTGATCGCCTTACAGGTGCGCTTGAGAATCTCCGGAAAGCGCGGCGAGTCGTCGTCGTAGGCCTTGAGCAGCTGCTGGGCCGAGAGCTGGATCGGGGTCAGCGGGTTCTTGATCTCGTGCGCGACCTGTTTGGCCATCTCGCGCCAGGCCGCCTCGCGTTCGGCGGCGGCCAGTTTGCGCTGGCTGGCCTGCAGATCGGCGCTCATCTGGTTGAGCGTGCCGGCGAGCTGCTGCAGCTCGTCGCCGGTGTGAACCTCGGTGCGCACCGCCAGGTTGCCGCGCGCCACCTCCGCGGCGTGATCGGCGAGCTGATGCAGCGGCCGGGTGATGCGCCGCGCCGCCCAAGCGGCGACCATCAAGGTGCCGGCCACCAGCACCACGGTGGCGAGCAGGAAGAAGCTGCGCAGCTCGCGACCCGGTGCCCAGATCTCGTCCTGATCCACCCCCACCACCAGGGTCCAGTCGAAGCCTTCGCGCGAGCTGTTGGTGCTTTCGAAGCCCGCGATCCGCTGCCGGCCGGGGGGATCTTCGAACTCCACCGTGCCGCTGCGGCGCGCCTGGATCGCGGCGTGCAGCGGCTCCATTCCGGGCAGCTCGTCGAGCTCGATGCCGTAGCGGTTGCGATCGCGATCGCCCAGAATGGTCGAGCCGTCGGCCCCGACCAGGAAAGCCGAGCCGCTCTCGAACCGCGAGGCCGGCTCGAGGCGCACGAAGTAGTCGTGCACCCGATCGAGGAACTCGCGCTGCAGCGGGGCCCAATTGACCAGGCTGAGCCAGACCCCCAGCACCACCCCGGTGTCCTTGTCGCGCACCGGGGCGGCGAAGCCGATGCTGAACGTCTCGGGATTGGTGCTGTCGTCGGAAGTCGGGTACTTGTAGACCTCCTGGACCAGCGGCGAGACCTGCCAGTCGAGATGGTAATCCTCGCCGCGGGCGCAGGCCTGAAACCACGGCGTGTTGAGCACGTTGACGCGCCTCAGATCGGCGTAGTCCTGGGGCCCGAACGGCACGCCGAATCGGCTCATGGTGTTGACCGCGTAGAGATTGCCGCCCAAGTCGTAGATCAGCAGCAGATCGTAGAAGCGCGCCTGAGTCACCAGCAGGTTGAGCAGGCGCTCGGAGAGAAAGGCTTGATGGCCGTACTTGAGCGCCTCGGAGACCTCGGGCAGCCGGGCCCAAAGCACGGCGTCGCCATGCATGCGCGACAGAACCAGATCCAGCTTGTCGGCGGTGTCGGACGCCACCCGCTGCAGAAAGTACTCCACCGTATTGGAAGCGATCTCGCGCTGCGCACGCTGATAGGAAAACAGAGCCATGATCACCAGCGGCAGCGGCCCGACCAGGAGAAAGATCACCGCCAGTCGAGCGAAGATGCTGCGCGGCCACATGCCAAGCGCATTATAAAGTGCCGCCGGGCGGGCTGCGCCGGCGTGGGCGATCGGCGCGAGTGAGGCCGTTCTGGAAGGCGAAATCAAGTTCTGGTTTCTGGCTGGAGCAATGGCTGCTTGTCGGCCAGCGAGGCGCACATGGGTGGCATGGGCGTGAGCAGCAAGCTCATGGACGAGCTCTCCCGCGTGCACCGCTCGTCCATGGGCGCCCTTCGGCCGCCCATCCCACCCGATTTGGGGGCGAACACCCTTGGCTGGCTAGAATGGGGCCGTGACCGCCGCCCTGCTCAGCGTGGCGCTGCTCGCCGGCCTACCGGTCCCGCAGCGCAGCATCCAGCGCCACGCCCTGGACCACGGCGTGCAAGTGGTGCTCGAAGTCGATCGCGCGGTGGCGGCGGTCGCAGCTTGCGTCCTGGTCGGCGCCGGCGGCGGCTCCGAGGATGGATCCGAGCTCGGCGCGGCGCACTTCCTCGAGCATCTCGCATTCCGCGGCGGCATCAGCTTCGGTCCCGGCGAGCTGCGCCGCCGTCTGATGGAGCAGGGCGGCAGCGCCATCGCCGCCACCTCGAGGGACTGGACCATGTACCTCGCGCTGGCGCCGAAGGAAGCCTTGCCGCTGGCGCTCGAGGGCCTGGCCGACGCGGTGCTCCACATGCGTTTCGACCCGGAGAGCATCGAGGCCGAGCGCAGCCTGCTGCGGCAGGAGTACGAGCAGCGCGAGCAGCGCCTCTCGACCGCGGCCGAGGAACGGATCTTCGCGCTCGGTTTTCCGGAGCACGGCTACGGCCGCACCAGCGCCGAATCGAACCGCATGCTCCGCGACCACGACGCCGTGTCGCTGCGCCGTTTCCACCAGCGGTACTACAGCGCCGAACGGATGGTGGTGGCGGTGGTGGGCGATTTCGACCCGGCCGCGACTTTGGAGTGGATCCGGCGCGGCTTTGCCAGCGCGAGCCAGTTACCTGGCTCGCTGTCGGCCAGCGCGCGCCCGAGAACTGGCGCGCTGTCGGCCGGCGCGGGCCGGCTCAAGGGCGGGGGCAAGCCCCGCCCCTACGTTTCCGGCACCGCCGACGCGCGGCCGAGTTCAGCGGATTGGTCGGCGCCCGCGCTCAATCCGCCCGACATCGAGCCGCGCGAGGAGGTGATCCAGGCCCACGCCAGCTCGCTCCGGCTCGGCTTCGTGGTCGCCGGATCGCGCCACCCCGATCTGCCGGCACTGCTGCTGCTCGCCGAGATCCTGGGCGGCGGCGAGACCGCGCGCCTGTGGCAGGAAGCGGTCCACCGGCGCCGGCTCGCCACCTCCTGCGAAGCCACCCTGATCCCGTACCAGCAGGCTTCGCTGCTCGAGCTCGGCGCCGAAGCGCTCGAGCGGCGCGACCTGGCCGAGCTCGAGCAAATCCTGCTGCAAGCGCTGCTCGAGCTGCGCCGCGCCCCGGTCGGCGCCGCCGAGCTGGAGCGCGCGCGCGGCGCGATCGTGCGGCGCCGGCTGTTCGAGCTCGAGGACTACGGCTATCGGGTTCAAACCCTGGCGATCGCCGAGCTGGCGGGCGATCTGGGCTTCAGCCTCGGTCTCGATCGCGAGCTCGAGACGGTGACCCCGCAGCAGCTGCTCGAAACCGCGCGGCGCTACTTGGTCTCGAATCGCATGGTGACCCTTCGGCTCCGGGAGCGCGGGGCGGCGGACAGCCCGAAAGCGGATCGGGCGGCGGCAGCGGCGCTGCGCCGCGAGCTGCCCAACGGGGAGCCCATCGATTGGGAGGCGCGGCGCAACCCTCCGGCGCCGCGGCTTACCGTCGCGGCTCGCCCCGGCAGTGAAGATGCCACGATCCGGGAACAGCGGCTCGATTCGGGGCTCAAGCTGGTGCTGCTCCACGATCCGTCACTGCCGCGGGTTCAACTCCTGCTCGCAGCTCCGGCCGGCACCGCCTTCGATCCGCCGGGACACGAGGGCCTGGCGGTGCTCACCAACTCGCTGCTGCGCGCCGGCGCTGGCGACTGGGATCGCGACCAAATCGCCGAGCGCTTCGCCGCGCTCGGCGGGACGTACGGCTTCTCGTCCTCGCGCGATCTCTCAAGCGCGCGGATCACCGCCGCCGCCGCGGAGCTGGCGCCGGCGCTCGAGCTGCTGGCGACCGTGTGGAGCGACCCGCGCTTTCCGGCCCCAGACCTCGAGCGCGAGCGCCGGGCCTTGATCGAGCGGGTCCAACGCCGGCAGGACAGCCCGGCGGCGGCGGCCGACAGCGAAGCGCGGGCTCGGCTCTACGGCGACCACCCTTACCATCGCGACCTGGCCGGCGATGCCGATGCGCTGCGCCGCCTGCGCCGCGAGGACGTGCTCGAGTTTCACCGCCGCCATTACCGCCCCAGCGCCAGCGTCCTGGTCGTGGTCGGCGACTTCGACGCCGAGCGGCTGCGGGGCTTGGCCGGCGCGCGGTTCGGACTCGGTCCAGCGGCCGCCGCGCCGCCGGCCACGCTGGCGGCGCTGCCGCAGCCGCGTTTCGGCGAGGTGCGACGGCGGCGCCAGTGGAGCGATGCGTTCCTTTTGCTCTGCGCACCGGTTCCAAGCTTGGGCGATCCCCGGTTCGTCGAGCTTTTGACCTTGCAACGGCTGCTCGCGCTGCGCAACTTCGAGCGCCTGATCTACCAGCACAGCCTGGTCTACCAGCATGCGACCTCGCTCTCCAACCACCGGCTGGGCGCCGAGCTCTGCGTCGAAGCCCAGCTCCCGAGCGGCAGCGTCGGCGCCGCGCGGCGTGAGATCCGCAGCCAGCTCGAGGCTTTGAGCCGCGGCCACTTTGAAGCCGACGAGCTCGACGCCGCCCGCCGCTGGGCGCTGGGATCGCTGCGGCTGGAGCGCATGAGCGCCGCCAGCCGGGCGCAAACGCTTGCCAGCCTGGCGCTGTTCGATCTGCCGGCGGCGCTCTACGGCGAGCTGCCGCAGCGCCTGGAGGCGGTGAGCCTCGAGGGCGCCCGCCGCAGCGCCGCGGCGTTCCTGGACCCGGAGCGCTGGGTCTGGGTCCGAATCGAACCGTAGGTGCCAGGCGGCGGATCTGGCGCCGTCTGCGGTGGAGAGGGTGCCGGATGCAAGGCGGGCGAAGAGCCAAATGTAGGGGCGGGGCTTGACCCCGCCCGGTCCGATCTCGGAGCGATCGCGGCGCCGTGCAACAGACGGGAGGGGACAAGCCCCTCCCCTACAGGTCCACACCCCCTGGCAGCCGGCGCCAGATCCGCCGAACCAGCACGGACCAGTGGGCGGCGGAGATGGTGCCGGAACGCCGCAGACGGCGCCAGATCCGCCGCCGAGCTACGGGACTTGGATCTGAAGGGTGGCGCTGGGGCTCCCCTGCGTGGTGACGATGTTCAGACCGATGGTGGCGTTGGTCCCCGGTGGAAACACCAAGTTGCGGATCGCCAAGCGCGCCGAGCTGCTGTTGGCGAAGGTGATGAACGGCACCACCAGGTTCGTCACATCGGCGCCGTTGTAGGTCACGCTGGCGCCCAACAGCCCGCCGGGCGGAAAGCCGACGTCCATATAAATCGTGGTCGGGACCGCGCTGGTGATCCGCGACGGCGTGATGCTGGCGAAGGCGAGCGGGTTGCAGCCGTAGCTGAAGCCGCCGACGTAGTTGCCCCAGCGCCCGTTGCTCGAACCGGTGCGCTTGGAGTACTCGCCAAGGTACCAGAAGTTGGCCTCGTCGGGCGCGATCGCCATGCCGGTGTAGTCGCCCCAGCGGCGCGGCGGATCGAGAAAGTCCAAATAAACCAGCTCGCCGGCCTTGAGCTGGGCTTCGCCTTGCAAGGTTCCAGGCGGATCGCCGCTGCGCCGCCCGGCATAGAAAATCGCGGGCCAGGTCGAAGCCGAAAACTTGCTGTACCCGACCGCCATGTTGTTGCAGGCGTCCACCGCCAGATCAGGAAAGGTGCGAAACTCGGCGTTGCTCGCGACCACCCCGGCTTGAACCACCCGCGGCGGCACGGTCGGATCGATTTCGGCCCAGCGCACGCAGTTGACCGTGCCTGCGCCCGGATTGCAGCCGATGTGTCCGGTGGTCCAGACCCGGCCGTTGCGGTACTCCAGATCGAGCGGTCGCAGGTCGTTGGCCGTGATCGCGCCGCCGCCCAATTGCGGCGAATCGACCACGAATCCAGAGGGCACTCCGATCGCCGACACCAGATTGACCGCGCCGAGCAGTTGCAGGTCATCGCGGGTGAGTGGATTGTTCCAGGAGTAGATCGAATAGTTGACGTTGTCCACGTTGGCGATGAAAAAGTGCGGGCCGGGGCCGTCTCCGGCGCGGGTGCTGATCGGTTGGGGCGAATCGTCGAACCCGATGCCGCGCCCGGCCTGGGTGACCGCGGTGCCGGCGTAGAGCGCGTGCTTATCGAACGCCCAGATCCGACCTTCCAAGAAATTACCGCTGAAGAGGTTGAACAAGTTGCCGCCCATGAACAGCTCGTCGTGTCCCAGCCCGATGTGCGGGTAGTCGTTGAAATTGCCGGTGACGCCCGGAACGTTGGTGTTGAACTCATAGAGGTTCCACTGCCCGGTCGGATCGCTGGTCCGACTGGCCGCCACCAGCAGCGTCGAAGCCAAAGTGAACTGATCGAGCGCGTCGATCGCCATGATGAAGCGATCGGCGTAAGGATCGTAGACCACGACCGGGTCGAACTCGAACTCACCGATCTGAAGCTGGTTGACGAACAGCGCCGCAAAGGCTCTCGGCCCCAGCAGCGAGTTGCCAGCCTTGTCGTAGATCTCGAAGGCCACGTTGACCACCGCGATCACGTGATTGGGGCCCACCGCCAGATCCGGATCGGGCGGCACGTTGGCGCCGCTGCCGCCGCAGCAATCCACGATGTCGATGCTGTCGAAGGAGAGGAACATCCCCGGCGTGCGCGGGCTGCTCGCCGGAGTCAGGATCTGGATCCGATCGCTGGGAGGGAGTCGCAGCGCCTCGCGCCGCAGTCTGGCGGCTTCCTCAGCGGGGATGGGTGAATCGGCGCGACCCAGGTCGCGCTGGCCCGCGCGCCAGCGGTCGAGCATCGTATTGCGCGCCGGCAAGTTGGGCACCTGCATCATGTCCACGACGCCCGCCAGCGGCGCCACCCGCCGAATCCGATCCGGCAGCGAAACCCGAGCTACCGCCGACCCTTTGGTCGCGAGCGTCCCCGGCGCGTAGGCCAACGGACCGATTTCGGGGGCCGTGCGCCTTCCGGCCAAAGAGCATGCTGTTCCCACACCCATCGCCACGAATAAGACTGCCCACCGTGCCCAGCGCATGTCCACCTCCGTCTCCCACCGCTTTTTACTCAACGCCACGGACCGGCGCAAGGGCGGCCAGCGCCCAGAGCAACCTCGTCCATGGGCTTGCTTCGCACGCCCATGCCACCCATTTGAATCCCGATTTTCTTGATCGGGTGGAATGGGCGTGCGGAGCAAGCCCATAACAGAAAAAACGGGGGGCCTTTCGGCCCCCCGGGTTTGAATCGCTGCGCCGGTGGCTCAGCGCCTGAACGGAACCACCGCCCTGCCGTAGCGCCAGGTCCGGATTCCGGAACGATAGGCCTCCAAGGAAACCGTACCGTCCG
>DASWHO010000381.1:0-10228 GCA_036398155.1 Acidobacteriota bacterium
CATCTGTTGATCGATTTCAAGCCGATCCCGGGCCAGCGCAAGCACGCCGATGCCAGTCCGTTCGTGGCCCCGCATCCGGTATCGGCGCTGCATCAGGCCGGCTGGCGCCAGGCGCGGGTCTCGATTTGGCGGGAGGCGTCGCGCCTCCTGCGCTGGCTGGGGTGCTAGGCGGCGGATCTGCCGCCATCTGCTTCGTTGGGCTCGTTCGCCCTCCTCCGGCGTACCTTTAGGCTGAGCCGAGGCGCGCGTCGAGCTGTTCAAGCGATTCCGTCGCGCGCCGTCCCCGAACACGAGGTAGCCGCCCCACCAGCCCGAGCCTCCGCGTAGTCGTGGCGGCGGAGCTGGCGCCGGCCGCGGCGTTGCACGTTCGCGGCGACTTCGCTGCGCTGGTCTCCGGGCTCACGCGTTGGGTGGCATGGCCGAGCGCGTTGAGAGCGCTCGGCGGCCCAGAAGGACCCAGAAGCCGGACCAGATCAGGGAGCGAATGCGGCGCGCCAGGGCCAACGCCAGACCGTCTTCCGCGGCCGCCCCGAGCCAGACCAGAGCCAGGGTCTGGCCGCCCTCGGTGACGCCGATCTGACCGGCCGGGACGAAGAAAAAGGCCGTGTTGGCCGCGGTGGTCAGGCCGTAGGCCGAGAGCGCATCGAGCGCCCCGAGCTTCAGATCCAGCAGCCAGAACAGAATCCAGAACTCCAGAGTGTGAAACAGGCGCTCGAGCAGGTGCAGCGCCAGCACCGCCGCCTGCCGGCGCCGGCCGACGCTGAAGCAAAACCCGTAAAGCGCTTCGTCGATCAGCAGCCAGCGAGCCTCGGCGTCGCCGCGCAGCGGCAGCCGCAGCCGCCGCAGCAGCGCGGGCAGATAGCGCACCTTGCGGCCGCGCACCGCCCAATAGCCTGCGCCGAACAGCGCCGCGCCGGCACCCAGAAAGCACCCCAGACCGACCGCCAGCTCGGTGGACAGCTGCCCGCTCAGCGCCAGCGCCCCCGCGGCCAGCAGAACGAACACCAAGCCCGCGGCAAGAAAGGCCAGCTTCGAGATCACGACGGTCGCGGCGGCGGCGTTGAGGCCGAGCCACTGGCCGAGCCAGACCGCGCGCAGCGGCTCGCCGCCCAGGCTCATCAGCGGCAGCAGCACATTGAGCCCGTCGGCCGCCGCCTTGGCGCGCAGCAGCGGCCAGAAACCGACCGGCGGCGCGCCGGGCGCAAAAGTCAGCCTCCATCCGGCGGCGGCGGCGCCGGTCCAGAGCAGCGACAGCAGGGCCAGCAGCGCCAGGCCGGGTCCCAGCGCGGCCAGCGCCCGCAGCAGCGCGTCGGTCCCGATACGGGCGACCGCCAGAGCCAGAAAGATCAGCCCTGCCGCCAGCAGCAGGGTGCGTAGGTGTGCGATCGGCGTTACTCGGAGTACAGAAACTCGATCATGTCGGATCGGGTCAGAATGCCGACCAGCGACTCACCGCGGGCGATCAGAACCGCGGGAGTGCGCTTGCCCAGCAGCCGCGCCGCGGCATCGACCTGATCTTCTTGATCGAGCACCGGAAAACCCTCACCCATGACGTCCTTGACCTGCGACTCCAACATTCGCGGCTCGGACAAGAGCTGCGCGCCGAGCGCGGACTCCAGCAAGCTGCCGACCGATTGGCCGTTCGCCACCACCGGAAGCTGCCCGATGTCGTGATCGCGCATGCGCGCGAAGGCCTGCGCCACCCGGTCCTCGGGGCTCACCGTGACCAGCGCCGGCAGACTGCCCTTGCGCTTGCGGGTGAGGAGGGTTCGCAGCGGCAGGGCGCCCGAGTCGAGAAAGCCGTTGGCGCGCATCCACTCGTCGGAATGAAACTTGGACAGGTAGCGGTCGCCGGAATCCGGCAGCAGGATCACCATCAGCTCGCCCGCGCGCATCCGCTCGGCGTAGCGCAGCCCCGCGGCCACCGCGGTGCCGGAGCTGCCGCCGACGAAGATGCCCTCTTCACGGCTCAACCGGCGGGCGTGGAGAAACGATTCGCGGTCGTCGACCTCGATCACCTGATCGATGACGCTGAAGTCGTAGATCGACGGAATGAAGTCCTCGCCGATGCCCTCGACCTTGTACTGATGATCTTTGACGATCTTCCCGGTGCGGTGGTAGTGGCCCAGGATCGAGCCCTTGGGATCGGCCCCGATCACCTGCACCGCGGCGCTCTGTTCTTTGAGATAGCGTCCGGTGCCGCTGATCGTGCCCCCGGTGCCCATGCCGGCGACGAAAGCGTCGATCTGACCGCCGGTCTGTTTCCAGATCTCGGGCCCGGTGCTGCCGTAATGCGCCTCCGGGTTGCGCGGGTTGTGATACTGGTTGGCGAGGATCGCGCCTTGGGTCTCGCGCGCCAGGCGTTTGGCCACCTCGTAGTAGCTCTCCGGCGAATCCGGCGGCACCGCGGTCGGACAGATCACCACCTCGGCGCCGAAGGCTTCGAGCAGGCGGATCTTCTCCTGCGACATCTTGTCCGGCATCACGAAGATGGTGCGGTAGCCGCGCACCGCCGCGGTGATCGCCAGCCCCACGCCGGTGTTGCCGCTGGTCGCTTCGACGATGGTGCCGCCGTCCTTGAGCTCGCCGCGGCGCTCGGCCTCTTCGATGATGGTTTGCCCGATGCGGTCCTTGACGCTGCCGCCGGGGTTGAGGTTCTCCAACTTGACCAGCACCAGCGGCGGCACATGAGCCATCTTGTTGAGCTTGACCAGGGGGGTATCCCCGATCGCCCCGACGATGTTGTCGTGATAGCACAGCGCTTCGGGTCGCGTGATCATGGTCGGCTCCTCGTTCGAATCCTCAGGAGTACTGGAGCAGCGAGTGCACCGTATAGCCGTTGAGCTTGCGACGGCCGTCGAGAAACGCGAGCTCGATCAAGAAACTGCAGCCGGCCACCTTGCCGCCGAGCTGCTCGACCAGCTCGACCGCGGCGCGCGCGGTGCCGCCGGTGGCCAGCAGATCGTCGACCACCAGCACCTGCTCACCGGGCTCGATGGCGTCGGCGTGGATCTCGAGGCCGTCGCTGCCGTACTCCAGCGCGTAGGTGCGTCGTTCGGCGCGCGCCGGCAGCTTGCCCGGTTTGCGCGCCGGGACGAAGCCGGCCCCGAGCCGATAGGCCAGAATCGGCGCGAAGATGAAGCCGCGGGACTCCACTCCGACGACTTTCTGGATCGAGCGCCCGATATGCGGCTCGAGCAGCTGGTCCACCGCATAGGTGAAGGCGGTCCGGTCCTTGAGCAGCGTGGTGATGTCCTTGAACAGAATCCCGGCTTTGGGAAAGTCGGGCACGTCGCGAATCCAGGCCTTGAGATCCATGTCTAGAGCTCGATCGTAAACGAGCGGTGACGGCTGCCCGCCGCCTGTTCCTGTACCGTGATCCGGTCCACCGCGGCCCAGCGCGGGCCTTGCTGGAGCCGGCTCCGCAAGCCCTCGAGCGCGCTCCGCGGCCCTTCAGCGTACACCTCCACGGTGCGGTCCGGAAGGTTGCGCGCAAAACCGACCAGCCCGAGCTCGACCGCGCTGCGCAGCGCGAAGGCCCGATAGCCGACCCCTTGAACCCGTCCGGACACGATCATCTTGTAGCCGACGACATCCACCGACATAAGCTCAGGTGGTCGGGGCGAGAGGATTTGAACCTCCGACTTCTTGGTCCCGAACCAAGCGCGCTACCAGGCTGCGCTACGCCCCGACTCCAGCTCAATCCAATACGTATTTTAGCAGCACAAAACCACCGATCAGGCCTGCCGCCAGCAACCAGACGGCGCGATTGAGGTGGCGCTCCAGAACACCGCGTACGCTGGGACCGAAGAAGTAGATCACGGCCGCGACCAGAAAGAATCGGCCGGCCCGACCTACGGTCGATGCCAGGACGAAAACCGGAAAATCGATTCTAAACAGCCCCCCGGCGATTGTAAACACCTTGTACGGTATCGGGGTGAACGCGGCCACCAGCACCGCCCAGGCGTCCCAGCGCCGATACAGCTCTTGCAGATAGAGGAAGCTGGATTCGGCGCCGTGACCGTAAAACTCCAGGATCGGCCTGCCAAGCGCCTCGAACAGAAAATAGCCCAGACCGTAGCCGGCCATGCCGCCGAGCACCGATGCCACACTGCAGATGCCGGCATACCAGAAGGCGCGCCGCGGCCGCGAGAAGGCCAGCGCCATCAGCAGCACGTCGGGCGGGATCGGGAAAAAGCTCGACTCGGCGAACGAGAGCAGCGCCAGCGCCGGCACGCCGTAGGGCGTATGCGCCCAGTGCAGCACCCATTCGTAGAGCCGCTGCAGCAGGCCAAGGGTCGCTTCGGTTTCCGCCGCCATCGCCGGGAGGGGTGAGCGCCGCGCTATCCGAGCTTGAGATCCCAGTCGCCGAGCTGCTCGAGCGCTCGGTGATTGGTCAAATCGAGATGCAGCGGCGTGATCGAAATCGAGCCGCGCGCCAGCAGCGCCAGATCGGACTGCGGATCGTCGACTTTGCTGCGCAGCTCGGCGCCGCCGATCCAGAAGTAGCCGCGCCCGCGCGGGTCGGTTTTCTCCACCACCTCTTCCGACCAGGTGCGCCGGCCCTGGACCGAGAAGCCGACTCCGGTGGGCGCGCCGCGCGGGACGTTGACGTTGAGCAAGGTGTCGGGCGGCAGGCCTTCCTGCAGCACCTTGCGGGCCAGGATCGGCGCGAAGCGCGCCGCGTGGGTGAAGTCGAACTCGTGGCGCCCGAGGAGCGAGATCGCGAGCGAACGAATGCCCAAAAGCGTGCCTTCGAAGGCGGCCGAGACGGTTCCCGAGTAAGTGATGTCATCGGCCACGTTGCCGCCGCGGTTGATGCCCGACACCAGCAGGTCGGGTCGGGTGCGGCTGAGGACTCGGACCACGCCGAGGTAGACGCAATCGGACGGCGTGCCGTCCACGATGTAGCGGTCGGGACCGAGCTCGCGCAGCCGCAGCGGGCTATGCAAGGTCAAGGCGTGCCCGATGGTGCTCATCTCCCGCTCCGGCGCCACCACCACCACGCGTCCGACGCAGCGCAGACCGTCGGCCAGGGCCGCGAGACCCTCGGAGTGAATCCCGTCGTCGTTGGTCACCAGGATGGTCGGCATCGGAGGCCCAAAATCAAAGGCGCTAGCGGAGTCGCTAGCGCCGTCAGCTTAGCTCTTGTGTGCTTCGTTATCGACCGCTACGACTTGGGGGTCGGGACGAGAGGATTTGAACCTCCGACTCCTGGCCCCCCATGCCAGTGCGCTACCAGGCTGCGCTACGTCCCGCCCGAAGAGGACTTTGTCCCCGCGGGGGACTTTGTCCCCACGGTGGACCCTGTCCCCACGGGGGAGTTTCTATCGGTTTGACCCATCAAAGTCAATATCTCGCGCAGGCTGCCGCGCAGCGTCACCAACCGGTCGCGGATCTCCTCGCGTTTGCTGCGGCTCTGGTCGAAGCGGGCATGCATCTCCTCGGCCAGCCGCTTCTTGGCGCCCGCGATCGTGAAGCCCTCTTCATAAAGCAGATGCTTGATCTTCTGGATCATCTCGATATCGGACTTCTTGTAGATCCGCTGGCCGCTCTTGTTCTTGGCCGGCAGCAAGGGGCTGAACTCGGTTTCCCAATAACGCAGCACGTACGGCTCGGTCTCGGTCAGCTCGGAAACCTCGCCGATCTTGAAGAACAGCTTGTCGGGAATGGTTTTTTTCGCCATCGATCTCACGCTTTCAGGCGCTCTTGTACCGCATCCTGGAAATAACGCGAGGGGCGAAACACCAAGGTGCGGCGCTGGCGGATCTGGATCTTCTCGCCGGTCCGCGGATTCCGTCCTTCACGTCCCCGTTTGTTGCGCACTTCGAAGATGCCGAAGTTCACAATCTGGACCCGCTCGTGCTGCACCAGCCGCCGCTTGATGATATTGAAGATCACATCCACCAGATCGGCGGCCTCGGCTTTGGATAAACCACCGTGGCGATTATAAACCGCATCGGCCAGCTCGATCCGCGTCATCGTATCCCATCCGCGCGCGCGCCGAGCGCGCGCCCGACGCCACCGCAGCATGACGTCGCTCCGATCGCCGGCTCCATCCTACCATCCCAAATCAAAGCCCAGCACCACTTCCCTCTGTTGAAGGACTATACGAGGCTGATTCGGCTAAGTCAACACAAATCTTGCAGAATTCGCCCCGATTCCGGCCGAATGTGCTCCTCGGTCAACCACGATTCGCGCGCGCCGGCCCCGGGGCGCGGAGTCTACCGAAGAACATTCGCGAGCCGGATCGGCGTCCCGATCAATCCAAACCGTTGGCGCAGGCGGCCGATCAGATAGCGCTCGGTAGCGGGCGGCAAACGCGCCGTATTGGTGAACAAGCGAAACAGCGGCGGGCAGGTGCCGGCCTGGGTGGCGTAAAACACCTTGAGCGCCTTGCCGCGCCCCGATCCGATGGTCTCGCGCTGCTGCAGCTGCGCGATGAAGCGGTTCAGCTCGCGGGTCGAGATCCGGCGGGCGCGCTGGCGCGCCACCGCTTCGATCAACTTCAAGAGCCGCGCGACATTGGAGCCGGTGCGCGCCGAAATCGGCAGCCACGGTGCGTGGGACAATCCGGGCAGGCGCCGGCGGATCGCGCGCTCGGCCTCGCTTTCGGCGTCGAGCCGGCGCGATCGGGTGGTCCGCGCCTGCGGCGCGTCCGCATCCAGACCCGCCGCTTCACGTCGCTCCTGCTCCTCGAACAGATCCCATTTGTTGAGCGCCAGCACCGCGGCCGCCTGACTGCTTTCGATCTGCCCCCCGATCGAAGCTTCCAGGCCGCCGACTCCGGATCCGGCATCGAGCAGCAGCACCGCCACCTCGGCGCGGGCCAGCGCCGCATCGGCCTTGAGACTCCCGAGCCCGCTCAGACCCTCGCGGCGGCCGCGGCGGAGCCCGGCGGTATCGATCAGCACCAGACGCAGCCCATCGATCTCGCAGGTTACGTCGACGGCGTCGCGGGTGGTGCCGGGCAGCTCCGACACCAGACAGCGCTCGCTGCCCAGAATCCGATTCACCAGCGTCGATTTGCCGGCGTTCGGCGGTCCGAGGATCGCCACCGCGAGCCCGCTGGACTGCTGCGGCGGCGCCTGCGAAGCCGCGTTCCCAGCCGCCAGCAGCTCGAGAATCGCGTCCAACAGCTCGGGCAGTCCGCGCCCGTGCTCGGCGCTGATCGGATAGAGCGGATCGAAACCGAGCGCCGTGAACTCCGCCGCCGCGCTTTCCTGCCCGGGCCCGTCGAGCTTGTTGACCACCAAGAGCACCCGGCGCGCGCGGTGGCGCAACCAGCGAGCGGACTCCTGATCGCCCGGCACCAGCCCGGCGCGGCCGTCCACCACCAGCAGGACCAGGTCGGCTTCGGCCGCGACCCGCTGGCTGATGCGCCGGACCTGCGCTGCCAGCGGATCGCTCTCCGCGCCCTCCAGACCGCCGGTGTCGACCAGGTCGAAGCTGCGCCCTTGCCACTGGACCCGCCCGCTCAGCCAGTCCCGGGTGACACCGGGCTGCTTGTGCACCAGCGCGCGGCGCCCGCCACAGAGACGGTTGAACAGGGTCGACTTTCCGACGTTGACCCGTCCGACGATCGCCACGGTTCCCTCGGGCGCTTCGGATTCGACCGCCGGCGCCAGAGGCGCAGCATGCCGCGTTCGCGACGAACGCCTGCCGCCGCGTTTGCGCTTGGATCGGACTGGTGCGGTCGGTCTCACCTCAGCTCGGCTCTGCGGACAGCTTCGCTTCGCGGGGTGCCGTGGGCAAGCTTCGCTCTGCCCACGGAGCACACCCTCCAGTCCAAGACGGGGTTCGTTGTTCGCGCCACGGCGTCCGTGGGCAAAGCATAGCTTGCCCACGGCACCCATTTCGGCGCGGCGCTGATTACGACGGTAACCGTCGCCCAAAGTCCTTGACTCGTAAAGAGTTGATCCCTATAATCCGGCCCCGCGGTCAGCTCCGGTTCCAGCCACGAAGGTGAGGGGGCGAGATGATCAAATCCGACATCATTAACGAGGTCTCCAATCGCGCCGACGTCACCAAGGTCAAGGCCGAGATCGCGGTCGAGGCGATGCTGGAATCGATCAAGAACGCGCTCAAGAAAGGCGAACGCATCGAGCTCCGGGGCTTCGGGGTGTTTCAGATCAAACCGCGCAAGAAGGGTATCGGACGCAATCCTCGCACCGGGCAAGAGGTCAACATCCCCCCTGGCAAGACCATCCGCTTCAAGCCGGGGAAGAACCTGCTCGATATCAAATAAGCGCGTCTCGCCCGTTGTCGCTCCCCGATTCTCGATCGCCGCAGTCGTTCCCTGAGCCCTTCGGGCTTTCCCTCTCGCCGCCGCCGCGACGCCGCCGGCCGCGCTCGATCGTGCACCTGACTTTGTTCCTGGTCACCTTCGCCAGCGTCTGGTTCGTCGGCACGGTCTACTGGGCCGGGTTCGAATCCGGTCCGGAGGCGATCGGCCCATCCGCCTGGCTCGATCATCTCGGCGGCGGGCTTTGGTTCGCCCTGGCGGTGATGGGTTTTCTGACCGCTCACGAGATGGGGCATTACGTGGCCTGCCGGATCTATCGGATCGAGGCCACTCCGCCTTTCTTCTTGCCGCTGCCGCTGCCGCTGTTTCCCGGCGTCGGCACGCTAGGAGCCGTGATCCGCATTCGCGGTGCGATTCGCAACAAGCGGGAGCTGTTCGACATCGGCATCGCCGGGCCGCTGGCCGGATTGGCGGTGGCCTTGCCGGTCTTGTTGCTCGGCCTCTGGTGGTCGCGGCCGATGGTGCCCGATCCCGAAGGCAGCTACATCTTCATGGGCGAGCCGCTGCTCATGAAGTTGGCGGAATCATGGCTGCTGGATCTCTCTCCTGCCCAAGACCTGCTGATCCATCCGCTCGGCCACGCGGCCTGGTTCGGCCTGCTGGCGACGATGTTCAATCTGCTGCCGATGGGCCAACTGGACGGCGGGCACATCGCCTACGCCGCTTTGGGCCGCAGGTCCCGCTGGCTGGTGCGCGCCGCTTACGGCATGTGCCTGGTGGTGGGCCTGCTCGGGGTGACCAGTTGGATCGTCTACCGAACCGAGCCGGTGCTGTTCTGGCCCGGTTGGCTGCTATGGGCAGTGCTCGGGCGCGTGATCGGCCTGCGCCATCCCCCCACGCTCGACGATTCGATTCCCATCGGGACGATGCGCCAGTGGCTGGCGGTCCTCGCCCTGCTTGTTTTCGTCCTCACTTTTATCCCGGTCCCAGTTTACCTGTCCTCGCCCTGATTCCGGGCCCGCCCCGCGTGGATCGGGAAGGACCAGGAACTTCGGCCCTCCGCGCGCCTCCCGAGCGGCGGGCTTCCCCGTTGATGCCGTCCTGATCCAAAGAGAGGTCCTTGATGTTCATCGTATGTTCGCCATCCTAGGACTCCGGTCAAGAAAAACCGACCAATAGCGAAACATTTCGGTGGAATTAGGAAACTACGTGCTATTAATTAGAACGGTTCTAATCTCAATGACAAGCTGGACGTGGAACCAGCACAGCAAGCAACTGGGAGGGATGAAGCATGTTCTCAATGGCTAGGCTCCAAACCGCGTTGGTCCTTCTAACAATCGTCGCGCCCTGCCAGGCACAGGCAGCCATCGTGCAATACGACAGCCGCACCGCTTGGGAAGCGGCCGTCCCCGGCGGCGGAAATCTCAGCGACAACTTCAGCACTTATGAGGCCGACAATGTCTTCCGGCCGGGCCGGGTTTTGACCGGCGCCGGAATCGGCGCGATCGGGATCGGCGCCAGCCGCGTGCGGCACCATTTCGTCGCCCTCAACCATGCCGACTTCAGCATGGGCACCATGACCGCCATGGGTTACGACTGGAACTACAACAACCTGATCGACGCGCTTCCGATCCAGGATCCCAATTCCGTCTTTACCACCGCGCACGTTCCGATCTTCATCAACGCCGCCGAGGCCAATCGGCCGGCCACCACGGTCCGGATCGATTTCTCCAGCCCGGTGAGGAGCTGGGGCGCCTTGTTCAACGGCGCCCGCTCCGGGGAGCGGCTCGCGATCGACGTATTGGGCGCGGGCGACGTGCTGCTCGGAACCCTGCTGGTCGCCAGCAACAACACCTTCCTCGGCTTCGTCGGGACGGTCAACGAGCAGGTTCGCGCGCTGGTCTTTCGCAGCCAGCTGTTGATCGTCGGCGCCAACGGCGAAGCCTTTCTGATGGACGACGCCGTCGGCTACCGGCCCTGACC
>DASWHO010000382.1:0-16380 GCA_036398155.1 Acidobacteriota bacterium
ACACTATCCCTTTTCGATCCTGGCGGTCTAGCATGATCCGCCCGATCAGCAGCGCCACCCAGCTCCCAATCAGCATCCATCCGGGCGTATGAAAAGCCGCGCCTATAGAGAACCCTCCAATCACGCAGAACGCAGCAAACAGTGAGACCAGGACGCCGTAGCCCAGTAGGTTATTGGACCAAACCGCGCCACACGCCAGCCCACTCACGATGATCGGCCACCACAAGAGAATGCTGGACCGCCCGGCATACGACGACCAGCTCTGTTCGGTGGTATCATCCCAGCTCACCTCGACGCCCTCCGAATCGCCATATCCGACGGTGCCATGCCACCGCACGACGCTGTTCGATACAACGTGGGCGTTCCACAGGCTGAGAGCAAATGCGGCCACGGCCGCCCCTCGAGCTATCCAGAAAAAGCCCCGCATTTTATACATCATAGCGCGATCCGGCGCGGCTGCGGCCCCACCCAGGTCGCATGCCGGTTGCCCTCTTCGAGCCTCGCCTGCCTTCGCTCGAGCGCAGCAGGTTGCGCCGGTTTCTGCTCTGCGAAGCACACGCTGGTTCTCGCGACTGTTCGCACTTCAGCACCGCCAGTGCACGCCGACACCCTTCTCCCTCCGGGAGAGAAGTATTCGTCGATGGGGTTGCACTGGGAACGGCGGCGCATCTGGATCGTGCTAGACTAGGTCATGAGTCCAACTGTATTTCGCGCCGGCGGCTTTCGATTTCATTTCTTCTCGCGGGAAGAGTCGCGCATGCACATTCACGTAGTATCGGCCGACGGTGAAGCCAAATATTGGATCGAGCCTCAGATCGAACTGGCGCTAAACCACGGCCTCCGCGAGAAGGACTTGTCCACGGTTGAAGGTCTCATAAAGGAGCATGAGGATGAAATCCGCAGCGCCTGGCAAGAGCATTTCAAACGTTGAAATAACAAACATATCCGCCCACGGCCTATGGCTCCTCCTCGATGGGAAAGAGCACTTTTTGCCGTACAACGAGTTCCCTTGGTTCAAGAATGCGAAGGTTGCGGAGATCCTGAACATCGAGCGGCCCCAGTCCAACCACATCTATTGGCCGGACCTCGACGTGGACCTGCACGCCGAGTCGATCGAACACCCGGAACGTTTTCCGCTCAAAGCCAAGGTAATAAGCTAACTTCCAGGAAGGAACTGCATGCCTTCTCCCTCTGAGCGGGGGGCTGGGGTGAGGGAGTGAGAAAGGCGCCCTATCCTGCGGAGGTAGAATCGCTTCCTATGGAGGTTCGGATCGCGGAGCGGTTGCGGGCGTATGGCTCGCTGGTGATGTTTCAGCACACGGTGTTCGCGCTGCCGTTCGCGCTGGTCGGGATGCTGCTCGCGACCCGACACCAGCCGCTGACCGGACGAGCCCTGCTTTGGATCCTCGCCTGCATGGTCACCGCGCGCAGCGCCGCGATGGCGTTCAACCGCCTGGCCGATCGCGACCTGGACCGCGCCAACCCCCGGACCCAGAAGCGCGAGCTGGTGACCGGCAAGGTTCCGGTCGTGGAAGCCTGGGCGCTGTTCGGACTGAGCGCGGCGGCGTTCGTCCTCAGCGCCGGGCAGCTCAACCGCACCTGTCTGCTGCTGGCGCCGGTCGCTCTGGCAATCGTGTGCGCCTACTCGCTCACCAAACGCTTCACGGTTCTGTCCCATTTCATCCTCGGTCTGTGCCTGGCGATCGCGCCGGTCGGGGCCTGGCTCGCGCTTTCGGCGCCGCTCACGGCCATGCCGCTATGCCTGGCGTTGGCGGTTCTGTTTTGGGTGGCCGGCTTCGACATCCTCTACGCCTGCCAGGACCGCGCCTTTGATCAGGCGGCCGGACTGCGCTCGATCCCGGCGCGGTTCGGTATCGGAGCCGCGCTTCGTGTGTCCTCGGCGGCGCACGTGCTGGCCTGGCTGTGCCTGCTGGCAGTCGGCGTTCTGGGCGGACTCGGCATTTGGTACTTCCTCGGCGTGATCCTGGTGGGCGCGGTTTTGATCTACGAGCATTGCATCATCAGCCCGAGCGATCTGAGCCGGCTCAACCTGGCCTTTTTCACCCTCAACGGCGTCATCGGGGTGGTCTATTTCGGCTTCACCTTGGTCGACTTCTGGAGGTAGACGTTGGGGCGTTTTTCGGGAGGGGACAAGCCCCTCCCCTACATTTGCCGTGGATCCAAGGTTGTTGCGCCTGACGGGAGGGGACGAGCCCCTCCCCTACATTTTTCTCCAATTCCGACGTTGCACATCTACGTTGGGGCGGGCTCGGCCCGGCCGGGCGGCCTTGTGTTAGACTCGGCTTCCTTCCAACGACGCCCGCGCCGTGGCCTGCCTGCAAATCCTGCTGCTGCTTCTGATCGCATCCCCCGCCGAAGTGCCGGAGCCGACCGCTCACGGGCACGCGCTCGGCTGGGTGATCGACAGCAGCGGCCTCCCGGTCGACGGCGCTCGGGTCCGCCTCGAGCCGGCCTCGATCGACCTGCGGCGCTGGCCGCTGTCGCATCCCACCCTCGAGGCGCGCTCGGACTCGGAAGGAGCGTACCGCTTCGACGGCGTCGCCTATGGTCCGTACCGCCTGCAGGCCAGCGCGGAGGGGCGGCTCGATTCCGAAGCCCAGGAGATCGAGCTGACACCGGATCAGCCGCGCGCCGAGGTCACCCTGATGTTGGAGCCCGGCGTCGACCTGAGCGGCATCGCGCTGGACGCCGCGGCCGGCACGCCGCTCGCCGGTGTGGAGATCCAGGCGTTTCCGCTTCAGCGGCCGGATAACCAGCGCGCCTCCCGCAGCGGCGCGGACGGCCGCTTCGTGATCCGCGGCCTGCCGAGCGGACCGCTGCGGCTCTATGCCCAGGCCGAGAACTTCGCGCCGCTGCGCGGCCTGCAATCCGAAGCGCCGGCCGAGGGCATCGAGCTGCGCTTGGCCGCGCCGGCCAACCTGCGCGGCGCGGTGCTCGATCGCGCGACGCGGCAGCCGGTCGCGTCGTTCCAGCTCGGCCTGCGCCGCCTCGACTCGGGCGACCCGGTGGGCGAGAACGCGGCCGACCACCTCGCGTATCCGTTCGACAGCCCGAGCGGCCGCTTCCGGGTCGAAGGTCTGGCGCCGGGGCGCTACGAGATCGAGGTCGCGGCGGCGCAACTCGCCACCGCCCGCTTCCAGGTCGAGCTGCCTTCCGCCGCTCCGATCGAGCTGGCGCTCGAGCCCGCCTGCCGTCTCAGCGGAAGGGTGACCGATGCGGCCGGCCAACCGGTCGCCGGCGCCGCGGTCGCCCTCGCAAGCCATCCGAGCCCGCGCTACCTCAGCGACCCGAACGGGCGCTTCGAGCTCCCCGACCTGGCGCCCGGAAGCGCGCGGCTGATCATCCGCCACCCTGACTTTGCGCCCGCGACCCTCGGCCCCTACCAGCTCGCGCCGCAGCAGCCGCTCGAAATCGAGGCCCGCTTGACGCCGGGCGCGCGGATCGAAGGATGGGCGTTCGATGCCGAGGGCGAACCGGCCGCCGGCGGCGTGGTCGCGGCGCGAGCGCCGGACGGCTCGCTGGCGCGCGCCGGCGTCGGGCCCTACGGTTTCTACCGCACCGACGCGCTGGCGCCGGGCCACTACAAGATCGCTCTGATCCAACGCTTTCAACCGCTCGAGCTGGGCGGCGCCGAGCAGCACCAGATCGACCTCGAGGAAAGCGAGGTGCAGCAGGTCGACTTCGGAGTGCGCGGATGCCGCGTCGACGGCGTGGTGCGAATGCACGCGAACGGGGCCGGCGGCGGCCTGCTGCGCTGGACTCCGGCGCTGTCGGATCGCGCCGATGCCCCGATCCGCGAGCTGCGCATCGGGCGCGACGGCGGATTCCGCACCCCGCCGCTGGTCCCCGGCCTCTATCAGGTTGCGCTTTTGAGTGCGACGCAGGACCGCTTGGTCCAGATCGATACCGTGGTCGTACCGCAGCAGGCGCAAGCCAGCATCGACCTCGAGCTCGGCGCTCAAATCCTGCGCGGCCAGGTCCAAGCCGCGGGCGGCGCGCCGCTGCGAGGCGCCACCGTCGAAGCGCGCGGACCGGCCGGCGAGCTGCTCGGTTGGGTGCGCAGCGATTCGGCCGGGCGGTTCGAGCTGCGCGGCCTGATGAGCCACGCCGCTCTGGTGCAGGCGACCGCGGCCGGCTATCTGCCGTTGCTGGTGCGGCCGGCCGCGCCGTCGGCCGGATCCGAGCTCGACCTCGGCACGCTGCCCTTGAGCCGCGGCGCGGTGCTGACCGGCCGCGTGCTCGGAGCGGCCGGACCGGTGGCCGGAGCCGAGCTGCTGCTCGAAGGCGAACGCGACGATCCCACCGTGCGCCGGGTCGAGACCGGCCCGGCCGGACAGTATCGGATCGAGGGTCTGGGCAGCGGTCCGTTCGCGCTCACGGTGCGCCACGAGCAGCATGCGCCGCTGCGGCAAGCCGGCATCGAGCTCGAGATCGGCGCGGAGCGCGAGCTGGAGCTCCGGCTCGGCAACGGCGCAGTCTTGCTGATCGAGGCTTTCGGCGCGGACGGCGCGCCGCTCGAAGGCGTGCGGCTGGAGCTGGAGCCGCTGCAGCCGCTGGTCGAGATCGAGCTGGGCGAAGCCGCAACCGACGGCAGCGGCATTTGGCAGCGCTCGCGATTGGAACCCGGCCTCTATCGCATCCGAGCCGAGCGCGATGGTATAACCCAATCGGCCCAATTCGAGCTGCGCGAAGGCCGGCGCACCAAACTATCCTTTCGCTGGTAAGCCGTTCCCGCGCTTCCACCCCAGGGGGGAAATATGAGCCTAAAGGTCACCATTCTCTTTCGCGCCTGCGCGCTTGCGGCGCTGGTGGCGGCTCCGCTGCCCGCGGCCGAGAGCCGTCCGCTCGCGCTCGACGACCTCAGCGCGATCCGCGACGTGTTCGATCCGACGATCTCGCCCGACGGCCAATGGGTCGCCTACACCGTCCGGCGCCGCGAGGTCGAAAAAGACCGGCGCGACAGCGATATCTGGATGACCCGTTGGGACGGCGGGCAAAGCGTGCGGCTGACCAGCAGCAAAGACAACGAGACCATGGCGCGCTGGAGCCCGGATGGCCGCTACCTGGCGTTCCTGTCCGACCGCGACTACGAGCCCGAGACCGATCAAGTCTGGATCCTCAATCGCGCCGGCGGCGAAGCCGAGCGCCTCACCGATTTCAAAGGCGGGGTCACGGACTTCGCCTGGTCGCCCGACGGCCGGCGCCTCGCGCTGGTGGTTTCGGATCCCGACCCGGACGCGCCGGAGCCCGGCGACAAGGACAAGGATGAGGAGAAGACCAAGAAGCCGATCGTGATCGATCGCTTCCAGTTCAAAGAGGACTACACCGGTTACCTCGGCACGCCGCGCGAGCACCTGGTTCTGTTCGATCTCGAGCGCCGCAGCTCCGAGGCGCTCACCACCGGCAGGTTCAACGAGTATCTGCCGTCCTGGTCGCCGGACGGCAAGTCGATCGCGTTCGTCACCAAGCGCGGCGCGGATTTCGACCGCCACGACAATTGGGATATCTACATCGTCGCGGCCCAGGCCGGCGCCGATCCGCGCCAGCTCACCACCTATGAAGGGTCCGACTGCGATCCGAACTGGAAGAGCCGGCCGGCCTGGAGCCCGGATGGCCGCTCGATCGCCTACTTCCGCGGCGGCGATCCCAAGCTGATCTACTACTCGACCCAGCATCTGGCGCTGATCCCCGCCGGCGGCGGCGCAGGGCGGTTGGTCGCGCCGGAGCTGGATCGCAGCGCCGAGCAGCCGGTTTGGTCGCCCGACGGGTCGGCGCTTTTGTTTCTGTTCGAGGACGACGGCAGCAAGTTTCTCGGACGCGTGCCGGCCGGCGGCGGCGTGGTCGAGCGTTTGAGCTCCGCGGGCCGCGTGGTCGAAGCTTTCGATACCGGTCCGGACGGCAAGATCGCGATCTTGAGCGGCACGCCGCACCAGCCGCTCGAGGTTTTCGCGCTCGAAGGCGGCGCGCTGCGGGCGCTGTCGCGGCAGAATGAAAGCTGGCTCGAAAAGGTCCGGCTCGGCGCGGTCCAGGAGATTCAATTCCCGAGCCGAGACGGCACCGAGATCCACGGCTTCGTGATCCAGCCGCCGGATTTCGAGCCCGGGCGGCGCTATCCGACCCTGCTGCGGATTCACGGCGGTCCGGTCGGACAGTTCGCGAACGAGTTCGATTTCCAGTTCCAGCTCTTCGCCGCCCGCGGCTATCTGGTGCTGGCGGCCAACCCGCGCGGCAGCTCGGGCCGCGGCGAAGCGTTCGCGACCGCGATCTACGCCGACTGGGGTCACCAGGACACGCAGGACGTGCTGGCGGCGGTCGACTACGCGGTCGCGCAAGGGTGGGCCGATCCCGAGCGCCTCGGGATCGGCGGCTGGAGCTACGGCGGCATGCTGACCAACTACGTGATCGCGCAGGATACCCGCTTCAAGGCCGCCACCAGCGGCGCCAGCATCTCCAACATCCTGGCCGGCTACGGCACCGACCAGTACATCAAGGAGTACGAGCACGAGCTCGGCGTGCCGTGGAAGAACCTCGATGCCTGGCTCAAGGTCTCGTTCCCGTTCCTCCACGCCGACCGGATCGTCACGCCGACCCTGTTCGCCTGCGGCCAGCAGGACTTCAACGTACCGCTGCTCAACAGCGAGCAGATGTACCAGGCGCTGCGCAGCTTGGGGGTGGAGACCCAGCTGGTGATCTATCCCGACCAGTATCACGGCCTGCGCAAGCCGAGCTACGAGCGCGACCTGATGGAGCGCTACCTGAGCTGGTACGACAAGTACCTGATGCCGCCCGCGGCCGACTGATCGCGTGAGGAATGCGGGCTAGTTTTCCAGCACGAAGGTGACTTTCATGTTGACCCGATAGCGGGTGATCTTGCCCTTCTCGACATCGACCTTCTGGTCCTGGATCCAGGCGCCGGAGACGTTCTTGAGCGTCTTGTTGGCGCGCTTGATGCCGGAACGGATCGCATCCTCAAAGCTTTCGGTGGAGGTCGCGGAAATCTCGGTGATCTTGGCGATCGACATGAACTCCCTCCTGGGGTCAGGAAAAAACTGACGAAACGACGTTTCGGGAAACCGATCTCGCGGATCGGCATTTCCCATCCTAGCACAAGGAGTAGAACGCATCCACCGCTGGCCTACACGGGATCAGTTCGCATCGGGTGCCGTGGGCAAGCTTCGCTTTGCCCACGGACAACAGACGAAAACTGAATGAATGTAACTTCCTGATTCAAATGTCGTCCGTGGGCAAAGCAGAGCTTGCCCACGGCACCCATTCGCGCCCAACGCGTTTCAGAAAGGAGAGGGTATCACTCGCAGCCCAGAGCGGTAGGAGTTGCATGCGTCGCCGTGCATTTGGCGGGTCGGCACCTTATGATTGGCTCAAGAATCGGGGTCTAGGAGGGAGAAACATGAACGGTCCGACAATCAATCGCCGCCAATTCGCTCGTACGCTCGGAAGCGCGCTCGGAGCCGCTTGGATAACAGACCTGAGCGGCCGCGGCGCCGCCGCGAAGCTCCCGGCCGGCGCGCCCCCGGGAACGATCCAGCTCAACTCCAACGAGAACCCTTACGGTCCCTCGCCCGGCGTGCTCGAGGCGATGGAGCAGGCCGGCGGCCGCGCCGCGCGCTATCCCGACGCCGACGGCGACCGGGTGGTCGAGGCGATCGCGGCGCTGCACCATGTCGAGCCCGATCAGGTCGCGCTCGGCTGCGGCTCGGGAGAGATTCTGCAGGCCGCCGATCAAGCCTTCCTCGAACCCGGCAAGCAAGTGGTGGTGTCGGAACCGACCTTCGAGGCGGTGGTGGTGTTCGCGCGCGGCACCCAGGCCGAGGTCGTCAAGGTGCCGCAGACGCAGGACCAGCGCCACGACCTCAAGGCGCTGGCGGCGGTCTGCGACGACCGCACCGGCTTGGTCTATGTCTGCAATCCGAACAATCCGACCGGAACCATCGTCGGCGCCAGCGAGCTGGAGCGCTTCATCGCGCAGGTGCCTTCGAGCACGATGATCCTGGTCGACGAGGCCTACCATCATTTCGTCGAGGACCCCGGCTACGCCAGCGCGACCGCTTGGCTGGCCGACACGCCCAACCTGATCGTGGCGCGCACCTTCTCCAAGATCTACGGCCTGGCCGGCATGCGCCTCGGCTACGGCGTGGGCTCGAAGCAGTCGATTCAGGCCGTGCGCCAGCAGCTCTGCTGGAGCAACGCCAACGTGGCGGTGCTCGAAGCGGCGCTCGCCTGCTTGGGCGACGCCGAGCATCTCGAGCAGCAGCGCCGCCTCAACGCGGAAACCCGCGGCTTTTTGTGCGCCGAGCTCGAGCGCGACGGCCGCGCCTACGTCCCCTCGCACACCAACTTCGTCATGATCGATCTCGGAACCGACGTGGGGCCGGTGATCCAGGGCTTCCGCGAGCGCCGCATCCTGGTCGGCCGCCGCTTCCCGGCCATGCCACACTGGCTCCGCGTCTCGATCGGAACCCGCGCGGAGATGGCCGCCTTCCTGGCGCGCCTGCGCGAGCTGGTGCCGGTCGCAAGAGCCCAAGCGGCCTGAGAGTTTGCCGCAAGCCGCTAGTCGGCCGGCGCGTCGTTCGAGTTGAGCCGCTGGGCGACGGATCTCATGAAATCGCGGGCCTGGCCGATGGTTTGAATCGGCGGCGCCGCGGCGACTAGACCTTTGCGTCGGGCCAGCTCGGCGATGTGGTCTACGATGTTGCGCTGCAGCGGGTTGAGCGGATCGTCGAGGCTGAAGGCCGCCGCCCAGTCGGCGGCGAGCGGCTGAGGCTGAACCAGCGGCCATTGCGGCTGGCCATCGGACCAGTTCTGGTTCGGATCGCGGGGCACGCTGAGGTTGAACACCTCGCCGATGTCGGTGGCCGCGGCGTCGCGCGCGGTCAATGAAGCGAGTCCCCAGCGGGTCGTGATCGTCTTGAGCACCGCGGTGTGGTCGTGGGCCGTATGAATGATGGTGTTGCGATTGATGAACGCCGAGATCGCCACCATCGAAACCCGCACCCCGCTCTGATTGAAAGCAAAACCCATTTGCGGCGTCGCGCCGTCACCGGGCGGCACCGCCGCGACCGGCGAGACATGATCGTAGCAGCCGCCGTGCTCGTCATGGGTGATCAGCAGCAGGGTGTTCTTCCAGTTGCTGCCGTTCGGTGAGCATGAGCTGCGGATCGCGTCGTAAACCTCGCCGATCAGTTGATCGCCGAGGAGCACGGTGCCGGGATCGGTCGGGCCGTAAGGGAACTTCGACGGCGGATGCTGATCGTTGTGCTGAAACATGAAGCGCGGCTCGACGAAGGAGTAGGCCGGCAGCCTGCCGTTGCGGACGTCGTCATAGAACCTGTCCATGTGGTGGGTGCGAGTCAGCAGATGATCCCATAGCTGATGGCTGCTGATCAGCACGGTCAGCGGAATGATGTTCTCAGCATCGTAATAGATCGCCCAGTCGTGGTGCTGGGCCTCCAGCAGATTGAAAATCGTCGGGGCGCGGTTGTGATCGATCCAATTCGAGGCCGGCTGGTTGAGCACCAAACCCGACGAGGTCGCAGCGTTGAAGAACGCGCGGTTGCAGTAGGTCTGGCTCGGCACCGAGCAATACCAATGATCGAACACCGCGAATTCGCGTGCCAAGGTCGAAAGCACCGCAATCTCGGCTGGGTCGAAGCTCTGCATGATGACGCCGAACTCCTCGTAGCTCGGGGCACGGCCCTGGGTCACGATGAAATTATTGATGTAGTCGCGCACGAAACCGTTCATCGGCGCATCGAGCGGCACGACGGCGGGCCGATTGTAGGGCGCCAGCATCTTCTCGGCCGGCAGCGCCGCGTTGCCGGCCGGCGCGACGGTGTCGTACATCTGGGTGTTGATATGCGGGTATTCTTCGCCGGGATCCGGGTTGGGATTGTTGGTGTCGGTTCCGATCGAAACCGGAATCGTCTTGCGGTCCACCGGATCGTATTCGGCGGGGATCGGATTCGAGAGGTTCTTGCCGACCACGCCTTCGAAGCTGGCACCGGGCGGCAGGTTCGAAGGGTCGTAGAGATAGCCGAGCAGGTTGTCGAACGAGCGGTTCTCGAGCATCAGAACCACGATGTGATCGAAACAGCCGAGTCGGCTGTTTCCGCCGTTTGAGTTGCCCATTGCCGCCCCCCTTTTGAAGTTCCGGCTTCTAGGAGCCGGCGCGAAGCCTCCCAGTCTAACCTCGGCCAGCGCCCGCCGCAGCAACGGCGCCGCGGCTCAGGGCTCAGCGGTTCAGAGCGCCGCGCCGAGCCGCTGGATCAGACGGCGGCGCTCGGGATCGGTGTGGCAGATCAGGCAACTCTGCTCGCCGAGCTGCGGCAGGTCGGAGACCAGGCTGTAAGTCTGGCCGCTGCTGGTCCAAGTCAGAAGCTTGAGCCGGCGCCCGCGGTCGAAGCGGTAGTGGATCCGCTTGCCGAGCAGGCCGCGCGCCGGCGTCGCCGTTAGATCGGCGGCATGCGCGGTCAGCAAGGTCACCGGCTGCGAGTCGATCCGATAGGCGATCGCGACGCAGCGCGCGCCGGAGACTTCGAGCAGCTTGGCGCCGACCGGCTGGTAGCGGCCGGCGTCCTCGGCCGGCCGGCCGCGCGCCAAAGCGGCGTCCAGTCCGGCCTGGGCTGCGATCCATTGCCTGAGCTCGGTCGCCGAGCCGCTTTCGAAATCGAGGCGCGCCGTGCCGCCGAGCCGTTGCAGATGAAAAGCGATCGCGCGCTGCTCCAGCGCCGAAGGCGGTCCGGACTCGCGCCGCAGATCCACCGTGGAGGTTCTCAGCTTCTGCACCAGAACCGCGGCGCCGAGCAAAACCACGAGGACGGCGGCGGCGCCGGCCAGCGCGGAGATCCGGCGGCGCGGCCCGACCGATGCGGTCCTGGGAGGGGACGCGAACCTCACCAATCGGGACCGGATCGCTGCGGCCTGCTCGGCCGGCAGCGCCACCGGCTCGAGCCGGCGCGCCAGCGCTACGCCCAGACGCAGCGCGTCGAGGCGGCGGCGGCAGCGCGGGCAGCGCACCAGATGCTCGGCGACCGACTGCGCGGCCGCGCCGGACAGCTCGCCTTCGGCATAAGCCAGCAGGTCCGCTTTGGGATGGCGCCTGAGCATTTCAAACCTCCCGCCGTAAAGCGGGCTTGAGATCGGCGAGCAGCGCCGCGAGCTGGCGGTGGCCGCGGCTCAGTCGCGAGGCCACCGTGCCGGGCGAAACCCCGAGCAGGTCGGCGATCTCCTGATACGAGAGCTCTTCGAGATAGCGCAGCACCAGCGGCGCGCGCAGCTTGGGGCTCAGGGCTCCGAGCGCCGCGCGCACCCGCGCGGGGATCTCGGCGTCCCAGACGCCGCGTGCCTGAGCCGCCGGCAGCGCCGCCGAGCCGTCCGGGCCCGGCCGGATGAAGCGCTTCTCCGCGCGGCGATGGTCGAGATAGGTGTTGACTACGATGCGGTGCAGCCAGGTCGAGAACGTCGCCTCGCGGCGAAACTGATCGATGCGGGTCCACAGCTTCATGAACACGTCCTGAGTGACGTCGGCCGCCAGCCGCTCGTTGCCGCCGAGGTGGACCGCCAGCGAATAGACTCGGTCGCGATAGGCGTCGAACAGGGCCGCGAACGCGCTTCGATCCCTTTGCCGGCAGCCTTCCAGCAGCGCCGTTTCGAGCGGCGCGGCGTCGGTGACTGGCTCGGTCCCACCTCCCATTGTGCTCCGACGCGCGGCCGGCGCCTTCTGTTCCGTGACGCTTGGTTCCAAAGCAGGGTCCGACGGTCCGGACACCTTCTCCACCGTGAGACGCTGCTCGGCGCAAGAATCTTCCATCGTCCAATACCGGCGACGCGCTAAGACATACGATCCTCGAGCTCCGCGGAGCCGGGAAAATTCAACGGGCGCGCACCCAGTCCTATAATAATGAGGCCGAACACGCCGCGAAGCATCGCGGCGGTTCCGCTCGCGATGAGGACTTGCGAATGTGGGAAGGTCTGCTCCCGAGCCGCTGATCGACGAGCTGCGCTTGTCGGACATACGGGAGGGGACAAGCCCCTCCCCTACACGGTCCCGATCGGGAGGACGCCCCGCCCCGCCACGTCCCACTCGGGCGGGGACAAGCCCCGCCCCTACACCATCGGTCGCCAAATCGCCGTTGGAAAATGTAGGGGCGGGGCTCGTCCCCGCCCGAACGAGGGACTCGCGCATGCCTCTGCGCGGGCGCGGAAGAAACCTCGCGCGCGCGGCGTCCAATTCACGAGCTCGAGAATCCAAACGGCACGGAGGTCGTCGATGGCTGCGCAAATCCACGTCAACGGTAAACCGCGGAGCGTTGAGGCCGAGGCCGGCACGCCGCTGCTCTGGGTCCTGCGCGACGCGCTCGGGCTGACCGGCACCAAGTACGCTTGTGGCGCCGGCCTGTGCGGCGCCTGCACCGTTCATCTCGACGGCCGCGCGGTGCGCTCGTGCATCACGCCGCTGGAGCAGGTCGGCGATCGCAAGGTCACCACCATCGAGGGGCTGGCGCCGAATCGCACCCACCCGCTGCAGCAAGCCTGGTTGGCCGAGGACGTCTCGCAGTGCGGCTACTGCCAGCCGGGGCAGATCATGGCGGCGGCGGCGCTGCTCGCGCGCAAACCGCGCCCCACCGACCGCGAGATCGACGAGGCGCTGGCCGGCAATCTGTGCCGCTGCGGCACCTACCCAAGGATCCGGCGCGCGATCCATCGGGCCGCGCAGGGAGGCGCGTGATGCAGCAGGCAGCGAGTCTCGACCGGCGTGATTTCCTCCAGCTTTCGGCGCTCTCCGGCGCCGGACTGCTGCTCGGCTTCTATCTGCCGCGCGCTGCGGCATCGCCGGCGGCCTCAGCCGGCGCGGCATTTCAGCCCAATGCCTTCCTCCGCATCGGGGCCGACGACACGGTCACCGTATGGGTGCCAAAATCGGAAATGGGGCAAGGCGTTCTCACCAGCCTGCCGATGGTCTTGGCCGAGGAGCTCGAAGTCGACCTGGCGGCGATCCGAATCGAGCAGGCAGGCGCCGCGGCCGACGACCGCTACGGCCCGCAGATCACCGGCGGCAGCACCAGCATCCGCACTACCTGGGAGCCGCTGCGCCGCGCCGGCGCGACCGCGCGCGAGCTGCTGATCGCCGCCGCCGCCGAGCAGTGGCGCGTTGCGCGTTCGGAGTGTGAAGCGCGGCAAGGGGCGGTGGTCCACTCCGGCAGCGGCCGGAAGCTTTCGTACGGCGCATTAGCGGCGGCCGCGGCGCGACGTCCGCCGCCCGAGCCGGAGCGGATTCAGCTCAAGAATCCGAGAGATTTCCGGCTGATTGGACGGCGCGTCCATCGCATCCAAGCGCCGGCCCTTGCCGACGGCTCGGCCCGGTTCGGGCTCGACGTCCGCCTGCCGGGGATGCTGCACGCGGCGGTGGTGCACTGTCCGACCTTCGGCGGCCAGGTCGCCGGCTTCGATCCGGCACCGGCTTTGGCACTGCCCGGCGTGCGTCGAGTCATCGAGATCGAGAGGCGCGTTGAGCCGATCCTGGTCCCGAGCGGCGTGGCGGTGATCGCCGAAAGCACCTGGGCGGCGTTCCAAGGCGCCCAGGCGCTCCAGATCGATTGGGACGGCGGTCCGGCGGCGGCCGAAGGCAGCGCTGCGCTGCGCGCGCAGTTCGAACGGCTCGCCGCAAGCGGGGGCAAGGTGGTCCGCGAGGACGGCGACGCGGCGGCGGCGCTGGCCGCCGCGGCCACAAGGATCGAAGCGGTCTACGAGCTGCCCTACCAGGCGCATGCGCCGATGGAGCCGATGAACTGCGTCGCCCGGGTCGAAAAGGACCGCTGCGAGATCTGGAGCGGAACCCAGGACCCGCAGCGCGCGCAGAAGGCCGCGGCCGCGGTGCTCGGCATCCCGGAAACGTCGGTGACCGTCCACCTGCCGCTGCTCGGCGGCGCCTTCGGCCGGCGCCATTATCCCGACGTCGTGGTCGAGGCGGTCCTGCTCTCCAAGGCGGCCGGCGCGCCGGTTAAGCTGACATGGAGCCGTGAACAGGACCTGCAGCACGGCTTCTTCCGTCCCGCGACCTATCAGCGCCTGCAGGGCGGCGTGGACGACGAAGGCAAACCGGTGGCCTGGATCCAGCACATCCTCAACGTACGCAACAATCAGTTCACCGACGAGGACTTCCCGGCCCACGCGATCGCGAACTACCGGCTCGAGTACAGCCACGTGCCGCAGGCCGCGCCGCACGGCTGGTGGCGCTCGGTCGAGTATTCCAACAACACTTTCGTGATCCAGAGCTTCGTCGACGAGCTGGCCGCGGCCGGCGGCAAGGATCCGGTCGCGCTGCGGCTCGAGCTGCTCGGCCCGCTGCGCCGCCTGCCCTATTACGACGGGATCTACGACACCGGTCGGCTGCGCCATGTGATCCAGCTCGCGGCCGAGAAGGCGTCGTGGGGCGAGGCGCTGCCACAGCGCCGCGGGCGCGGCATCGCGGCCCAGTTCGCTTTCGAGGCCTACATCGCGCAGGTGGCCGAGGTCGAGGTGCAACCAGACGGAACAGTCCGAGTCCACCGGGTGGTGTGCGCGATCGACTGCGGCCTGCCGGTGACGCCGAACCTGATCGAGGCCCAAGTCGAGGGTGGCATCGCCTACGGGCTCAGCGCTACGCTCCACGGTGAGATCACGATCGAGCGCGGCCGGGTCCAGCAGAGCAACTTCCACGACTTCCCGCTGCTGCGGCTCGACCAGATGCCGAAGGTGGAGGTGCACATCGTCCCCAGCAACGAACCGCCGGCCGGCGCTGGTGAGCCGCCGGTGCCGCCGATCGCGGCGGCGGTCGCCAACGCGATCTTCCAGGCCACCGGCAAGCGGGTGCGCCGCCTGCCGATCCGATCTGCCGACTTGAAAACGTGAGGCTTCGATTCCGCTGCCTGATCGTCTGCTGCTTGGCCAGCGGCGCGGCTTCGGCCCAAGAGCGCGCGCCGGCCCCTGAGCGGGTGCTGTACACGGCGATGCGCCCGGCCAACTGGGATATCTACCTCTTCGAGAAAGGGGCCGCGGAGCCGCGAGCCCTGGCCGCCCATCCGGCGCTGGATTACAACCCGGTGTTCTCGCCCGACGGCCGCTGGGTCGTGTTCTGCAGCGAACGCCACGGCAGCCCGGATCTGTTTGCGCTCGATCTGCAGCGGGAACCGGAGAAGCTCTACCGGCTCACCGCCGACGCCGCGCTGGAAGACGCGCCGGCTTTCGCGCCCGACGGGCGCAGCCTCGCGTTCGTCTCCACCAAAAGCGGCAACGCCGACATCTTCGCGATGCCGTTTCGACCCGCCGATCCTGCGGCATTCAAAGAGGCGGTCAACCTGACCCGCGCGCCGGGCGGCGATTTCAATCCGGCGTTCGCGCCCGACGGGCGCACCATCGCCTTCGCCAGCAACCGCGACCGCACCCGCGCCAGCGAGATCTACCGGATGAACGCCGACGGCTCGGGCCAGCAGCGGCTCACCGACGCGCGCGGCTGGGACGGCTCGCCGGCCTGGTCGCCGGACGGTGCGGCGATCCTGTTCACCTCCGAGCGCGAGGGCGGCTCGAAGCTCTGGCGCATGGACCGCGACGGCAACAATCAGCGCCCGATCAGCGATTCCCCCGCGCTCTCGCCCGCCGCCGGCCGCGACGGACGGATCTGGTTTTCGCAGCGGCGCGGCGACGGCGCGCGGATCGTCTCGATCGCGGCCGACGGCACCGGCGAACGGCTCGAGAGCGACGCGGCTCAAGAGTACTGGGCGCCGGACACCGACCCGCGCAGCGGCAGCATGGTCTGCCACGGCAGCGCGCCGGACAGCGATCCGAATCCGATCGGCCGCTTCAAGCGACCGTTCGCGGTCGCCGGCGGGCGGCAGCGGATCGAGCTGCCCGACCGCGCGCTCGAGCTCCACCCGCTGCGCGGCAACTTCCCGTCGCTCGGACCGGACGGCGTTCAGGTGGTCAGCGCGCTGGGCTTCTCGAAGCTCATGATCTCCGCCCTCGACGGCAGCGGTCTGCGCGAGCTGTTCGAGCCCGAGTCGGGCTCGGCCTGGGGCTCGATCTGGTCGCGCGACGGGCGCTGGATCGCCTTCAGCGTCGGGCCGACCTTCGCCGGCGCCCGGGCCGCGGCCGACATCTGGAGGATCCGGCCCGACGGCGGCGGCGCGGTCAATCTGACCTCCAATGCAACCGGCAACGACGCCTGGCCTGATTTTTCCGCCGACGGCGAGCGGATCGTGTTTCGCAGCGGGCGCGACGGCAACCACGAGATCTATTGGATGCGGTCGGACGGCTCCGGCCAGCGCCGGCTGACCGAGGATCCGGCGACCGACACGATGCCGGCGT
>DASWHO010000383.1:0-3314 GCA_036398155.1 Acidobacteriota bacterium
GCGCGGCCCAGATCGCCCTCGATCTCGGCGATCTGGTCGTCGATGCCGCGCGCGGTTTCGTACTCGCGGATCGCCTGGGCCAAGTCGCCCT
Organism: Acidobacteriota bacterium; assembly: GCA_036398155.1. Lineage (GTDB taxonomy): Bacteria > Acidobacteriota > DASWHO01 > DASWHO01 > DASWHO01 > DASWHO01. The sequence goes on from DASWHO010000383.1 coordinate 92, forward strand.
GCTGCTCCAAGGCGCGCCCCAGCGCCACGTGGCCGAGCCAGTAATGCGGGTCGAGCTCGATCGTCCGGCGCGCGACCTCGGCCGCCTCGGCGTAGCGGCGCGCGAAATACAAAACCACCGACAGGTGCACGTTGGTTTCGACCCACAGCGGGTCCAGCTCGCGGGCGCGCCGCACCTGCTCGATCGCTTCCTCGAAACGGCCCATCATCACTAGGCAGAAGCCGAAGTTCTGATGGGTCTCGGCGTGGTTGGGACTCAGCTCGAGCGCGCGCCGAAACTGGCGCACCGCCGCCGGCCAGGTCCAATCGAACTGCCAGTGCACCATGGCGAGCGAAACGTGGGGCGCTGGCAGGCCCTCGTCCAGCTCCAGCGCGCGCTGGGCCGCAGCCCGCGCCTGCGGCATCGCCTCGCGCGCTGGGATCAACAGGTCGTTGGCCTGGATGTAGTAGTAGGCCAGTCCTTCATAGGCGCGGGCGTAGCTCGGATCGCGCTCGATCGCTTGGCGGAAGTAGCGCATGCCGAGGTCGAATCCGTCCCGGGTCAGGCGGCTGGCGTAATACCGGCCTTTGAGATAATCGGCGTACGCTTCGGGGTCGTCGGTATCGTGCTTCTCGAGCCGCCGGCGCTCGGCGCCGCTGAGCTCCAGGGTCAGCGCCTCGGCCAGGCGCCGGGACACCGAGTCCTCCAGCGCGAAGATGTCGGTGAAGCGCTGGTCGAAGGTTTCGCTCCACAGATGGCGCCCGCTTTCGACCTCGACCAGCTGCACCGTCAGGCGCAGCCGCTCGCCCTGGCGCTGCAGGGTCCCTTCCAGCACCGCGTCCACCCCCAGCCGCCGGCCGGCGGTTTGCGGATCCACCCCGCGCCCGGCGAAGCGGCGCGCCGAGCCGGTGGATCGAACGATCACCTGCCCCTGGCCGCCGAGCTTGCTGATCAAGGCGTCCGCCATGCCCAGCCCCAGGTAGGCGTCGCGATCCGCCGGGCCGATCGAATGGAACGGCAGCACGGCGAGCGAGTGGATACGATCGGCCGAGAATGCCGGCGCCAAGGGCCCGCGCCACCAGACCAGCGCCGCGCTCAGCATCAGCAGGGCTGCGCCACCGGCCGCGGCCCAAACCCAGCGCGGGGCGGTTCGCCGCGCGGCGCCGGCCTGCGCCTGCGGTTCGGCGGCCGGGCCTTGGATCGCCTCGGGGGCATCGAGCTCGACGCGGGCGGGCGGGGCCCGCTCCGCCGCCGGCGTGATCTCCTCTTCGATCTCGCGCACCTCGGCGACGAAGCAATAGCCGCGGCGCGCCAGGGTTTGGATGTAGCGCTCTTCGTCCGGCGCCTCGCCCAGCGCCGCCCGCAGCCGCGAGATGTTGCGGGTCAGATTGCCCTCCTCGACGAAGGTGTCGGGCCAGATCCGCTGCATCAGCTCGTCCTTCTCGACCAGGCCGCCGTGGTTCTCGACCAGCGCCAGCAGGATCTCGGCCAGTTTGGGGGCCAGCGGGACGATCTTGCCCGCGCACGAGAGCACGCGCCGCTCCGGGTCGAACCGGAACGGCCCGAAGGTGTAAAAATGCCTGAACCTGCGGCTCACGGCCCCGCTCCCCGCCGGTCCGAACTCTGTCCGGAAAATATCCGGAAGCGCGAAGGACATGCGGAGTGGGCCCGAGTTTATCTGAGCCCAGATCGGGGAGCTACCGAGCTTGTCCGCCGGCCCGCGACCGGGACGCGGAATCGGCGGCCTAGGGTTAGCATTCCCAAACACAAGGAGGAATCAGGATGGAGCATCCAACCAGAACCCGGTTTTGGAGTGATGACTTGCGCGCGCTGCTGGCCGCGGCGTTGACTTTGGCCGCGGGCGGCGCGCAGAGCCAGACCATCGAGCTGGCCGCCAGCGGACTCGACAACCCGCGCGGGCTGGCGGTCGGCAAGAACGGCGCAGTGTACGTCGCCGAGTCCGGTCAGGGAGGGACCGGCACTTGCGTGGTGACCAGTGAACCGCTCGAAGTCTGCTTCGGGGCGACCGGCGCCATCACCCGGATCTCCGGCGGCGGCCAGCAGCGCGTGGTCAGCGGCTTGCCGTCGCTGGCAGCCCCCGATGGCAGCGGCGGCGTCGGTCCCCACGATCTGGCGCTGCGTAACAACCGGCGCGCCTACGTGGTGATGGGGCTGACCGGTCCTCCGGATCTGCGCGACGAGCTCGGCTCCGACGGGACCGACTTCGGCCGGCTGCTGGAAGTGGACCTGCACAGCGGGAGCTGGGAGGCGGTTGGCGACCTGGTCGCTCACGAAGCAGCCCACAACCCCGACGGCGGGGTGCTCGACACCAATCCCTACGGCATCTTCGCGCGCGCCAATCAGTGGATCGTCGCCGATGCCGGCGGCAACGACCTGCTGCGGGTCCGGCGTGGCGGCTCGGTCGAGACCCTGGCGGTGTTCCCGCTGCGGCTGGCCGACGCGCCGGAGTTTCTCGGGCTGCCGCCCGGCGAGCAGATTCCGATGGAAGCGGTGCCGACCACGGTCGTCCAGGGCCCCGACGGCGCCTACTACGTCGGCCAGCTGACCGGCTTCCCATTTCCCAAGAACCAGGCCCGCGTCTATCGCCTCGAGCCGGGCGGTGAGCTGGAGGTCTACGCCGGCGGGTTCACCAACATCATCGACATCGGATTCGGCCCCGACGGCCTGCTCTACGTCCTCGAGATCGCCACCCGCGGACTGCTGTCGGACGGCCCGCCGACCGGATCGCTGATGCGGATCGCATCGGACGGCTCGCGCGAGGTGGTCGCCAAGCGCGGCCTGTTCCTGCCCGGCGGCTTCGCCTTCGGCACCGACGGGTCGATCTACGTCAGCAACTGCAGCGCCTGCCCGGCCGGCGCCGGCGAGGTGCTGCGGATCGAACCGTAGCGACGATTCGGCGCCGCGGTCGCTCCAAAGATCGCGACCCAGGGCTCCCGGGTGTCCCGGAGGGAGCCGCGAGCGGGTCGATCGGCGGGGCGCCGCGGCGCCAACTTTTTGTGGTCGCGGGTCTGGGCTGTGCAGCCGCTTTCATGGTTCACAACCTGAAGCTCGGATCGCATCGAGAGCGACTTGCGGCCCGTATCAGAACCGGTCAGAATCGCCGCATGGCCTATTGGCTGCTCAAGACCGAGCCCTCCACCTACGGGTTCGACCAGCTCCAAAAGGACAAGCGCACCGTGTGGGACGGGGTTCGCAACCCGGTCGCGCTCAGGCACCTGCGCGA
>DASWHO010000384.1:0-1942 GCA_036398155.1 Acidobacteriota bacterium
TGGGTGATCGACTTTGGCCGCCGCGAGCTGACCCGCCTCGACGGTGAGCGGGTCGCCCTCACCAGCGCCGAGTTCGACCTGCTGCGCGCGCTCATCGAGCAGCCCAACCAGCCGATGAGCCGCGACGACCTGATGGCGGCCACCAAGTCGCGGGAATGGAGCCCGTTCGACCGCAGCATCGACGTGCTGATCGGCCGCATCCGCAAGAAGATCGAGCTCGACCCGGCCGACCCGGTGCTGATCAAGACCGTGCGGAGCGTGGGCTACGTACTGGCGGCGAATGTGGTGCCCTTCGTCGGCAGCAAGCCCGCGCTGGACAGCCACGCCGCCTAGCTAGTGTCCGTCCACGAACATTAACTAATTGAATCTGCTGGATGAATCGCGACTTGTCGCGAGTGAAGCCCGGCGGTTTCGGGTAAGATGCGGGATCATGCCACTGATTCCGTCCCTCAACCCGCAACCGCCGGAGCCGACAGATGCGTCAGGAACGCACCGTCCAGATGAGCATATTCGATTTGTTCGCCGGACACGAGATCGGCCGCGAGCTGAAGGCGATGTCGGCCTGGCTGGATGAGCATCCCGAGCTGCTGCGCTTGGTGAGCCTGGATCTTCGCCGGGACGGGGTCCGCGAGACCGGGCGCCGCGGCCTGCCGGCGGAAGCGGTGCTGCGGTGCGCCCTGCTCAAGCAGCACCGTCAGCTGAGCTATCAGGAGCTGGCGTTTCATCTCGAGGACTCCTGGTCGTTCCATGCCTTTGCGCGGCTACCGGTGGCATGGACGCCGAAGAAGTCGGTGCTGCAGAAGACGATCAGCGCGATCCGGGCGGAAAGCTGGGAAGCGATCAATCGGACCCTGCTCGCCGGCGCCCGGGAGAACAGGGTTGAGCCGGGCCGGGTGGTGCGGCTCGACAGCACGGTCACGGCAGCCCTGCTGCACGAGCCGAGCGACAGCAGCCTGTTGTGGGACGCGATGCGGGTGATGGCTCGCCTGTTGAAGGGCGCCGCACGATGGCTTGGCGCCCACGGGCCGTCCTGGCGCGACCGTCGTCGGGCGGCAAAGCGGCGAGCCTGCGCGATCCAGTACACCCGCGGCCGGCCGAAGCTGGTCCAGCTGTACCGCGAGCTGATCGACCTGATCCGCTCCACCCTGGCCGACCTCGACCGGGTGGCGACCCAGGTCGCCAACGCCACCGGCAGTGCCGCTGCGCGCTGGCGCGCCAAGGTCGATCACTATCGTCCGCTGATCGAACGGGTCATCTCCCAGGCCAAGCGCCGGGTCCTGGCCGGGGAGGCGGTCCCGGCGGGCGATAAGCTGGTCAGCCTGTTCGAGGCGCACGCCGACATCATCGTCAAGGGCAGCCGCAAGGTGGACTACGGCCACAAGCTGAACCTGACGACCGGGCGCAGCGGCCTCATCCTCGACATGGTGGTTGAGGCCGGCAATCCGGCCGACAGCGAGCGGCTGCTCGCCATGCTCGACCGTCACGTCGCGCTCTACGGCCAGGCACCCCGGCAGTTGGCCGCCGATGGCGGCTATGCCTCGCCGGACAACCTCGCCCAGGCCAAGGCGCGTGGGGTCCGGGACATGGCGTTCCACAAGAAGGCCGGGCTCAGGATCGAAGACATGGTCAAGAGCCGATGGGTCTATCGCAAGCTCAGGAACTTCCGTGCCGGCATCGAGGCCGACATCTCATGCCTCAAGCGCGCCTACGGCCTGGCCCGCTGCACCTGGCGCGGGCTCGAGCACTTCAGGGCCTACATCTGGTCCTCGGTCGTCGCCTACAACCTCGCGCTCTTCACCCGGCTCAAACCGGCGGCCTGACCCGATCCAATTGGCAAGCACGGCAACCGGCAGCCGCCGGATCACCCTCGTTGTCCGCAATCACGGATCGGGGCCACTTCAACACCGTCACCAGCCAAAAGAGAGTGCCTGAACCCGCCCCC
>DASWHO010000385.1:0-3634 GCA_036398155.1 Acidobacteriota bacterium
AGGCGGTGCGCTCTTGGAGCGCGCTGCGGGCCAGGCGGGTCACGTAGATCGTCACCGCCACGGTGGCGGCGAGCCCGAGCGCCCAGAAGGCGTACTCTTGCGGGGTCCGCTCCGCGGCGCCCGCGGCGGCGCGCGCGGCCACTTGGCCGGCGAACCCGAGATAAACGTAGAGCAGCGTGCCCGGAATCATCCCGATCCAGCTCGCCCACACGTAGTCCCAGAAGCGCACCTGGGTCAGCCCGTAGAGATAGTTGAGCAGGTTGAACGGGAACACCGGGCTGAGCCGGGTCAGCAGCACGATCTTCCAGCCCTCGCGGCCGACCGCGCGATCGATCGAGCCGAACCTGGGGTTCTGGGCCGCCCACTTCTCGACTTGGCCGCGCATCAGGTAGCGCGCGACCAAAAACGCCAGCGCGGCGCCCAGGACCGAGGCGACCGAGACCGCGAGGAAACCGCGCAGCAGACCGAAGATCACGCCGGCCCCGATGGTGAGGATCGAACCGGGCACGAACAGGACCGCCGCGGCGGCGTAGACCGCGATGAACACCACGTAGCCGGTCGCACCCTGCGCTCCGACCCAGGACTTGAACGACTCCAACCACACCCCGACCGGCAGCAAGCGCACCACCGCGATCAGGCCGATCAAGACCAACAGGCCGAGCACCGGTTTCCAAGGAAACGGTTTCTTCATGACGGCATCCCTTTGAGCTGGCGCTGGTAGAGCCAGCCGAACAGTTTGCGCGCGCGAGCGGTGAGGCGCGAGCGGTTATAGGAGTCGGCCACTCGCTGCACCGCCTGGGAAAGGGTCGGGTAGACGTGAATCGTGCCCGAGATGGTCGCGAGCCCGACCGATTTGCGCATCGCGAGGGTGAACTCGTGGATCAGCTCGCCGGCACCCTCGCCAACGATGGTGGCGCCGAGGATCTTGTCGCTGCCTTTGGCGGCCAGCACCTTGACGAAGCCCTGGTCCGCGCTGTCGAGAATGGCGCGATCCAGCTCGGCGAATGGAAACACGAACCGGTCGTAGGCCACGCCCTGCTTTTGGGCCGCCTGCTCGTTGAGCCCGACCCGCGCCACTTCGGGCTCGGTGAACGTGCACCAGGGCACGATCGAGTAGTCGGCTTTGGCCTTGAGCATGGGCGGCAGCCCCGACATCAAGATGTTGCGCACGATCAGCCGCGCCTGGTAGTCGGCGAAGTGGGTGAACTGATACGGCCCCGACACGTCGCCGAGGGCGAAGATGTGCGGCTGGCTGGTTTGCAGATAGGCGTTGATCTTGATCCCGCGCCGGCCGTACTCCACCCCGGCCTTCTCCAGATCGAGACCCTCGACATTGGGCTGGCGCCCGGCGGCGACAAAGATCTCGTCGGCGTCGAGCTCTTCGACCCCGCGCGGGGTGGTAACCCGCAGCCGCTTGACCCCGTCGGGAAGGCGTTGCACCTGGCTCACGTTGGTCTCGTGCAGCAGCCGGATACCGTCGGCCTCGAGCGCCTTCTCCATCAGCGGCACCACGTCGTCGTCTTCGCGATGCAAGAGGTGTTTGCCGCGGTCGATGATCGTGACCTGCGAGCCGAAGCGCGCGAACGCCTGAGCCAGCTCGCAGCCGATCGGACCGCCGCCCAGCACCGCGAGCCGGGCCGGCAGCCGGTCGAGGTCGAATACGGTCTCGTTGGTCTGGTAGCCGGCCTCGTGCAGCCCGGGGATCGGCGGCACCGCGGCGCGGCCGCCGGCGGCGATCACGAAGTGGCGCGCCCGCAAGATCCGGTCGCCGACCCGCACGCTGTGGGGGGATTCGAAGCGCGCCTGATCCAGCAGCACCTCGATCCCGAGACCGGTGAAGCGCTCGACCGAGTCGTTGGGCGCGATCTTGGCCCGCAGGTCGCGCATCCGCCGTGCCACCCGCGCGTAATCGACTTGCAGCGCGACCGGATCGAAGCCGAAGCGGTCGGCGCCGCGCATCAGCGCGGCCACCCGCGACGAGCGGATCAGCGCTTTGCTCGGAACGCAGCCGAAGTTGAGGCAGTCGCCGCCCATCTTATGGCGCTCGATCAACGCCACCCGGCCGCCGAGCCCCGCGGTTCCGGCCGCGGTCACCAAGCCGGCGGTGCCGGCGCCAATCACGACCACGTTGTACGGTTTCTCTTCGCGCATGGTGAGACTCGCTGCTCCTTTCCCGGTGCGGATGAGCGTACGCCGGATTCGGGCATGACGTCACCCGCAGCATCAGATGTCGCTCGGACCCGCAAGTTTCGAGTCGCAAGGCGGCTGAGGTTGGCATGACCCTCGAGCGATCCGTGAATCCAAGGCGGCCGCCGATCATCTATAGTAGAGGATGCCACTTCGCCCCTCGGTCGACGCGTGGTGGCCTTGGGACGGCTGATCGGGCGGGGACCAGCCCCGCCCCTACATCCGATGGTCATAGGGCGGGGAGAAGCCCGGCCCACCATCTGACAGACATGGACCGGAGCTAAGGATTTATCCCATGAACAGCTTTGGGAATCGTCTTAGGCGCTCGAGCGGTTGGCTCTTGGCGGTTGGCCTCGGCCACGCCACCTTTGCCAGCGCGCCGGCGGCGGCCCAGAGCCGGGTCGACCACAGCGCCTACGACCAACTGCTCGAGCGCTACGTCGACCAGCGCGGCCTGGTCGACTACCGCGGGTGGAAAGCCCGAGACAGCGCCGCGCTCAAACGCTACCTGGAGGCGCTGTCCCGCGTCGATCCCGAGCGGCTCGCCGACCGCAAGGAAAAGCTGGCCTACTGGATCAACCTATACAACGCCCTGACCATCGATGCGATGCTGCACTTCTATCCGCTGCAGAGCATCAAGGACAAAGTCAGCCACCTGTTCGGCTACAACGTGTGGGACGACTACAAGATCGCGGTAGGTGGGCGCGAGCTGTCGCTCAATCAAATCGAGCACCAGATCCTGCGTAAGATGGACGAGCCGCGGATCCACTTCGCGCTGGTCTGCGCCGCGATGTCGTGCCCCCGGCTGCTCAACGAGGCGTACACCGGCGCGGAGCTCGAGCGGCAGCTCGAGCGCAACAGCCGCCACTTCTTCGGCGCGCCGGATCACCTGCGGGTCGACCGCGCCTCCAAGTCCGTCTGGCTCTCGCCGATCTTGGATTGGTACGGTGAAGACTTCGGTCCCGACGATGCCAGCTTGCTCGAGTGGGTCGCCGGCTACGCCCCCGAGGCGGCGCGCGATTTCCTGCGCCAAAACGGCGATCTGGAGATCCGCTATCTCGACTACGACTGGAACCTCAACCAGCAGCCCTAGCCCGGCGGCGGATAGGGCGCCGTCTGACAGGGGGTGTGGGGGAGTTCCCCCACTTTCCACGTCGTTGGGCTCGTTCGGCCTCCTCCAGCGTACCTTTCAGTACGCTTCCGTCGGCCTCGCTTCGCCCGCCTTGCATCCGACACCCTCTCCACCGCCCACTATGCAGTGCTGGCGCACGCTCCAAGCACGAGCAAACACCGTAAGCTCGGCGGCGGATAGGGCGCCGTCTGCGAGGGGGTGTGGGGGAGTTCCCCCACTCACGATGCCCTGCGCCTGTTCAGCGACCCGCGTCCTCAATACTATAAGGCGAGGTTGCTCGATGAGCCGAACTGGACTCACGGCGTGGATCACCCT
>DASWHO010000386.1:0-2201 GCA_036398155.1 Acidobacteriota bacterium
CGGTTTTGCGAAGCTGGGTGCTGTCCTTAGGACAGCACCCCCGGACTTGACTCGAAGGTCAGGTTCACAGATATCAAAGCTTTCAATTCATGCCGGGAAGCCTCTATCTGGTCGCCACGCCGATCGGCAATCTCGAAGACATCACGCTGCGGGCGCTGGCGGTGCTGCGCTCGGTCGAGCTGATCGCCGCCGAAGACACGCGCCACACTCGGCGGCTGCTGCAGCGCCACGGCATCGACCGGCCCCTGATCAGCTATCACGAGCACAACGAGCGCGGTCGCGCCGCCGAGCTCGCCGGTCGGCTTCAGAGCGGTGCCGACATCGCGCTGGTCACCGACGCCGGAACCCCGACGATCTCCGATCCCGGCTACCATCTGGTGCAGCAGGCGCTGGCCGGCGGCAGCCCGGTGATCGCGATCCCGGGTCCCGCCGCCTTCCTGGCCGCGCTCAGCGTGTCGGGGCTGTCACTGGCGCGTGGATTCACCTTCGCCGGCTACCTGCCGCCCAAAAGCGGCGCGCGCCGGCGGCGGCTCGAAGCGCTGAAAGACCGCACCGAGCCGCTGTGCTTCTACGAGGCGCCGCATCGGATCCTGGCGGCGCTCGAAGACGCGCTGGAAATCTTGGGCGACCGGCCGGCGTGCCTGGCGCGCGAGCTGACCAAAGTGCACGAAGAGCTGGTCCGGGGCCGGCTCTCCGACCTGCTCGAATCGGCGCGAAGCCGCAACCCGCGCGGCGAGTACACGCTGGTGATCGAAGGTTTACGATCTTGATCCCTTGAGCGGAGCCCAACATGGGCTCGCTTCGCGCGCCCATGCCACCCCGCGCGTGACCACGGGCACCTACACGGAACCCATGGACGAGCCATGCAGTCTCGATGCGGTCCATCTATAATTTCCCCGCATCGCAAATGGATGTAAGTGAACACGGTTTCGAGGGCCGCGTCGATCGGATCGAGAACGGCTGGGTGCTGGGCTGGGCTTGGCACACCGAAATGCCCAACGCGCCGATCGAGATCGATGTTTACCTTGACGGCGACAAGGTCGCCACTGCCAAGGCCGCGCTCTATCGGCCCGATCTGGAGCGCGCCGGCAAGGGCGACGGCCGGCACGGTTTCGAGGTGGCGCTGCCGCAGCGTTTCCGCGACGGATCGCCGCACGAAGTCTCGACCTGCTTCGCCGGGAATCGCCAGAGGCTCCGGAGCAGCCCTCAAACGGTGCGGTTCGACGCCGCGGCGGTCGGCCAGCAGCCGCCCGAAATCGTCGCGCCGCCCGGCGGGGCGACCTATCACAGCCGGTTCGGGGGCCTGTGGACCGACCGCTCGGACGCTCGAGCGCAGATCGAGCGCAAACGCGCGGCGGCCGAGATCAGCGCGAAGGAAGCCGGCCTGCTGCAGCGCTGGATCGAGGACGGCTTCGTGATCTTGCCGCAGGCGGTCCCGCACCCGCTTATCGACCGGCTCGAGGCCGACGTCGATGCGATCTGGGAGGGACGCAGCTCGGCGCGCTGCTTCGTCGAGTACTTCGAGGATGGCCAGCTGGTGATCTATCCGGCCGGACCGGCGTTCAAGGACAAGCGTCACAAGCTGCTCGACCTGCACGTCCACCTCGACTCGGCCCGCCAGGTGGTGTTCGCGGCGCCGATCGTGCGTTTTCTGAACCTGACCTTCGAGCGGCCGGCGCTGGCTTTTCAGGGCCTGTACTTCCGCTGGGGCTCGCAGCAGGCGATCCATCAGGACAGCGCGTTCGTCAAAGTCTCCGCGCCGCTCGAGTTCGCGGCCAGTTGGATCGCGCTGGAGGACATCCAGCCCGGATCCGGCGAGCTCGAGTACTTCGTCGGCAGCCACCGGCTCGAGGACTACCGGTTCGACGGCCGCTACAAATGGATGCCGCTCAAATCGCCCGAGTACCAGCGCTTCATCGACTCGCTGCGCGAACGCAGCGCGGCCCGCGGCCTCGAGCGCCAGCGCTTCCTGCCCAAAAAGGGCGATGCCCTACTGTGGAGCGCCGACCTGGCCCACGGCGGCAGCTCGGAGGTGCGGCCCGGGCTGACCCGCAAGAGCATCGTCACCCACTACTGCCCGCTGGACCGCGATCCGGTCTACGGCGCCGGCCCCCGCACCTCGACCCGAGTCCGCTTCAGCGACCTGGCCAGCTACACCAGCGCGCAGCGCGACTGAGGCACGCTGGTTCGATCCGTTATGC
>DASWHO010000387.1:0-6001 GCA_036398155.1 Acidobacteriota bacterium
TTGGTTCACCGGCTGCGCGCGCCGATCCCGAGTGGCAGGTCGGACGCACCGCGGGCCCGAAGCACGGTTTCGAGAAGTTTCCGCGCGGGTCACGTTGGGGCTGGAGGCTTGGGAGGATCGAGCTCGGCGGCATCCACTTCCGCTCGATGGCGCGCCGCCATCTTCTCGACCCCGAACAGCTTGAACGAGAACTTCAGCAGCAGGTAGATCGCGATCACGAAAATCAGAATGATCGGGATCGAGGCGATGTTGCCTCCCATCACGATCAGAAAAAGTGGCAAAATGCCGATCAGAACCAGAATCAGGCAGCCGAGCAGGGCGAGGTCCTCCGCCGAGCGCTTGCGGATCGGCGCCGGCTGGGGTGAGGAGTGCGGATCCTCGGCCACCGAGGGAGCCTAATGAAGCGGAGGGCATGAGGTCAAACCGATGAAGCGGGCGCCGCAATCCGAGACCGCCGACGCGACGTACATGCGGCGCGCCCTGCGGCTGGCGCGCCGCGGCGGCCGGGCGGTCCGTCCGAACCCCCAAGTCGGGGCGGTCCTGGTCCGCGGCGGCCGGGTGGTGGGTGAAGGCTATCACGCCCGCTTCGGCGGTCCCCACGCCGAAACCGGAGCGCTGGCCCAGGCTGGAGAGCGGGCCCGCGGCGCCACGCTTTACGTCAATCTCGAGCCGTGCGCCCATCACGGCAAGACCCCGCCGTGCGCCGATGCGCTGATCGCGGCCGGCATCGCGCGCGTCGTGGTGGCGCACTCGGATCCCAACCCGCGGGTCGCGGGATCGGGATTGGAACGGCTGCGCGGGGCCGGGATCACCGTCGAGGTCGGCCTCGAACGCGAGCCGGCGCAGGAGCTCAATCGCGTCTTCCTGACTTGGGTCACGCAGGATCGACCGTACGTGACCCTCAAGTTGGCGCAATCGCTGGACGGCCGGGTGGCGGCCGCCGACGGCAGCTCACGCTGGATCAGCGGCGCGCCGGCCCGCGACCTGGTGCACCGGCTGCGCCGGGAAGCGGACGCGGTGATGGTGGGGATCGGCACCGCCCTGATCGACGACCCCCGGCTCACGGTCCGGCGCGTTGCGGGCCGATCGCCGATTCGGATCGTGTTGGATCGGGCCTTGCGCCTTCCTTCGCAGGCGCGGCTGCTGGATTCGGCGGCGCCGACTTGGATTCTGACCGGCGCCGACGCTCCGGCGCGGCGCGCCGACGAGCTCGGCCGCACAGGCGCCAGGATCCTGAAGCTCGAAAGCGAGGGGACCCTGGATCTGAAGGCGGCGCTGAGCCGGCTGGCGCACGAGGGCATCTCGGATTTGTTGGTCGAGGGCGGTCCGCGCTTGGTGACCGGGCTGATTCAAGCCCGGCTGTGGGACCGATTGCTTTTGTTCGTGGCGCCCAAGCTGCTCGGCGGCGACGCCCTGCCCTGGCTCGGCCCGCTCGGGCTGGGTCGCGTGGGCGAGTCGCCGGGCATCGAAATCGTGTCCTCGCGGCGAGTCGGTCCCGATATACTGCTCGAGGTGCGCCCCGCCGTCGACAGCGGCCGGTCCGAGGGCTAAGCTAAGCCGCTGGAAAGAGTTGCGAGGATCGCCACGGATGTTCACCGGCATCGTCGAAGAGATCGGATGGATCCGCGGCCGCGAGCCGGCCGCGGGCGGCGTGCGGCTCGCGATCGGCGGCCGCCGGGTGCTGGAGGAGCTCGCGGTCGATGGCAGCGTCGCGGTCGACGGGGTCTGCCTGACGGCGGTGAAGGTCGACCCCGGCGGTTTTGAGGCGGTGGCGGTCGAAGAGACCCTGCGCAAGACCACGCTCGGGGTCCTGGCGATCGGCGATCCGGTCAATCTCGAGCGCTCGCTCAAGCTCGGGGCGCGGCTCGATGGGCATCTGGTTCAGGGGCATGTCGATGGGGTCGCGACCGTCGTCGGGCGCCGCGAGGAAGGAGCCGACCGGCTCCTGACCGTCGAGGTGAGCCCCGAGCTGGAGCCGTATCTGGTGGCGCGCGGCTCGATCGCGCTGGCCGGCGTGTCGCTGACCATCGCACGGCTCAGCGGGCGGCGGCTCACGGTCGCGCTGATCCCACACACCTGCGCGGTCACCACCTTGGGTCATTTGGGAGTAGGCGACCGGGTCAACGTCGAGGCCGACATGCTGGCGAAACACCTTGAAGCGCTGCTGCAAAAGCATCTGAGCCGAGTGGGCGCGGCCGAGCCGCTGCACTCCGAGCCGGGATAGAACGTGGCGAGCGGTCGAGAGCCAGCGCTGCGCCCGGCGCCTTCCGGCCCGGGGGTGTTCAGCAGCATCGACGAGGCGATCGCTGACGTGCGCGCCGGACGCCTGCTGATCGTGGTCGACGATGAAGACCGCGAGAACGAGGGCGACTTGATCTTGGCCGCGGAGCGGGTGACTCCGGAGGCGATCAACTTCATTATCAAGGAAGCCCGCGGCGTATTGTGCATGGCGATCGAAGAGCGGCGCGCCCGCGAGCTGAATCTGGAGCTGATGGCGCCGCGCGAAGGCGCGCTGCATCAGACCGCCTTCACCGTGTCGGTCGACGCCAAACGCGGCACCAGCACCGGGACCAGCGCGCACGACCGCTGCGCCACGGTGCGCACTTTGGTCGATCCCGCGACTCGGGCCGAGGATCTGGCCCGGCCCGGTCACATCTTTCCCTTGATCGCGGTCGACGGCGGCGTGCTCAAGCGCGCCGGCCACACCGAGGCGGTGGTCGACCTGGCGCGGCTCGCCGGTCTGACCCCGGCCGGCGTCTTGTGCGAGATCCTGGATGAGGACGGCGGCATGGCTCGGGTGGCGCAGCTGACCGCGCTGGCGCGGCGCCACGATCTCAAGCTGGTGACGATCGCGGACCTGATCGCCTACCGCCAGCGGCGCGAGAAGCTGGTGCGGCGCTTGACCGGCGACATCCGCCTGCCGAGCCGGCACGGCCAGTTCCAGGTCCAGCTCTACGAGAACATTCTCAACGGCGAGCAGCATCTGGCGCTGGTCAAGGGCGCGATCCGATCCGAGGATCCGGTGATGGTGCGGGTTCACAGCGAATGCCTGACCGGGGACGCCTTCGGCAGCCTGCGCTGCGACTGCGGCGAGCAGCTGCGGCGCGCGCTCGAAATGATCGAGCAGGTGGGCAGCGGCGTGGTGCTCTACCTGCGCGGCCATGAGGGGCGCGGCATCGGGCTGCACAACAAGCTCAAGGCTTACGAGCTGCAGGACCACGGCCGCGACACGGTCGAGGCCAATCTCGAGCTCGGTTATGCGCCCGATCTGCGCAACTACGGGATCGGCGCCCAGATCCTGGTGGACCTCGGGATCCGCCGCATGCGCCTCTTGACCAACAACCCGACCAAGATCGTGGCGCTGCAGGGCTACGGGCTCGAGGTGGTCGAGCGGGTGCCGATCGAGATCGCATCCAACCTCGAGAACGACCGCTACCTGCGGGCCAAACGCGACAAGCTCGGGCACCTGTTGTAGTCATGCCGGCGCGTCAACGGCTGCGGGTGGCGATCGCGGCTAGCCGCTTCAATCAGGAGATCACCGACGGGCTGTTCGAAGGGGCGCTGCGCGCGTTGATCGAAGGCGGCGTGGCGCGCTCCGCGATCGAGGTGTTCTGGGCTCCGGGCGCCTTCGAGCTGCCGCTGCTGGCCGACCGGATCGCCGCCAGCGGCCGCTTCGACGCGGTGGTCTGCATCGGCGCGGTGATCCGCGGCGAAACCTACCACTTCGAGATCATCGCCAACCAGGCGGCCCGCGGCATCGCCGAAGTCTCGCGCCGCCGCGGCCTGCCGGTCACGCTCGGCATCGTCACCACCCACACCGAGGCCCAGGCCGAGGCGCGCTCGCAGGCCGACGAGGACAACCGCGGTCGCCACGCCGCCGAAGCCGCGCTAGCGCTGCTCGCCGAGCTGAAGCGGCTGCGCCGGCGGCGCCGCTGATCGGTTTTCAGTCCAGCTTCTGCAACGCTTCGAGCTCGCGGATCGGTCCCATGATGACCAGGATGTCGTCGTCGGTGAGCTCGTGGTTGGCTTTGGGCGCGAAACGCTCGGCCCCGCCGCCGCTGCGCGACCGGATGGCGAGAACCTGAACCTCATAGCGATTGCGGAGCTGGAGCTCGACCAAGGTCTTGCCGACGAACTTGTGCGGGGTGTTGAGCTCGATGATCCCGTAGTCTTTGGCCAGCGGCAGGTAGTCGACCAGATTGGGCGAGGCGATCCGGTGCGCGGTCTTGATCGCGCTGTCGCGCTCGGGGTGAATCACTTCGCTGGCTCCGATCGCCAGCAGGATCCTGCCCTGATCCTCGCTGACCGCTTTGACCACCAAGCGGGGCACCTTCAGCTCGTGCAGATAGAGGGTCGCGAGCACGCTGGCTTCGAAATTGGTGCCGAACGAGACCACCGCCACATTCACTTCATGCAGGCCCAGCTCCTCGAGCACTTTGCGCTCGGTCGCGTCGGCGACCACCGCCTTGGTGACCCTGTGCATGATGTTCTGAACCGCCTCGCGGTTCGAATCGAGGGCGATGACTTCGTGACCGAGCTCGTGGAGCGTCGTGGCCACGTGGAAGCCGAAATGTCCTAAACCGAGGACAGCGATTCTCTGCATGGGGTTCGACCTCGAGAGTTAGTGTCCCGCATCCGAAATAGCTTGCCAATACGGTCGCCGGAAACAACCGCCGTGTCCCGCGCATCATCCGATCATGACCGGCTCTTCGGCGTAGCGCAGCTCGGCGCGCGGCTCGCGCTGAGCGATCGCAACCGAAATGGTCAGCGGGCCGAGCCGGCCGATGAACATCAAGAGCATGATCAGGACCTTGCCGGCGTCGGTGAGCGTCGGGGTCGCCCCCATCGACAGGCCCACGGTGCCGAACGCCGACACCGATTCGAAGAATAGCGCCATGAAGCGCCCGCCGGTTTGAGGATAAGGCAGACCGCCGAGCTCGGTCACGGTGAGCATGACCACGAACGCGGTCACCAGGCTGAACGCCAGGGTCACCAGCGCGATCGCCTTGGCGACCGCGTCGTCCGGCACGCTGCGGTTGAACAGCCGCACGCTGCTTTCGCCGCGCAGCCGCGAGCGCGCCAGCGCCAGAATCACGCCGAAGGAGGTGGCCTTGATCCCGCCCGCGGCGGAGCCCGGACAGCCGCCGATCATCATCAACAGAATCGTCATGTAGAGCGTGGCATTGGTGAGCTGGTGATAGTCGACGGTATTGAATCCGGCCGTGCGCGGGGTGACGGCCGCGAACAGGCTGGCGAGGAGCTGATCGCTCCAAGCCGCCCCGCGCAGTGTATTGCCCTGCTCGAGCAGCGCGAATCCAACCGCGCCGACACCGATCAGGAGCGCGGTCATGCCGAGCGCGAGCTTGGCGTGCAACGAAAACGGCTCCACCTCCACGCCTCGAAGCCGGCGCCGCAGCTTGCCTCCGACCTCGGTCAGCACCGTGATGCCGAGCCCGCCGAGCACGATCAATCCGATCAGGGTGAGCACGATCAGGGCGTGGCTGCGGTCGGTCACGAAACTGTCGGTTCGCAAGCCGAAGCCGGCGTTGCAGAAGGCGCTGACCGAGTGAAATGCGGCATACCAGAGCGCCGGGGCCGGCGGCAGCCGCTGCAGCTCGGCCAGAAACAACAATCCGGTCCCGAGCGCTTCGATCGCCAAGGTCCAGAGCACCACTTGTTTGAGCAGGGGACCGATGCGCAAGGTTGCCGAGGCCGCGAACGTGTCTTGCACCGCGTCCCGGCTGCCGAGCGAGACGCGCCGGCCCAACATCAGGACAAAGGCGGTCGAGAGAGTCATGATCCCCAAGCCGCCGGCCTGAAACAGGACCAGGATCACAGCCTGACCGAACGGGGAATAAGCGCTGCCGGTGTCGACCACTACCAATCCGGTGACGCAGACCGCGCTGGTCGCGGTGAACAGGGCGTCCAAGAGCCGCACCGGCTCGCGCCCCGAGATCGGCAGCGCTAGCACCAAGCCGCCGGCCAGGATCGTGGCGGCAAA
>DASWHO010000388.1:0-5079 GCA_036398155.1 Acidobacteriota bacterium
GCAGACGGCGCCCTATCCGCCGCCGGAGGAGGGGCGGCCTATGATCTCGCCGTCGCTGCCCGGGGCCACCTCGATGGTCTGCTCCGAGACTCCCCCGTTGAGCCACACGAATCGGATCCGGTGGCGGCCCGGCGCCACCGGATGATCGAACTGCGGCGGCCGTCCGATGCTCACGCCGTCCAGAAAAATGTCGCAGTATTCCGGGAAGGCTTTGAAGGTGCGCCGCGCCAGCCGCGGCAAGACGATCACCTGGACCGCGCCCGGGGCCAGGTCGAGCCGCTGTTCTTGGCGCAGCCCATACGAAGGTTGCGCGAAGGTGAGCGTGTAAGCCCCGGGCTCCAGGCTCAGGCTTGCTCCGGGAGCGAGCTGCGCCAACCGGCTGGCGCCCGAGTAGACGCTCACGGCGTATGCGCCATCGGTTCGAATCTGCGCCGGCTCGGGTTTCCTCTCCAGCACGACGCGCAAAAGCGGCTCCGGCGGATCGGGCCCCAGCGCGCGCTCGACCTCGAGGTGGTCTTCGAGCCGGAGGGCGAGCTTGGGCTCCTTGGTCAGATCGACGGTCAGCTCTGCCGGCGTGGTCAGCCCGGTGGGCTCGCCATTGAGCAGAACCTCCGCTCCTTCCGGCTCGCTCTCGATCCGCAATGGATACGCCGAAGGATCGGCGGGCGGTTCCGGCGCCGCCAGCATGCCGGCGCCCGGCGCCGGTTCGTCGCTCCCGGAGTCGGGCTGCGAGCCGCGGGTGCCGATGAGCCAGATCAGCCCGACCAAGACCACGACCAGGCTGGCGCCCAGGAGCAGCGGGCCGAGCCAGCCGCGCCGCTTTTCGACAAACGGCGTCTCGGCGCCCCGATCGAGCAGCTCGACCGCCAGATCGTCGGCATCCGATCGCGCCGGCGCCGGCCGCTGCAAACCGGGCCCCATGTGGATCTCCTCCCATCGCGCCGAGCTGGTGTCGCTGGCGGCCCAGTGCGACATGAGCACGGTCTGCGAGCCGATCGCGCTGCCTTGCAGCGCCGCGCGCAGCGCCGCCACCAGCTCGGCGCCGCTGCTGAAGCGCTGCTCGGGCTCTTTGGCCAGCGCTCGTTCCAGCACCGCGTCGAGCTGGGGCGGGAGCGCCGGATTGACCGCGCTGGCCGGCGCCGGACGGCTCTGCACGATCGCGACCATCGACTCGTTGAGATCGGCGCCACTGAACGGCCGCCGACCGCTGAGCAGCTCGTAGAGGATCACGCCGAAGGAAAACAGGTCGGAGCGTCCATCGAGCGGGCGCCCCATGACCTGCTCGGGCGACAAGTAGTGCAAGGTGCCGAGAATCGCGCCTTGCTCGGTGATGGTGGCGTTGACGATTTTGGCGACCCCGAAATCGGCGACCTTGGCTTGGCCGCCCGCGGCCAGCAGGATGTTGCCGGGCTTGAGATCGCGGTGCACGATGCCGCGGCCGTGCGCGTAATCGAGCGCGTCGGCGATCTGGCCCGCGAGCTCGAGCACCTGCTGGACCGTCAGCGGCGGACCGCGGCGCAGCCGCTGGTGCAGGTTGGGGCCCTCGACGTACTCCATCGCGATGAACGAGGCGTCGTCTTGATCCCAGGCGTCGTAGATGGTGACGATGCCCGGATGGTTGAGGATGCCGGCGGCGCGCGACTCGCGGCGCACCCGTTCGCGCATCCGCTCGCGCGCCTGTTCGGTGGGCGCCGCCTGGATCTGGACCCGCTTGAGCGCCACCCAGCGGCCGATCGCTTCGTCCTGCGCCTGGTAGACCACGCCCATCGCGCCGCGGCCCAGCACCCGCTCGATCCGGAAGCGTCCGATTCGCTGCGGCGTCTCGCTCTGCGGCATCGATTCAGTCCAGTTCCAGACGGTATGATCGCGGCGGTGACGACGCGGACCGCAGCCCTGCTGATCGTCGGCGATGAGATCTTGAACGGGGAGGTCGAGGATCGCAACAGCGGGCTGCTGACCCGCGGGCTGTGGTCCGCCGGAGTCGAGATCGAGCGCGCCCTGTGGCTGCGCGATCGGCCCGAAACCATCACCCGAGCCGTGAGCGAGGCGCGTGCGGCGGCCGATCTGGTGTTCGTCTGCGGCGGCATCGGCCCGACCCACGACGATTGCACCCGGGCGGCGGTGGCCGCCGCCCTGGGCGTTCCGCTGGAGCGCCATCCCGAGGCCGAAGCGCGCCTGCGGCACGCCTACGGCGGGCGGCTGGCGGCCGCCGATCTCGAGATGGCCGACTTGCCGCGCGGCGCGCGGCTCCTGGTCGGACCGCGCTCGGGAGGCTTCGGTTTCCAGGTCGAGAGCGTGGTGGTCCTCCCCGGCGTCCCCGAGTTTCTCGCCGACATCCTCGATCCGATCTGGGCCGAGCTGCGCGGCCCGGCCCGCTACCGCCGCGAGCTGATCTCCGCTTGCGGCGAGGGCCGTCTCGCTCCCCTGCTGCGCGAGGTCCAGGGCCGCTTCCCGGACGTCAGCATCGGCTCCTATCCCACGCTCCTCGACGGCCGTTTCCGGGTTCGCCTGGTCTTGCGCTCGATCGACCCGGTTCGGCTCCAAGCCGCCACCCAAGCTCTGGAAGCCGGCTTGGCGGCGCTCGGCTAGTTCGCTGCTAATCCAATCGATCCCTTTTCTTAGAACCGATTTTGTTGTATGGTCCCCCCCTCCGGCACGAGCCGGCTGGTTCCAAGCGGCCCGGAGGAAAAGGGGGTAGGGTTCATGTTTTTGGGCAATCCGAGGGTGCTGTGTCTTGTCGTCTGTCTGGCGGTCGGCTTTGGAACCGCCGCCATTCTCGAGGCGGAAGACTTCCGGGACATGTTCAAGGATTTCGACTGCTCGACCATTCCGGCTCGCGGTATCGACAAACAGGAAAACTTGCGCGCCAGCTTGATTCGGGTCTACTGCGGGCAGGAACAGGCCGGGGGGCCGGAGACGGCCGGGCCCGGGTATGAAGGATTCCCGATCTACGTGCCCGAGGCGTTGGGCACCACCGATGTCAATCTGGTCACCGGGGCCGAGACCTCGCCGCACGTGACCCAGAGCGAGACCTTCGTCTGGTCCGAAGGCACCAGCGTGGTCACCACGTTCAACGATTCTCGGACCGCCCCCAGCTGCTACGGCGGCGGCTCCTACTCGACCGACGGCGGGACCACCTTTACCCGCCTCGACCCTTCGCCGTTCTGCAGTGGCCACGGCACCAACTTCGGCGATCCGACCGTGGTCTACAACCAGAACCTCAACAAATGGTACGCGTCGTTTCTGGCCACCGGCTGCGGCGGTCAGGGCATCGGCGTGTGGGAGTCGACCAACGGCGGCATGACCTGGAGCACCGGCGCCTGCGCCCACAGCGGCACCAGCGACGATCGCCAGTCGCACTGGGTCGACAACAACCCGGTAACCAGCACCGGCTCCGCGAACCCATATTACGGCCGGATGTACATTTCGTGGAACGACTTCGCGTCCCTCCAGCGGATCTTCGTAACCCACAGCGACAATGGCACGACGTGGAGCACGCCGGTCGCGCTCACCACCGGCTTCACCCGCAACGTGCAGCTCACCGGCGGCCCCGACGGCACCGTGTTTGTCGCCGCGATGGACGAGGGCGGCGGCGGTTCCAACAACCGCGCCAACCTGATCTACCGCTCGACCAACGGCGGCGACAACTGGACCGGATTCTCGATGGGCCCAGCCTTCCCCCCGGTCGGCGATCTGAACTGCACCGCGTACTTCCGCGCGGTCGCGCCGATCTGGCGCCATATGGGCTGGGGGCAGCCGGGTGTGGGCCCGAATAGCGTGGTGCACTACGCCTACGCCGCCGATGGGCCCGGCGCCGATACCGGGGACATCCTCTATGTCCGCTCGACCGACAACGGCGCCAGTTGGTCGACGCCGATTACGCTCAACACCGACGCTTCCGAACGCACGCAGTGGATGCCGTCGCTGGCAGTCTCGCCCAATGGCTCGGTGTTCGTCGGATGGTACGATCGCCGCAACACCACCAACAACGATTATGAGCGCTTCGGCCGGGTCTCGCCCGACAACGGCGTGAGCTGGCTGCCCGACGAGGCGGTCAGCGACGTGATCATCCCCCAGCCGGCGCAGCTCGACCCCAACGTGCAAGCCTGCTATGCGGGCGATTACGACTACCACAGCGCTTCGACCGTCAAGGCCCACGGCGCCTGGACCGACGGCCGCAACCAGGTCGCCAGCCCGGCCGGCGGTTCCAACCAGCAGGACGCCTACTACGATCAGATCCTGTTCCAGCAAGGCTTCACCTTGCAGTCGACGCCGGCCAGTCAGAGCGTCTGCGCGCCCGCGGTTGCGGTCTACACCCTGGATCTGGCGGCACTGCCCGGCTACAGCGGAACCCAGGTGACCCTCGGAGCCAGCGGGCATCCGGCGGGATCCACGGCCGTGTTCAGCGCCAACCCGGTGACCTTGGACGGCAGCTCCATGCTGACCATTGGAAACACCGGCAGCGCGGCGCCCGGCAGCTACTCGATCGACGTCACCGGAACCGGCAACGACGTCGGCACGACCGCCAACACCATCCCGCTGGCGCTCTCGCTGTTCGACTCCGCGCCCGGAGCCACCACCCTGAGCAGCCCCGCCGACGGCGCTATCGACCGGCCGACCGTGCTCACGTTCATGTGGACCGCCGCGTCCGGCGCCCAGACCTACCATCTGGAAGTCGACGACAGCGCCGACTTCTCCTCGCCGGTGATCGACGCCAGCGGAATCGCCGGTACCAGCTATACCAACAGCGGAGCACCGTTGCTGCCGGCCACCGACTATTACTGGCGCGTGACCGCCGATAACGTCTGCGGCAGCGGGGCCACCAGCTCCGAATTCAGCTTCACGACCGTCGGCGCCTATATCGCCACCGACGATCTGCCGTTCGAATTCATCGGCGGGATCACCGACATCGGCAGCAACTGCGATGACTGCCTGGTTAACATCGCGCTGCCGTTCACCTACAACTTCTACGGCGCGCCGTTCACCAGCGTGAACGCCAGCAGCAACGGCAACCTGCAGTTCTCGAGCAGCGACAACGAGTGGAACAACGTCTGCCTGCCGTTCGCGGACTTCAACAAC
>DASWHO010000389.1:0-7233 GCA_036398155.1 Acidobacteriota bacterium
CCGCCGCGCTGAATCGGCCCGGCTCGGGCTCGAGCTCGAAGCGGTGGATGTGGGCCCGCTTGGCGCCGCTCTTGGGTCGGAGCAGCGCGTGGATCAGGCCGCCGGGAGCCAGCATGGCCCGCAAGTTGCCGGAGAATCGGAGCGCCGCCGGCGCGGGCAAGTAGTCGTAGAGATCCCACAGCAGCACGGCGTCGAAGAAGGCGCTCGGAAAGCGGTATTTCCACAGCGCCGCCGCCGGATCATATGAATCGTCCGGCGCCGCGCCGGGTTCGGTCGGATGCTCGCAGTGGAGATGGCAACCGAGGGCCAGCAGCTGGCGCAGGCTGGGCGCGGACATCGGTCCGAGGTCGAGAACGTACGGCTTGGATCGGCTCTGCAACCGGGCCCGCAGCCGCGATAGATTGGAGCTGACATAGTCGCCGCCCAGCGCGGGCGCGACGCGCTCGCCCCACAGCAGCGCGCGCAGCGCGGCGGGCATGGCGGTCAGGAGCGTTCGGCCGCGCCGGCCACCGGCGGATGCGGCGGAGACGGCTGGGCTTGGAGCTTGGCGGCGGGTCGCGCTTGGTCCGGCTTGGACATGTCGATGCTGCCGCGGAACTGCGCGCCGTCGGCGATGACGATGCGCGGCGCGCGCAGATCGCCGGAGACCACGGCGGTCTGCTGGATCGTTATCTTTTCTTGCGCCAGAATGTCTCCGTTCACCGTGCCTTCGACCACGACGTTGTTGGCGTGCACCTGGGCCTGAACCCGTCCCTGGGAGCCGATCGTGAGGTTGTGGCTGATCAGCTCGATGCGCCCTTCGATCTCGCCCTCGACCCGCAGATCCTCGCTGCCGCGAACCTCGCCCTTGATCGTGATTGATGAGCCCAGCAGCGCCACTCCCGCGGTCGTGGATTTGACGGCTTCGTTCATGAGCCCTCCTGTTGCGACTATACTACCAAGCTTGCACCTACTGCTGCCAAGCCACTAAGATCGGCCGTAAATCGGGCTCTGCAGCTTCGAACATGTCCTCTAGCGCCCCCAACCAGCGTCGGATTGGTATCTTCGGATGGGGTGTGGTTGCGCCGCGCAGCCCCACGGTCGATGCCTTTCGCGCCAATCTGCGCCAGGCTGGCATGTGGATGGAGCCGTTCGACGGCTTCGGCCCCAGCAACTTCCTGGTCGGGGTGCCGAAGTTCGATTTTGCGGTCTACAAGCCTTGGATCGATCAGCGCTTCAAGCCGGCCAAGTACGCCCAGCTCGAGAAGAAAATGGGCGCTCCGGTCCAGTACGCGATCGGAGCCTTTATCCAGGCCCTGGGACAGAATCCGGGGATCGAAACCACCCTGCGCGATCTCGGCATCCAAACTCATGTGTACGTGGGCACCGGGGTCGGGGATATTCCGGTCACCTATGAGGTGGCGATCGGTTACTACAAAGCGCAGCGGCGTTGGGATCGCTTTTGGGCCGCTCCCGAGCGCTGCTGCGCCCGGCGCGACTTCCAGGCGGCCTCGGAGTCGGCGCGCGCCGAGCTCCGCGCCGCCCACGCCATACCGCCCGAGCCGGTCGATCGCGGCGATCCGATCGCTTTGGAAGAGCAGCAGGAGGCCTTCGATCGCTACTGGGCGCGGCGCTCCGATGGCCTGCAGGGGTACCTCGAGCAGGCCCGGCGGATTCAATCCGAGCCGGTCGCCGGCGAGGTCGAGAGCGCCAAGAAACACGCCATCAAGCACAAGCTGATCGAGATGAAGAAACTGCAGGAGCGCTGCGGCTGCCCGACCGAGCCGTGGAACTCGATCAGCCCCAATCTGATCTGGAACATCGCCAACACGCCGGCATCGCAGATCTCGATGCTGGGCCGGCTGCACGGGCCGAGCTGGGCTCCGGTCGGCGCCTGCTCCGGCTTCGGCCTCGCGCTTAAGCTGGCGATCGACTCGATTCGCGGCGGCCACGCCCGCGCGGCGGTGGTGGGCATGACCGACCCGCCGCCACATCCGCTCACGGTGGGCGCGTTCTACGCTGCCAACGTGCTGGCGGCCGACCGCCAGGCCAGCAAGCCGCTGACCGACTTGCGCGGCACCCACGTCGCCGGCGGCGCCTGCATCTGGATCGTGGGTGACGTGGATTACATGCGCCAGCTGGGCTACCAGCCGGTGGGCATGGAGCTCCTCGCGGTCGCGCTCTCCTCGGACGCCGAGCACATCATCACGCCGAGCAAGGAGGGCCCGCGGATAGCGATTCGCGAGGCGATCCGGCAGGCCGGCATCGAGCCCGAAGAGCTGGCGACCTGGGATCTGCACGCCACCGCCACGCCGGGAGACTATCTGGAGGTCGAAATCGCGCGCGAGTTCGTGCCCGACGGGGCCTATCTGACCGCCCGCAAGGGCATTTTCGGCCACGGCATGAGCGTCGGCGGCGGCTGGGAGCTGACCGCCCAGCATCTGGGGGTGGAAGAGGGCATACTGTATCCCACCTCGCTGCGCGAGGACGAGCTCAATGCTGAAATCAAGACCTTGCACAGCTGCTATGTGTTCGACCGCAGCGTGCCGTTTCAGAGCCGGTTCGCCGGCAAGATCAACATGGGGATCGGCGGCATCAACAGCGTCATTATCTCGCGGCGCTGGGATTGACGATGTTGGGCCGCGACCCAATCGCATCACTAGGAGCGCTCTCAATGCATGAAGGCAAGCTGATCGTACTGACTGCGCCGCTGACCGAAATGATCGATCACGCCGGCTACTTCATCCAGATGGGGATGGCGTCAATGCCGGTCTGGATGGAGTTCGTCTTCGATCGCAAGTACCCCAAGTGGCGCGAGGTCAAGCGCTTCGAAGACGGCTCGGCCCGCCTCGCGCCCGCCGGGCTGCGGATTCTGGAGCGGGTGGCGGCCGAGAACTTCGGCAGCGACAACGTAGTGGTCTGCTATCCCGACGATTTGGACCGCTTCATCGGGCCCGCCACCCGGGTGGTGGCGGTTTCGACCCACAATCCCTTGGGCGTGACCTTCGCCGCCGGCGTTTACACCTCGCTGTTCGGCACTTCGCGGCAGCCGATCAACGCTTTTTACGCCGAGCGCATGTTCGAGCAGATCAAGCGCAACCCCCATCGCGCGAACTTCAAGCTCATCGTCGGCGGCTCGGGCGGCTGGCAGGTGCAGCACACCGGTTCGGCCCAACGACTCGGCATGGACTGCCTGGTCGACGGCCGCAGCGAATCCGCCGAGACCATCGCGCTGCTGCGCCAGGCGATCGCCGGAGAGCCGCTGCCGCTCCAGGTCCAGGTCAGTCATCCCCAGGACGGCGCCGCGCTGCTCTACCCGCACAAGCCCACCACCTTCGGCGTGGTCGAGATGACCACCGGCTGCGGCCGGCGCTGCCAGTTCTGCATGCCCGACCTGCATCCGCAGATCGCGGTTCCGAAGCAGAACATCATGGCGGCGGTCGAAGCCAACGTGCGCAACGGCAACAACCAGATCTCGCTGGCGACCGAGGACATGTTCATCTGGGGGCAGGTGCGCACCGAGACGCCGTTCTTCTTTCCCAACCGCGAGGCGCTGCTGGGGCTCTATTCCGACATCGTCCATACCCCGGGGGTGGAGCACCACGTTTTGAGCCATGCCACCATGGCGCCGGCGGTGGTCGACCCGGAGCTGATTCGCCGGCTCTCCGAGCTGCTGCTGCCCAAGAGCCCGATCCATCTGCCGACGTTGAGCAGCCATCCGCAGAAAAAGGCTTTGGTGCCGCTGATCGGGCTCGAAACCGGCTCGGTGCGGATGGCCAAGCAGGTGATGCCGAGCAAGGGCATCCCGTTCCGGATCGAGGACTGGCCCAGCGTGGTTTTGCGCGGGCTCGAGATTCTCAACCGCAACAACTGGTTCCCGATGCTGACGTTGATGGTCGGCAACCCGGGCGAGACCGACGAGCACGTGATGGAAACGCTCGACTTGATCTACGAGATGGAGCGCCGCGGCCTGTTCGGATTCTTGGTGCCGTCGGTGTTCACGCCGCTGGAAGGGACCCGCATGGAGCACGATGTCGGCGTGACCCAGACGCGCCAGCTCACCCGGCTCCAGTGGCAGCTGATTCTCAAGTGCTGGAAGATGAACATGCGCCCCGGGCTCTACAGCTGGTGGGGTCCGATCTCGTTCAAGCTCGGCGGGCTGGCGATCTGGTGGGCCAAGCTGCGCAAGACCAACGGTCCCAACTTCACTTGGCCGATGATGATGTTCGCCAGCATCATCCCCGAGGCGCTGATGTTCCGCGCCGGCAAGCTCTACCCGGGGCGGCCGCTGAAGCTCAAGAGCCGCGCCGAGCTGATCGCCAGCATCCGGCCCAACTACTGGAAGTACCTGCGCGAAGACAACGGCGACCCGCCCTACGCCGCCGATGCCGTCAATCAGCAGGAACCCGCCGTCGGGTACTAACGGCACGGCGGCGGATCTGCCGCCTTGTACCGTCATTCCGGCGTAATGTAGGGGAGGGGCTTGACCCCTCCCGAGGCGGGCCTGCTATTTCAGGACCTGATCGATGATCTGCTTGGCGCGGCGCGAGCCGCCCAGGTCGGCCAGCGTGAAGATCTCGGTTCCGGCCGGGTGCGGGTCCCGTCGCGTCTCGGCGGCCCTGAAACCGTACTCGACCAACAATCCCTGGGCCGGCGGGCTCCAGAGGAAATCGATCAGGGCATCGACCAATTCCTTCTTGTCGAGCTCGATGTTGCGATCGATGCGCACCACGATATGCTCGCTGAGCACGGTGTGGCTCGGGTAGAGCACCTCGTGGTCGCCGAGTCGGCCGTGCCGGCGGCTCGCCTCGGCTTCATAGGTCAAGGTGGCGTCGGCTCCGAGCTGGTCGAACTGGCGGTGTGCCTCCCTCGCGCTCGCGGGCAGGGCGCCGGCGTCTTGGAACCGGCGCGCGAGCCACTGCGCCGTGCGTTGGGCGCCGCCGGGCTCGCGCGCGGCGCCATGGACGGCGAGGATCGACCACTCTCCCGCTCCGGAGGTCCTGGGGTCAGGCAGCAGGACCCGAGTCTGCGGCCGGCTCAGGTCGCCCAAGTCACGGATCTGCTTGGGATTGCCGCGCGGCACCACGATGACGATCGGCGAGGCGCTCACCACGCCGCGGTGCGGGAGCTGTTTCCAAACCGGTCCCGGCACCACTCCGTTCGACACCAGGCGATCGGCATCCATTTCCGAGGCCAGAATCGCCACTTCGACCGGCACCTCGCGCAGGATCCGATCGATAATCTGACCGGACCCGGCGAAGGTGGTGATGAACTGGACCGTAGCGCCGGTTTGCTGCTGCCAGCGGCGCTGGAAAGCCGGCAAGACCGCGTCCTGCATCACGGTCTCCAGGCTGCTGAAACCGTACAGCGTCAGCGTGGCCGGTTGCGGCTGACCGGCGTGCCGGGTCCGGTGCCATAGCGCGGCACCGACTAGCAGCGCCAGGAATCCGGCAACGAACCAGCGAACCCGCATGGCGGCTTTCAGCGGCTGGATCTCACCAGAGCACGCGCAGGCCGCCCCACTCCTTGAGGCCTTGACTCGGAGTGACCAGGATCACGTCCTCCGCCTGCAGCTCCGAGTGCGCCTGGGCCGCGGCGGCGAGCAGAGCGTCGTGCAGATCGAGCTGCGGCGGCATGCGCCGGACCACCTCCGGGTCGAGCGGCACCACGGTGGTGTCCTCCAAACCATCGAAGATCCGCTCCACCTCGGACCAGGGCAAGGGGACGTGGTGCCGCCGCGCCAGCAGCCGCAATTCCACCAGCGCATGGCCCGGAACCAAGAACGGCCCGCCGCCCTGGAGGATGCGCCGGGCGTCGGAGCCGAGCTGCTGCTCGGCTCCGAACAGCAGCGCCGCCAGCGCCGGCGTGTCGACGACGAAGGTCACGATTCCGAACCGGCTCGGATCCGGGTTTCGTCGAGGTCGATCGGCCGCAGCGGTCCGCAATCTCGCCACAGCCCCGACAGCTCTCCTAGGCGCCGCGGCTCCGGGGGCGGATCGACCCGGACCTCGCCGACTTCCTCGACCAGACGTTTCAACTGATGCTGCAGAGCTCCGAGCTGATCGATGATCGAGCCGGCCATGAGCCGATTCTATCACCGCGCGGCCACACCTGCTTAAAATGACCCCGATGGAGCTGCGCCAGATTCGCCACTTTCTCGGAGTGGCCCGGATTCTCCACGTGACCCGCGCCGCCCAGCAGCTCAATGTCAGCCAGCCGGCCCTGTCGGCGTCGATCAAAGCGCTGGAGGAAGAGCTGCAAACGCCGCTGTTCCGCCGCCTGGGGCGCCGCATCGAGCTGACCCAGGCGGGCCAGGCGCTGTTGCCTTACGCCGGCAAGATGCTGCAGGCCGCCGAGGAGGGGCGGGTCGCGGTCCAGGAGGTAGTCGGGCTGCTGCGCGGCCATCTCACGGTCGGCGTGCTGCACAGCCTCAACGCCTACCTGGTGCCGCCGCTTTTGGGCCGCTTTCGGGCCTTGGTGCCGGGGGTGGCGATGCTGGTGCGCGGGATGCACGCCGCGGATGTTCCCGACGGCATCGTGCAGGCCAAGCTGGACCTTGGCATCACGATGCTGCCGGTGCAGCGCCCCGACCTGGTGGAGCTGCCGCTGTTTGAAGAGGAGCTGGTGCTGGTCAGCCCGCCGCCCCGCAGCAGCCGGCGCGCCGGCGCGCTGGCGCTGCGCGAGGCCGCGAGCTTGCCGCTGGTGCTGTTTCCTACCGAGTACACGCTGCGCCGGGTGATCGATCAGGCGTTTGCAGCGGCCGGCATCGAGCTGGTGCCGGCGATCGAGCTGGCCGATTTGGGCGGCATTGTCTCCACCGTCCAGAACGGTGTGGCGAGCACCTTGCTGCCGCTGCCGTACGTGCGCTTCATGGGGCTCGATGAGCGGCTGCCGGTGCGCCGGCTGCGCGATCCGAAGCCGGCGCGCAAGGTCGGAATCGTCTATCGCAAGGACCGCCATCAAGACCCGGCGACGCGCGCCTTCCTGCAGGCGCTCAAAGAGGTGGTTGCGGAGCAAAAGCTGCGCCGCGCGTAGCGCGCTTCGTTCTCGCTCGGTAGCCTACCCGCTGCGCCGTTCTCCGGCTTGGGCCCGACCGTCTCCTAGTGTAGGATACGGGGCGCTCGCTTGAAGTTCGGTTTCGGCGCTAGGCCTCGGAGAGATGACCGAGAGGCTGAAGGTGCACGCTTGGAAAGCGTGTGTACTCGAAAGAGTATCGGGGGTTCGAATCCCCCTCTCTCCGCCATGCTCGGCGGC
>DASWHO010000390.1:0-2129 GCA_036398155.1 Acidobacteriota bacterium
CCGCGCAGATAGCGCTCGAAACCGTACTTGGTCTGGCCGAAGCGACGCGGCAGGTTCTTGATCTTGATCTCGGCCACCGAGAAGCCGCGCGCCACCGCCAGCACCGGAATGTAGCGGTGCAGCTCGCCGTAAACCTGGATCTCCTGGAGCACCGCTTTGCGGTAGGCCTTGAACGGGCAGTTGAAATCGTGCAGCGGGATGTTGGTGAAGCGCCGCACCACGGCGTTGAAGAACCGCGACGGCAGCGAGCGCTCGAGCTTGCCCTTGCCCTGGTGCTTCCAACCGACCACCAGGTCGTAACCCCGATCGATCTTGTCCAAGAACAACGGGATCTCGCTGGGATCGTCCTGCAAATCGGTGTCCATGGTCAGCACGATCTCGCCGCGGGCGGCTTCGAAGCCGGCGCTGTAGGCGGCGGCCTTGCCGAAGTTGCGCCGCAGCTGGATCAGCCGCACCCTGGGATCGGAGCGGCGGATCGCTTCGAGCCGGGCGAACGATTCGTCGGTGCTGCCGTCGTCGACGAAGATCAGCTCGAACTCGTCGGGCAGCGGCTCGATCGCCTCGGCGATCTGGCGATGCAGCGGCGCGACGCTGTCCTGCTCGTTGAACACCGGCAGCACGAACGAGACCAGGCGGCGCGGGGTCGTGCCGCTGAAGATCGCCGGGTGGATCTTGATCTCGGATTGGGTGGTGGTCGGACTGGTGGTCATCGCCTAGAGCTCCTGAAAGCTGACCAGCTGCACACCGCCGTCGCGGGCGGCCTGTCTGGCCGCCGCCGCGGTCAGCGCGCGCAGCTGCTGGCCGCGGTCCGGCGGCGCATGGGAGAAGCGCTGCGCGGGCGGATCGTCGTAGCCGGGATGGCACATCACCTCGGTGACGCCGCTCTCGAGGTTTTGCAGGATGAAGGCCAGCACCTCGGGGCTCAGGGCCCGCGAGTACTCGATGCCGACGAAGTGATCGGTGGTGCGCAGGCGGTAGGCCTGGAGCCGCGCCCGGCCGCGGCGGCATAAAAGCCGAATCATCTGGCGATCGAAGGCGTCGCGCCACGGCGCATCGAGACCGCTGAGACCGAGCCGGCGGGCTTTGGCCGCCAGCCCGTTGTCGAGCGGCAGGCGCACCTTGTGGATCTGGAACTCGGCCGCCACCTGGGCCAATGCCTCGAGCACCCCCGGCAGGCAGTGCACGTGCTTGTGGGTATCCACGTGGGTCGGCGTCAGCCCGGTGTCGAGGAACTTGCGCACCTGGAGCCGAAACTCGCTGCGGACTTGATCGAGCGAGAGGCGCCCGGTGACGTAGCGGCGCGCCAGCACCGCGAAGCGGGTCGGGAACGCGCCGTCGCGCTCGACCAGCGACGGAACCGCGGCCGGTTCGGAAAGCGGCCGGCCCCACAGCAGCGAGAGGTGGATCCCGACCGGCAGATCCGGGTTCTGGCGCGCCAGCGCCACCGCGTCCTCGAAGTGCTCCAGGTTCACCAGCATGGTGGTCGAGGTCAGAATGCCGTCGCGGAACGCGGTCAGGATTCCGCGGTTAACTCCCGGCGACAGGCCGAAGTCATCGGCATTGAGAATAGCGCGCTTCATCTTAGCGTGGCGGCGGATAGGGCGCCGGCTGCCAGGCGGTGTGGGGGAGTGCCCCCACACTCGATGCCCCTGGGCTCACTCGGCCCCTTTGTAGGGGAGGGGCTTGTCCCCTCCCGAGGCGGGCCAACGGCCCGCCCGCTTCCGTCGGCCGCATAGCGAGCGGGGGAACTCCCCCGCACCTCCTGTCGCCCGCCTAGCATCCGGCACCCTCTCCACCGCCCTAGGAGCTGAACTGGTTAGGACAGCCAACCGGCTTGCCGGTAGGCATCCGCGGTCCGGCGAATGCCTTGTTGCAGGCTGGTCTGCGGCGCATAACCCAGCTGCTCGCGGGCCCTCTGGATAGTGTAGCCGAAATTCTCCGACATCATGCTCACCCGCGAGCGGGTCAAGATCGGCTCGAAACCGAGTCCGCGGCCGAGCGCTTCCAGCGCCGCCGCCGCCGGCCGCGCCAGCCAGGTCGGGATGCGCAGCCGCGGCCGCCGGCATCCGAGCGCGTCGGCGATCGCTTCGATCAGCTCGCGCTTGGTCACCGGGCGCTCGCCGCCGAGA
>DASWHO010000391.1:0-11979 GCA_036398155.1 Acidobacteriota bacterium
GGGATGTCGCCGCGCTCGTCGTGGATGAGCTGCTCGGTCCGGACATACACGCAGCCCGGCGGCGCCGGTTGGGGCGCTTTGCGGTCGAACCCGACGACGTCCTCGAAGCGCCCGGCGAACCGTCGCATCACGGCGTCGCCGATCCGCCCGTTGGAGCCGCTGACGATGATGATCCCGCGGCCCGGTGTCATGGCCTTCCCTCCCGTCCTCGGGTCCGGCTCTCTAGAGACCATGAATGCTGACCGTGCCGCAGCAGCCCCCCGCCTGGTCTACAACCGGCGAGCTGGTTGCGCGATGCTCCTAGAGTTTCCGGCGCGCCTCTTCAACCGGCTGCACGACACGATTACTTCTTGGACAGCTTGTTGATCACGACGACTAGCAGGACCACCACCAGTACGCCGATCACGATCCAAATCCACATCCCTCCGCCCATCCCAAACCATCCTCCATCGTGCATCATGGCCGACTCCTTCGCTGGACTTCTCCCGCGGCCGGGGCCGCGTACCGCCCAGGCTCGTTGTCGAACTTCGTCTTGCAACTAGGGCAGCAGAACACGTAGGTCGTCGCCCTAGAGGACGCGGCGCCCGGAGAGGAGTCTGACGACCAGAATGATCACCGCCACGACCAGCAGGATGTGGATGAATCCGCCAATCGTGTAGGAGGAGACCATGCCGAGCAACCACAGCACGAAAAGAATGACCAGAATCGTCCAGAGCATCGCAGTCCTCCAGTCCCGCCGGGCTTAGGAATTCTGCCGACGAAGAGCTCGTTGTTCATATCCTTGACGCCGTGGGCACCGTGCTCGATGCGCTCCGCATCGCTGTGGATCGTCTGAGAGCTGACGCGGTTGCTCAACAACCGTGAGATCGCTGAGAGACAAACGTGGCGAACTAGCGCGCTACTGCCAACCGGTTGAAGACGCCCAGCGCCCGCAGGATCACGATCAGCAGCGAAGCGCCCAGAACGGCGATGACCCACCAGCCAACCTGTCCGTAGGGCCCCACGTGCATTGCATTCGCGATATAGACGCCCAGAAACGACCCGACGATGCCTACGATGACGTTGGCCAAGATCCCCATCTGAGCGTTGGTCTTCATCAGGATGCTCGCCAACCAACCGACGATCCC
Organism: Acidobacteriota bacterium; assembly: GCA_036398155.1. GTDB lineage: Bacteria > Acidobacteriota > DASWHO01 > DASWHO01 > DASWHO01 > DASWHO01. The sequence continues at coordinate 1,128 of DASWHO010000391.1, forward strand.
ACCGATGATGAGAGTCACGATAAAGCTCATTTCTCCTCCTCGCGGGCCGCGTCATCCGGGTCGATATTCGACCCGGTTGCGGTGTCCGCTGCACTGTTCCGCTGCAAGACCTGGGCCAACGAGCGTCCCGTCTCCGAGGTAGTACTTCACCCAATCCCTCAGGGTTGGCAAGCGAGAAACCCCAGCCAATTCACCGAACCGATGCAGTTTCGACACGCCTTTTCTACAAATTTTCCAACCCCTCGGCTCTTGAGCGGCAACTGGGAGTGCCGCGACCTGGCCGCGATCTTGCTAGAGAGCAGCATGCCGGTGCTGTCGCACCAGTGGCTGGCGCGAGGAGAAGCTGCCCGGGTGAGGGAGACGCGGTCGGTTCCGCCTGGTGCTTCCAGGCAATAGCACCCATGAACAGGCAAATCACACTCGCTTCCCGGCCGTCGGGTTTTCCCGAGGCGTCGAACTTCCACCTGACCCATTCGCCAATGCCCTGGCCGGCTCTCGGGCAGGTCCTGGTCCAGACGATCTACTTGTCGGTCGATCCCTACATGCGGGGGCGCATGAGCGATGCCGAATCCTATGCGCGGCCGCTGGCGATCGGAGAGGTGATGCCCGGCGGAGCCGTGGGCAGGGTGTTGGAGTCGGCGGACCCGAAGTTCGCGATTGGTGGCATCGTCCAGGGGATGTTGGGATGGCAGGACTACGCCGTCGTCAAAGCAGGCGAGCTGCGAGCGATCGACCAAAGCTTGGCCCCGATCCAGACGGCTCTCGGGGTGCTGGGCATGCCCGGTCTCACGGCCTACTTCGGCCTGCTGGACGTCTGTCATCCGAAGGCTGGGGAAACGGTCGTGGTTTCCGGCGCGGCCGGCGCGGTCGGGATGCTGGTCGGCCAGATCGCTAAGATCATGGGTTGCCGGGTCGTGGGAGTCGCGGGCTCCGACGCCAAGATCGCGTTCCTGGTCGATGAGCTGGGCTTTGATGCTGGATTCAACTACAAGACCGTTGCCGATTATCACGGCAAGCTCCAGCAGCTCTGTCCCGCGGGCATCGATGTCTACTTCGACAATGTGGGCGGGGCGATCAGCGACGCGGTCCTGCGGCGGATCAACGTGAAGGCGCGGATCTCGATCTGCGGGCAGATCTCCCAGTACAACCTGGAGCAGCCGGAGCTGGGGCCGCGCTGGCTCGGCCACTTGATCGTCAAGCGGGCCAAGGTGCAGGGCTTCCTGGTTTCCGACTATGCCAAGCGCTTCTCCGAAGGGTTGCAGGCGATGGGGCAATGGCTGAAGCAAGGAAAACTGAAATACCGGGAGGATGTCGCCCAGGGTCTCGAAAACGCCCCTCGCGCTTTCATCGGGATGCTGCACGGGAGCAACCTTGGGAAGCAACTGGTGCAGGTTTCGGAGTGGACTGCTTGACGATTCATCCGGCACCGTGGTATCAGGGCGAGCGGCGATCCTGGCTCCGGGCTGTTGCGTAGCCGAACGGCCGCCGAGAGGAAGAATCTACAAACCGGTCCTCAAACAACCGACGGTACGGCCCTGTCGCCTATTGCCATGACGATTTCGCCGGCACACGCCTGCCCCGGCACGACTTCCTTGGCACCCTACGCCTCGGAGAGCGCAAGACCGTTCCAGGCACGAAGGTTGCACCAGGATGGCCTCGGCTACCAGAAGATCAGTCTGAAGTTCCGGGCCTGGAACGGTCGCCGCACGTGCTTCGAGAAGGGGTCATTGGCTGAGAATCAGGTAACGGAGCACCTGAGGCGTTGGTTCGCTGGGCAGCGGGTCTACGCAATCGGGCTGGTTGCCTTGGTCCTGGCAGCCGGTATCAAGCTCGCCCTCGATCCGCTCGACACCAAGGCCCCCTTTCTGCTGCTCCTCGGCATCGTGATGACCGCGGCCTGGTACGGTGGACTCCTGCCGGGCCTGGCGACGACGCTGCTGGCGGCGTTGGCCGGCGACTACCTCTTCGTGCCCGCCGGCTCTTCGTTCACGTCCGGCCCTGCGGGCGACGCCATCAGACTCGGCCTGTTCCTCATCGAAGGCAGCCTCATCAGCGTCCTCGGCAGCCGCCTCCGCAGCGCCCACCGCACCGAAAAGGCACTCGGCAACCGGGCCGAGCGCCGGAAGGCCGAGACCCCCGCTCCGCTGCTCGAGCCGGAGCTCGAGGTTCTCAACCGGCTCGGCCTGGCGCTCGCCGGTCAGCTCGACATGGAGAGGCTGGCCAAGGCCGTGACCGACGCCGGCGTCGCGATCACGGGCGCCGCGTTCGGGGCCTTTTTGTACAAGGAGGGGTCCGACCGCGCGACGCACTATGTCTCAGGAGCTCCCCCGGAGGCTTTTGTCGACTTCCCCCTGTCTCAAGATGCCGATGCCTTCGGATCGCCTTTCCTCGGTGCCGTCTCTCGCAGCGACGACCTCGGGCGGGACCCGCGCTATGGCCAGAACGTGCCGTTCAAACAGATGCCGTCCGGCAGTCTGCCCGCACGGAGCTATCTCGCGGCTCCGGTGCGCTCGCACGCCGGCGAGCTGCTCGGCGGTCTGTTTTTCGGACATCCCGATCCCGGGTTCTTCCGCGAGCGTGACGAGCGCCTGATCGCCGGCCTCGCGGCTCATGCGGCCATCGCGGTGGACAACGCCCACCTCTACCGGGAGGCGCGGGAGGCGCGCGCGGAGGCCGAGGCGGCAAACGGCCTGAAGGACGCATTCCTGGCGACCCTGTCTCACGAGCTGCGGACGCCGCTGACCGCCATCGTCGGCTGGGCCCACCTGCTCCGCCGCGGCAAGCTCTCGCCCGACGAGACGACCCGTGCCGTGGACACCATCATCCGGAACGCCTCGGCGCAGAACCAGATCATCGACGAGCTGCTCGACGTGTCGCGGATCATCACCGGCAAGCTTCAGCTCGATCTGCGGCCCGTCGACCTCGCCAGTGTCGTGAAGGCGGCGATCGGGACGGTGACCCCGGCCGCCAGCGCCAAGGGCATACGGCTCCAGCTGATCCAGAACCCGGCCGGGAGCTACGTCATGGGCGATCCCGAGCGCCTCCAGCAGGTGTTCTGGAACCTGTTCTCGAACGCGATCAAGTTCACCTCGAAGAACGGCCGGGTTCGGGTGAGCGTCGAGTCGGTCGGCTCGAACGTCGAGGTCGTTGTCGCCGACACCGGCCTGGGCATCGACGCCGAGTTCCTTCCCCGCATCTTCGACCGGTTCACGCAGGACGATTCGTCGAGCACGCGGCACGCCCGCGGCCTCGGCTTGGGCCTATCCATCGCGCGCCAACTGGTCGAGCTCCACGGCGGCAGCATCCAGGCGGAAAGTCCGGGGGTCGGCCGCGGCTCCACGTTCACAGCGAAGCTCCCCCGTTCCCCGGTTACGGCAGCTCCGTTGGATCTTCGCGTCTACTCGCAGGCGGACCAGATCGTCGGACTGGAGGAAGGGCCCGACCTCACGGGGATACAGGTGCTGGTCGTGGAGGACGACGACGACGCCCGGAGGCTGATAGAAAAGGTGCTCGAGACCCAGGGCGCCACCGTGAAGACGGTCTCCTCGGCCCGCGAGGCCCTGGACCTGCTTGGAAGGGAACGGGTGGACGTGCTCCTGAGCGACATCGAGATGCCGGGCACCGACGGCTACCAGTTGATCAAGGAGCTGCGCCTGCGCCCATCCCAGCAAGGTGGGTCCGTCCCCGCGGCGGCCCTGACGGCCTATGCGCGAACCGAGGATCGCCTTCGCGCGCTGCGGGCGGGATTCCAGCTACACTTGGCCAAGCCGGTGCAACCTTCCGAGCTGGTCACCGTCGTCGGCAGCCTTGCGGCCCGCCGCGACCGATGAAAGGCAGGCGCGAGGTGCGACTGCCCGAGAGCGACCAGGAGCTGCGAGAGTTCCTCGATCACGCCACGGTCGGCTTGCGCCTGGTAGGCCCCGACGGGCGCATCCTGTGGGCGAACCGGGCCGAGCTGGAGCTGGTCGGCTACTCCGAGCCCGAGTACGTCGGCCGGCACATCGCCGATTTTCTGGTCGAGCCGGAGACCGCCGCCGACATCCTCGCTCGCCTCGCCCGCGACCAGAGCCTCGAATCCTATGAGACCCGCATTCGCACCAAAGACGGCTCCATCAAGCAGGTTCTGATCGATGGCAGCCCACTGTTTCGCGACCGCCAATTCGTCCACAGCCGCCTCGTCACTCGCGACATCACCGGCCTCATGGAGAGGGAGCTGGCCGCGCGGCATCGGGCGGAGGCGACCAGCCAGCTCAAAGACGAGTTCCTCGCGCTGCTTTCTCACGAGCTCCGCTCGCCCCTGGGAGCGATCCTGGTGTGGCTCGGCCTGCTGCGGCAGGGCGGGTTCGATCCCGCCGAGAGGGAGCGTGCGCTCGGGATCATCGAGCGCAGCGCACGTTCCCTGGAGCACATCATCGAAGATCTGCTCCACGCGTCGCGCATCGCCGCAGGCGGGCTCATGCTCCACCCGCAGCTGGTCGATGTCCGGAGCGTGGTCCAGGTCGCTGTCGATGCCGCGGCGGGCGACGCGGCCCTCAAGGGCCTGTCCCTCACGTGGGTGCATGGAGAGGTCCCGATCTGGGTGACGGGGGACCCCGGCCGGCTGCAGCAGGCCGTGTCCAACCTGCTGTCGAACGCCATCAAGTTCACACCGGCCGGAGGCGACGTCGAGGTCTCCCTGGACAGCGCCGACCAACAGGCCCGGCTCCGGGTTACCGATAGCGGCGAGGGTATGAGCCCTTCATTCCTGCCCTTCGCCTTCGAGCGGTTCCGGCAGCAGGACAGCACCAGCACCCGCGCCCACCACGGTTTGGGGCTGGGTCTCTATGTGGTACGCCACGTCATCGCTCACCACGGTGGATTCGTGAGCGCGGAGAGCCCGGGTCCGGGCCGGGGCAGCACATTCACTGTGCTGCTGCCGCTGGCGGCCGACCACCGCAAGGAGGCGAGCCCTGCAAGTACCCGCGAACGAGATCAGCGAGATCATGATGGGGACCGCCCTCCGGACGGCCTCACGGTCCTGCTGGTCGACGACGAGGAGGACGCACGCGAGGCCCTGAGACTGATCCTTCAGCAGAACGGGATGCTCGTCACGACCGCGGCTTCTGCGCGGGAGGCGTTCGATCTGGTCGTACGCCTGCAACCCGACATCCTTCTGAGTGACGTCGCCATGCCCGGAGAGGACGGCCTCTCTCTCATTCGCCGTGTGCGTCTGCTGCCGCCGGGCGGCGGCGGTCTCATCCCGGCGGCTGCGCTGTCGGCCTACGCCGGGGTCGCAGACCGTCGCAGCGCGCTCCTGGCCGGATTCCAGCACCATGTCGCGAAGCCCGTGGATCCGGCCCATCTGCTTGCCGTCATCGCGAGGCTGGCCCGAAAGAATGCGGGCCGGAATGAGTGACGCCAACGACTTTGAAGCACATTGATCAGCACGATGGCGTTGGCCAGGTGAGGGGCCGCGGTTGACTGCGATGGCGACGCCCCGCGCATTGATCGTCGACGACGATCCCGGGTTCCTGGCCGGGTTGGCTGAACTGGTCAAGCGTGAGGGTTTCGCCGTAGCCAGCGCCGGCACATTGAAGCAAGCCCGCGAGGAAATCAGCGCGAATCCGCCCGACATCCTGCTGGTCGACCTTCACTTGCCGGACGGCAGCGGGCTCGACCTGCTGGAAGGCTTCGAGCCCGGGGCGGCCCCCGAGGTGGTCTTGATCACCGGGAACGCGAGCGTCGAAACCGCGGTGGACGCCCTGCGCCGCGGCGTCGCCGACTATCTGACCAAGCCGGTGGATTTCGCCCGCGTCAAGATGGCCCTTGCCAACCTGACCCGCGCCCTGGAGATGAGGGGCGAGATCAGCGCGCTGCGGAGTGAGTTGCGCAAGCTGGGTCGATTCGGGCCGCTGATCGGCGCATCCCCGCCGATGCAGAAGGTCTACGACCTGATCGGCCGCGTGGCCGGGACCGACGCCAGTGTCCTGATCAGCGGCGAGACCGGCAGCGGAAAGGAGCTGGTCGCCGAAACGATTCACCGGCTGAGCCGCCGGAGCAAGAAGCCGTTCCTTCCGGTGAACTGCGGGGCCCTGTCTGCGAGCCTGATCGAGAGCGAGCTGTTCGGCCACGAGCGCGGCAGCTTTACCGGCGCGGACCGAATGCACAAGGGATACTTCGAGCGCGCCCACGGAGGAACCCTGTTTCTCGATGAGATCACCGAGACCGTCGATATCCAAGTTCGGCTGCTCCGGGCTCTGGAGACGTCCGCGGTGATCCGGGTCGGCGGAACCGAGCCGATCAAGGTCGATGTGCGCATCGTCGCCGCAACCAGCCGCCGCGTCGAGGAGGCGCTCGCGACCGGCAAATTGCGCGAGGATCTCTATTACCGCCTGAACGTGTTCCCGATCCAGCTTCCATCGCTGCGAGAGCGCGGCGACGACGTCGAGCTGCTGGCCGAGACGTTCCTCAGTGAGCTGAACCTGGCGGAGGGGACAGCCAAACACTTCACCCGTGCGTGCCTCGAGCGGCTGCACCGGCATAGTTGGCCAGGCAACGTACGTGAGCTGCAGAATGTCATCCGGCGCGCCTTCATCCTTGCCGAGCAGGACGTGGGCGTCGATTCCCTGCCCCTCGCGGTCGCCGAAGTGGTTACAGCCGCGAGCCTAGTGACGCGGGTTGGGACGCCTATTGCAGAGATGGAGCGCCGCCTCATCCTGGCCACTGTTGAGCACTGCGACAGCGACAAGAAGAAGGCCGCCGAACTGCTGAAGATCAGCCTGAAGACCCTCTACAACCGCCTGAACGAATACAAGACCGGCTGACCCGCGCGCCTCCCCATACCCCCTGGCAGACGGCGCCCTATCCGCCGCCTAGTTTAGTAATCAGCCAGTCGCCGAGGGCCAGATGCGTCAGCCCGGAATGCTCCAGGACGTGGAGCGCGTCTTCGGGGCTGTCGACGATCGGATCGCCGTGGAGATTGAACGAGGTGTTGAGCACGGCGCCGATGCCGGTGCGTTCGCGGAATTCCTGGATCAGATCGTAGTAGCCGGGATTCCAGTCGCGTTCCAGGATCTGGGGCCGGGTGGTGTGGTCGCCGAGGTGGGTGCCGGCCACGATCCGGTGGCGCGATTCCGGCTTGGTGTCGAAAGTCAGGATCATGTAGGGCGCCGCGCGCGCCCGCGGGTTCTCGAGGTACTCCGCCACCGCGCTGTCGAGCATGGACGGCGCGAACGGCATCCAGAAGTCGCGGCACTTGATCATCCGGTTGAGCCGCTGCACCACCAGCAGATTGCTGGGGTCGGCCAGCAAGCTGCGGTTGCCGAGCGCGCGCGGTCCGAATTCCATCCGCCCGCTGCAGCGCGCCACGATCTCCCCGGAGGCCAACAGGTCGGCCACCACCTTGTGGATGTCGCGGTGCTGCTCGGCCCGGTAGCGCTGCGGATCGAGCCCGGCGGCAAAGGCGTCGAAGCGCTGGTCGTGGCTGGGCCCGAGGTACATCGACTTGAGCGGAGCGAAGCGCGGCTCGATCCCCTGGCGGCGGCAGACCTCGACGTAGCCGAGCAGCGCCGCGCCGATCGAGATCGATTCGTCGCCCGGCGCCGGGAACACGAAGAAGCGCTTGACCTCGGGCAGCTCCGAGAGCTTCTGGTTGGCCTTGACGTTCTGGAACACCCCGCCGGCGCAGGCGATCGAATCGATGCCGAAGTGCCGGATCGCGTTGGTCACCCACTCGACCAGCACCCGCTCGGTGACCTGCTGCACGCCGAAGGCGACCGAGTCGAAGCGCTGGTTGGGGATCTCGCGGTTGAACTTGCGCACCAGCCCGCCCGACACCGCGCCGCAGCGGTTGACGATCCGCACCCCGCGCACCTGGTAGAGCCGGTCGAAATAGTCGGCGCTGCTCTGCGCCAGCTTGCGGTCGGCGTGCGGCGCGAGCCCCATCACCTTGTACTCGTGCTGCCACGGTTTCATGCCCAGAAAGCGGGTGGTCTGGGCGTACAGCCCGCCGAGCGAGTGGATCGACGAGATCGCCACCGCCCGCTGCAGCGCGCCGCCGTCGCCGATCGAAATCGTGGCCGAGAGCCCGTCGCCCTGACCGTCCAACGTGAAGACCAGCGTGCGGCCGCTCCACGGCTTGAGGTAGTAGGCGGTCGCGGCGTGACACGGTTGATGCTCGTAATAAACGATCTTGTCGCGATCGATGCCGAGCTGATCGAAGAATGCGCCCCAGTCGCGCAGCATGCGACGCTTGCGGTAGCGCCCCACCAGCCCGACGTACAGCACCCGCCAGACCGAAGCGCCGATGAACCAAAACGGCAGCAGCCGCGCCGCCGCCTGGACCAATCGGGTCAGCCAGCGATACTCCTTGTGCTGGGCCCGGTTGCTGTCGAACACCTCGCTCTTGGTGCCGAAGGCGACCCGGTCGATCTCGGTCGGGTTCACGGCGCCGGCCTGCAGCACCCAACGGATCGAGCGCTGCGGGAAAGCGGCGCTGAACTTGACCCGATCGAGCCGCTCCTCGGCCACCGCCGCCACCAGCTCGCCGTCGCGCAGCAGGCAGGCGCTGCTGTGGTGCGACATGGTGATACCCAGGATGGTCGGCATGGAGGTGAGGGCTCCGGCGGCTGCTCTAGGCGGCCGCTGGAAAGGGCGCCATCATATGCCGCCTGGTGGCAGTTCTCAAACCCTCGCCTCCTGAACCAGCGTGCGCGACTCGGACCGCGCGGGCCGCCGCGCTCTGGGGCGCCTTGGCCGGAGCCAGCGCCGCATTCGGCGAAAGCCTGGTTCTGATCGAGCGCAACCGGGCCGAGCTCGGGCTTGGCTCGGCCGCCGCGCTCGTCCTGCTGCTGCTGGGCAGCGCCGTCCCAGCGGGCGGCGCCGCCGGATGGCTGATCGCTGCGGCGCTGCGCCGGCGCCATCGGCTCGGAGCCGCGCTCGGCCTGGCGGCGCTGCCGAGCTTCTACGCGATCGCGTCTTGGTTCGGCGAATGGAACACCGGCAGGCCTTACGCCGCGCCGATCGGCCTGGCCGGCGCACTGCTCTTGGCGGCGACCTTGGTGGGGATCGGACATCGGTTCCTGCGGGTGGCGGGTGCTCATACCGCTCGCTGGGCGGCGCTGCTGCTGATCGCCTGGCCGCCGCTTTTCTCCGCCATCGCGCTGGGCCCCTACCGCGACCAGGCAGCGACACCCGTTGGGCCGCTTCAACCGCTGGACCCGGCCGACCCGCAGCGGCGCATGCGCGTACTGGTCCTGGCGCTCGACGGCCTCGACCCCGCAGTCGTCGAGCAGCTGGCGGCTCGCGGCGAGCTCCCGCACCTGGCGGCGCTGATCCGCAGCGGTTCCAGCTCCAAGCTGGCGAGCCTGCCGCATCAAGCATCGCCGTCGCTGTGGGCCAGCGCCTTCACCGGCGTAGCGGCCGAGCGGCACGGAGTGCTCGACTTCATCGTGGTCGAAGGACTTCCGAGCACCGCGCTGCGCCGGGTGACCTATCCCGCCGTGCCGCTGCTGCCGTGGTGGAACCGACTTGCGCTGCCGGCGGCCGAAAGCGCCGGTTTGCTCCAGCGCCGGATCACCGGCTCGGCCGACCGCGGGACGCCGGCGGTTTGGGAGCTGCTCGAATCGGCCGGTGATCGCTGCGCCGTGCTCGGTCCGCTCGCCAGTCATCCGGCCCAGGGCGCGACTTTGATCGCCAGCGATCGCTTCTTTTTGGGCCGGCCCGGCAGCGTGGCGCCGACCGAGCTCGAAGAGATGCTCGGCGCGGTCCGCCCGACCCGAGCGGAGCGACTCTCCGAGCTGCGTTCGGCGCTGCACCTGGATCCCGAAGATTGGCGCGCGCTGGAGCGCGGCGGCGTTCTCGAAACGCCGCTCCTGACCTTGGACCGAGCCCTGGAGCGCGACGCCGCGGTGCTGGCGGCGGCTCGCGCCGCTTTGCGCCTGCGGCGTTTCGACCTGGCGCTGGTGTATCTGCGGCTGGCCGACGACGTGTCCCACGCCGCTTGGCTCCACTTCCGGCCGCCGGCCGCGCCGGCGCTGCACGGCGTCCGCAGCGAGGCTATCGAGCGCTTTCGCGATCTGGTGCCGGGTGCCTACCGTTATCTCGATCGCGCGGTCGGCGAGCTGGCGCGGCGGATGGGTGAGGATGCGATCGTGATCGTGCTCTCCGACCACGGCTTCGCGAGCTACCGTTTCGGCGCGTCGCACTACCAATCCCCGGACGGCCTGTTGATCCTCGCCGGGCCTGGGGTGCAAGCGGGCGCGCGGCTCGCGGCGCCGCGCCTGTTCGATTTGGCTCCGACTCTGCTGCTTCTGCGCGGCCAGCCGATCCCGCTGGACTTGGCCGGCAGACCCTGGAGCGAGGCTCTCAGCCCGGAGCTGGGCCGCGATCTAGGTTTGCGCTTGGGGCCGCCGCTGCCGCCGCGGCCGCGGGCACTCCAAGGCGCGGCGCCGGCGGATCCAGAGCTGCTCGAGCGTTTCCGCGCGCTAGGCTATCTGAAATGACGCGGCGCTGCCCGTTGCTGCTGGCTGCGATCCTGCTCACCTACCAAGCGCACCGGCACCGCAATCGCCCTCTGGTCGAGGTCGCCGGCCGGCTCCGCACCCGCTCCCGCACGTTGCTCGGCCGCAGCGCGGCCGGTCCGAACCAAGTGGCGCAGGCGCGAGCCGCGGCGGCGCGCGCGACCAGCCTGCTCGCGCGCCTGGGTATTCGCGGCCACGATCCGCTGAGCGGCACCTTGGTCCAATGGGCGCTGCTCGAGCCGAGCACCGGCGCGGTGCTGCACTTGGGGGTGCGGCGGCCGCCAGCCTCCGTGCTGCAAGCCGATCGGCTCGAGGAACAGATCTGGATCACGGTAGCGGGAGCTATCGTGGAG
>DASWHO010000392.1:0-2130 GCA_036398155.1 Acidobacteriota bacterium
GAGCGCTGACCGATGCCGACCTGGAGAAGTACGTCGACATCAGCGCGAAGGTCCGCGCGGTCGCGCACGGTCTGAAGGGGGACAGCAGTCCGGCGGCGGCCCAAAAGTTCCAGCAGGCGACCGCCGCGGCCTGCGCGCCGCACGACTGGAGCACGCTGGACTACGGGGTGGTGAACGCGCGGGTGACGGTGGCCTTGCAGCACCTCAAGATGGAGAAGACCGTGCCGGTGCCGGCCGAAAAAAAGGCTGAGGTCGAGCTGGTGCGGAAATGGAAAGAGCAGATCGACGCCGCGCGCAAGGACTGAACCAAAGCCGCGCCGCCCCTCACCCCCCGCTTGCCGGAGAGGGTGCTCCCCAGCAGCCGCGGTCGACGACATAGGAGCGGTCGATGTCGCTGATCGAGAGCGTGCCGGCCTGGCGCATGACGGTGCGCAGCTCGCCGCGCAGGATCTCGAGCACCGCCTCCACCCCCGGCTGGCCGAACGCTCCCAGGCCCCAGAGATAAGGCCGCCCGATCCCGACCGCGGTCGCGCCCAGCGCCAGCGCCTTGAAGATGTCGGTGCCGCGGCGGAAGCCGCTGTCGACCAGGACCGGAATCCGGCCCGCGGCGCCTTCCACGACTTCGGACAGCGACTCGATGGTGGAGCGGCCGCTCTCCTCGCCGCGCCCGCCGTGGTTGGACACGATCAGGCCGTCGGCGCCGTGCTCGAGCGCGAGCTCGGCGTCCTCGCGGGTGACGATCCCCTTGATCACGATCGGCATGCTGGTGGTGTCGCGCAAGCGCTTGACGTAGTCCCAGGTCATGTCCATCGGTCCGATCATCGTGACCGCGGACAGGTCGAGGCCGCGGAACATCGGCTTGCGCTCCAGGTAGGCCCGCGCCTGGGTGAACACCTCGCCCGCATGACAGGTGCCGCACGGGCGCGGATCGCGCCGCATCGCGCGCGCCAAGGTTTCCCGGTTGGAGCCGCCCTGCAGATCGACGGTCAGCACCAGCACCGGGCAGCCGGCGGCTTGGGCGCGTTGCACCAATGCCCGCGCCACGCTCCATTGATCGGTCGGATAGAGCTGGTACCAGACCGGCGCTTGGCGCGCCTCGATGACCTCCTCCACCGCCGTCGAGCTCACGCCGGAGAGGATTTGAAGCTGGCTCTTGACCTGTGCCGCCCGGGCCACGGCCAGCTCGCCGTCGGGATGAAACGCCTTCTGGCTGCCGGCCGGCGCGAGCACGATCGGGGAATCCCAGCGTGCGCCGAACAGCTCGACCGACATGTCGATCCGGCGCACGTCGATCAGACGCCGCACCCGGAGCTGGTAGCGGCTGAAGCCCTCGCGGTTGGCCCGCAGGGTGGCATCGTCGTCGACTCCGGTGGCGATGTAGGCGAAATGGGCCGGCGCCAGCTCGCGGCGCGCGACCGCTTCGAAGTCGAAGACGTTGAGCGCCTGCTCCGGCGCGGCGATCAGGTCCTCGACCGGTTCGAGGGCGGCGGTGAGCCGGTCGAGCGACGCGATCAGCGGGCTCGCCGCCAGGAACTGGAGCAAGCGGCGGCGCGCGTCTGAGGTCGGGGGCATCGCTCGGAGTCTACGGAGCCCGGGCGCTGCCGGTCAATCCGCTGGCCGGACCGGCGGATCGGTTGGAAACCCAGCACCCGGCCGAGACCAAACCGGGTGCTGGAAAGGGGGAGGGTTCCAACGGTGAAGCGGTCTCGTATCTTTGATCGATCCGGTGGCCTCCAGAGGTTGCGGCTGACTTTGATGCAGCCAGCGCTCCCCGAATGAGCTGGACTTCCGAAATCATGAGAGCAGCGAAACCGCGTCCTGATACATCCAACTTCGAGCCGAATCCTTCTGCATCATCCCGGCGTAAGCCGGGATCCAGTCACCCGGCATGGACTCCGGCTTGCGCCGGAATGACCGCCCGGCCGTGCTGAGGCGGGGGCAAGCCCCGCGACTACACCCTGAGAAATCGGCGCGGCGGCGTCCTATCCGCCGCCGGGCTTACGGCGTTTGGTCGAGCATGGAAGGTGTGTCAGCACGGCAGAGTGGGCGGCGGAGAGGGTGGCGGCTGCGAGGCGGGCGAAGGGAGGCCGACGGAAGCGCACTGGAAGGTACGCTGGAGGAGGCCGAGTG
>DASWHO010000393.1:0-16731 GCA_036398155.1 Acidobacteriota bacterium
GCCCTGCGCGTGCAGGAGATCTTCCTCGGGCAGAGCGGTATCGGCACGGCTCGGGCTGAGTTGCTCGCCGCCCTCAACCGGGGCGTTCTCATGGTCCAGTACTTCGGCCACGGCTCGGAGTCGACTTGGTCTTCGCAGGGACTGCTCACGATTCCAGATGTCCAGGCGCTTACCAACGGCCTGAACCTGCCGGTCGTGATCGCGATGAACTGTTTCAACGGCCTGTTTCAGGATGTCTATTCCGAGAGCCTTGCGGAGGCCCTGCTGAACGCGGAGCAAGGCGGCGCGGTGGCGGTATGGGCGTCGTCGGGAGCTACCGACCCGAACCAGCAGATGATCATGGACCGCGCGCTGGCGCAGCTGCTGTTTGAGACTTCGACGCTCGGCGAGGCGATCCTGCGAGCCAAGCTGGCGGTTCCCGACCAAGACGTTCGCCGGACCTGGATCCTGTTCGGCGACCCTGCAACCCGGCTGCGCTGAACAGAGCCTTCTGCGGGGCGCGGGCCAGACGTCCCGCGCGCCGATGATCCCCCACACGACGAGACCCAGGAGAACGCTGATGCCGAATACCACATGACAAGGAAAATTGCGATGACAACGGCCGCCGTCAACGCGACGATCACTACGCCGAGAAGGACCATTGACATGATCGGGCCTCGCGAAGGTGTCTCCTTGAGATGACACCTATCATCCTATAAGCCCCAGGTCCTGATGGCTGAAGCGCGCAGGCTAGCGGTCATCCTCATCCGCCACGACACCAGTCAGACGAGAGCGATTTGCAGTCGGCGCACGTTCCACCTCCCTCGTGGCGAGCGTTGATGAGCTTCGAAGATAGAAGCGGCGCGCAAGGCGCCGGCTGCGAGGTAGGTGACGTAGGGGCGGGTCTTGTGCCCGCCCTGTAGTGAGGCAACGGGGACAGGTAGCGAATTTCCGGCTGCGCCGAGCTGCAACTTCCACCGTGCTGGAAATTCGTACCAGTCCCCGTTGCAGATGGCGGCAGATCCGCCGCCGGTCTAGGTGGGGACGTCGAGATAGAGGTAGAGCGCCACCATTGCGAAGGTGATGTTGGCGCTCCAGGCGGCCAGCAGCGGTCCGAGCCAGCCGGCGTAGCCGGCGGCCTGGAACAGAGCCAAAAGCACCCAGTAGCAGATCGCGAGCAGCAGCGACAGCGCGACCCCGAACATCGCGCCGTGGCGTCCGACCCGAAAGGCGAACGGGAGGCCGATCAGCGCCATGATCAGCGGCACCGCCGGCCACGAGATCTTGCCGGCCAAATCGACCCGATATTCGCTGGCGTCGTAGCCGCTGCGCTCGAGCCGGCGCACGTAGCGCTCGAGCTCGCGGTAGGCCATCTGCTCGGGCGCTTTGAACTCGGTCTTGAAATAGCTGGGCCGTTCCGTGATCGCGGCGACCCGCTCGCCGCTGGGATCGATCCGGTTGAGCGGCGCGGCGCGGCCGTTGCGATAGCTCCGCATCCAGCCGCGGCTGAGCTGCCAGCCGTCGCCCTGCCACACGGCGCGGGCCGAGTGGATCCGGGAGCGCAACGCGAAGCTTTCCGGGTCGATGCCGTAAGCGGAGAAGTTCTGCATCAAGTTGCGCTTGGCGTCGAACGACCAGTAGTGGTAGATGGTGTGGTCGCTGCCCAACACCCACTGATCCCCGCCGCGCTGGGCGACGTGGATCGGGCCGCGCTTGATCCGTTCGCGTAGCTCGAGCAGCCGCCGGTTGGTCGACGGCAGGACGCGGTCCTGAATCAGAAACACCGCCCCGCTCAGCACCAGCGCCAGCGCAAACACCGGCACCGAAGTGCGGTAGAGCCCGATGCCGCTGGCTTTCATCGCGGTGATCTCGCCGCTGCGGGTCAGCAGTGCGAACGCGACCAGTGTCCCCATCAGCGCCGCCAGCGGAGCCATGTACCAGACGATCTGGGGCAGATAGAATTTGAAGTAGTCGACCACCACTGCGAACGGAACCAGATTGCGCCGGATCTCATCCAGGATGTTGACGTACTCGAACACCACGAACAGC
The DNA here is from genome assembly GCA_036398155.1 of Acidobacteriota bacterium. Lineage (GTDB taxonomy): Bacteria > Acidobacteriota > DASWHO01 > DASWHO01 > DASWHO01 > DASWHO01. Next base: position 2,029 of record DASWHO010000393.1, read on the forward strand.
AAAACCAGGCTGGTGAGCACCAGCAGGAACACCGACAGGAACTGCCGGCCGATGTAGCGGTCGAGGATTTGACCGAGGTGGAGCCGGTAGCGCGGGATCCGGATCACCAACCGCGGCGCGCGCGATGCGGCCGCGATCCGGGTCCGGGCCGCGGGGGCGGGCGCCGCCGACCAGCGCGCGCGCAGCCGCGCCCACGCGTAGTTCAATCCTCGGCTGCGCTCCTCGGCCCGGACGTTGAGCAGAACCAGGCCAGCCGCAGTCAGCAGGAGGTTGGGCGCCCACATCGCCAGCCACGGCGTCAGGTCGCCCTGCTCGGCGAGATATTCGCCCTGCACGATCATGGTGCGATAGACCATCAGCAGCACCAGCGCCTGGAGAAAGCCGATCGAACGGCCGCCGCGCACCGTGATCGCCAGCGGGAAGCCGATCAGGCCGAACACCAGGCAGGCGACCGGCAGCGAGAACTTCTTGTGGATCTCGACCCATTCGCCGGCGCTCGACTCGCCGCGCCGCTCGCGCTCGGCCGCCGCCGCCTTGAGCTCGGCGATCGACATTTCGCGCTCGCTCTTGGTCAGCGCGCCGCTGAAACGATCGCCGCCGTAGATCGGCAGGTCGATGCGATCGAATCGGGTCAGTACCGGATGGCCGGGATCGTCGAGCGGCGTCTCATCGACCAGGCCGTCGGTCAGATTGAGCCAAACGGTCTGGGTCTGGCGATTGTAGCGCGGCACGCCGCTCTGGGCCACGATCACGCGCGGCGCTGCGCCGGAGCTGGTATCGGCCAGGAAGATCCGGCGCCAGACGCGCTCGCCCGGCGGGATCTCGTCGACGTACAGGACCACGTCGGGAAAATCGGTGCTGAACACCCGCGGCTTGATCTGGCCGGTCAGCGCCCGCGTCGAGGCGATTTGGAACAGCAGCTCGCGGTACGCCTGGTTGCTGCGCGGCAGCGCCTCGACCATCACCAGCGAGGTGATCAGATAGCCGCAGCCGGCGAACGCCATCACCGGGATGAAGATGCGATATAAGCTGTAGCCGCCGCAGCGCAGCGCCACGATCTCGCTGTCGGCCGAGAGCCGGCCGACGCCGATCAAGATGCCGATCAAGGTGGCGGTCGGCAAGGTCAGCGCCAGGATGAACGGCAGGCTCAAACCCAACAGCTTGGCGGTGTCGATCAGTCCGACGCCGTAGCGGATCAGGTCGTGGACCTTGTCGAGGATGGTGTTCATCAGCAGCGCGAAGGTGAACAGCAGCAGGCCGATCGCGGCCGGCGGCAGCAGCTCGGTGAACACGTAGCGGTCGACGATTTTGGGCCGCAGTCGGCGCAGGATCGTTCGCAGCATCTCGGATTCGGTGTAGCATGCCCGGTCGGCATAGGCAAGCGCCAGCCGGATGGGATCTCCACAGCCTTCGAGCCGGGTTGGGTTTCCTGGCGCTGCTAGGCGGCCGCCGCGCCGGGGTCTAAGATCGGGCCGGTGCCGATGCCGGCGCGCGATCAGCTGATCGGACTTTTGATCTTGCTGCTGGCGCTGTTTTTTCTGTTTTTGTGGCGCAGCTGGGCCGGCTGAGCGGCGCGAGACGGATGGCTGATCCGGACCGGACTCCGCTGCTGGTGGTGCTCGGACCGACCGCAAGCGGCAAGAGCGCGCTCGGGCTGCGGCTCGCGGCCGCCCTGGGCGGCGAGATCGTCAGCGCCGATGCGATGCAGGTCTATCGCGGCCTGGATATCGGCACGGCCAAGCCCAGCGCCGAGCAGCGCGCCGCGGTGCCGCATCACCTGCTGGATCGGTTCGAGCCCCACCAGCGCTGCAGCGCCGGCGACTGGGCGCGGCTGGCGCGCCGCGCGATCGCGGAGATTCGAGCGCGGGGTCGCACGCCGCTGGTGGTCGGCGGCACCGGTCTGTATCTGCGCGCGCTGCTTCAAGGGTTGGCACCGGTCCCGCCGCGCCCGCCGCGGCTGCGCGAGCGGCTCGAGCGGCTGGCGGCGCGCCGCGATCCACGGCGGCTGCATCGATGGCTGGCTGCGCTCGATCCGGAGCAGGCGGCGCGGCTGGCGCCCACCGACCGGCAGCGAATCCTGCGCGCCCTCGAGGTGCGCTACGCCACCGGCCGGTCGCTGGGCGCATGGGTCGCGCAGGCCCCGTTCGGCGGCGATGTGCTGCCGGCGCTCAAGCTCGGGCTGCGGCTGCCGCGGGCTGCGCTGTACGCGCGAATCGAGGCGCGGGTCGAGGCCCAGCTGGCCGCCGGCTGGGTCGAAGAGGTGCGGGGTCTGGTCCGAGGCGGGGTCTCGGAGCAGGCCCATGCGATGAAAGCGCTCGGCTATCGGACCCTGCTGCGGCATCTGTCCGGCTCGATCGATCTGGAGTCGGCGCGCGCCTTGATCCAACGCGACACCCGGCGGTTCGCCAAGCGCCAACTCACCTGGTTCAAACGCGAAACCGGCGTGATCTGGTTCGACGCTCTCGACCCATTGTGCTATGATCGCGTTCTAGCGTGTCTGGGCCTCGAAACCTCATGAGCGATGCGACACAGCGCGATATCCAAGAATTGTTTTTCGACTCGGTGCGGCGCGAGCGCAGCGAAGTGTTGGTGTATTTGATCAACGGCATCAAGTTGCGCGGCCGGATCAAACGCTACGATCGTTTCACCCTGGTGCTGGAGAGCGAAGGCCAAGAGCAGTTGATTTTCAAGCACGCGGTCAGCACCGTCGGCCCAGCCGGCGCTCGCGAAGGCGCGCGGCGCCCGAGCGAGAGCCAGCCGTTCAACACGCCGCGGGCGGCGCGCGACGGCGAGCCGGGTACGGGCGGGGGGGCCGGCGAAGGAGAGTGAGCGTGCGGCCTGCGAGCCGTGCGCGTGCACCCGCGCCTGGTCGGAGGCGTGTCGCGCGCGTCGCGGCGCTGATCGGAGTGGCGGCGCTGGTGGCGGCGGTTTCGTGCGCGCGGCGGGCGGCGCCACGGCTCGAGCCGCCCGCCGGCCCATTCGAGCATCCGCTGGCCGGCGCCACGACCCGGCTCAGCGATTTGCAGCAGCGGCGCTTTCACGACGCCTGGGAGGCCTTCGAGGCCGGCGATTTGAAAACGGCGCGGCGGGAGCTCGCCGCTTTGCTCAAGGAGCAGCCGGAGGAACCGGTCCTATTGGTGGGGCTGGGAACCGTCGAGCTGGCGGAGCGCAGGAGCGACGTGGCGCTGCGGCACGCGGCGGCCGCGGCGCAGCGCAGCCCCAGCTACCCCCAGGCGCAGCTGCTGGCGGCCCGGGCGGCGGCGGCCGCGGCCGCGGAGGTCGACGCGGTGCGCTACTACGACCAAGCGCGCCAGCTCTACTCGGGGCGGGCGGAGATCGCCGCCGAGGCCGAGTCCTATCGCTCGCAGGTGACCAACGCGGCGCTGGAGCGGGCGCGTGCGGCGCGGCAGGGCGGGCGGCGGGCCGCGGAGCTTGCCGCGCTGCAGCACGCCGCGCTCTTGGCGCCCCAGTCGGCGCGTCCGCTGATCGAGCTCGGCGATGCGCTTTTGCGGCACGGCGAGCCGGCTCCGGCAGCGGCGGCCTACGAGCGCGCGGCCCGCATCAGCGGCGAGCACCCCGAGCTGTTTCTCAAGCTGGCGGCCCTGCTGCGCGAGCTGGGCCAGCCGGCCAAGGCCGAGGAATGGGAGCGGCGCGCGCGCGGCACGGCGGCGGCGCCGCAGCCAGACCAGAGCCAGGTCAATAAGCTGATCGAGCGCGCGCAGCTCAGTCGCAGCGACCTGGCTCAGCTCATGGTCGAAGGCGTCAGCCTGATCGGAAAACTGGGGCCCTTGGCGCGGCCGCCGGTGCTGACCGATCTGGGCGGCAGCGGTGCCGAGCAGGCTTGCCTTTGGGTCGCGGCGCTGGGGCTGGTGGAACCGCGCCCCAATCACACCTTCGCGCCGGCCGTGCCGGTGCAGCGGGCCCAGCTCGCGCTGGCGCTCGATCGACTGCTCGATCTGTATGCGCGCCAAGGAATCAGGCTGCGGCCCGCGCCGCCGGCTCCGGCCATCGCCGACCTTCATCCGGCACACCGCCAGGCGGGCGCGATCCGGCGCAGCGTAGCCTTGGGGCTGTTGGAGCTGGACGGCTCGGGCCGATTCCAAGCCGGCGCCGAGGTGTCCGGCGCCGAGGCTTGGAAGGCGCTCGAGCGCTTGCGACAATGGGTCGGCGCCGATTGACAGCCAGGATATGTAAGTCAATAATTTCGTTGTACTTGCGGCCTTCGAGCCGGTTCGGATCCAGCCGCGGCGGCGCGAGCGGCGTTCCGATCGGTGGGCCGACAAAATCGGAGGAGTGAGATGCGGACCAACAGATCCAGCATCCTGTTATGGATGGCCGTGCTGCTTCTGGCCCCCGGTCTGGCCGCGCCGGTCGCGGCCCAAGCCAAGATCCGGATCGCGATCTGGGATTTCGAGAACAACTCGGAGCGCAGCTGGTGGTTCTATAATGATCTCGGGCCCGCGGCGCGCAATCACATCGACACTGCGTTCGCCGAGAACCCGACCTTGAGCGCTAAGTTCAGCGTGATCGAGCGCGAGAAGCTGGACATGGTGCTCAAGGAGCAGGGCCTGGGGAGCGCGGGAGCGCTCAACCCTCAGACCGCCGCCCAGGTCGGTCAGATCCTTGGTATCAAGTACATCCTGACTGGCGCGATCGACAAGTTCGCGATCAACACCACCAAGGGTGGATTTCGCGGTATCGGCGGCAGCCACACCAAAGCCGAAGCGACCATCAACATGCGCTTCATCGAGACCACGACGGCGGAGCGCGCGGTCTCGCTGGCCGCGGACGGCAGCGTTACCAAGGGCGGCGGCTTCTTCAAGGGCGCCAGCCTGAGTCGGGAGGATGAGTGGGGGATCGCCAGCGAGGCGGTTGAGAAGGCGGCCTTGGCGGTGGTCGCCAAGTTCGTCAGCGGCAGCTATGCGGATCAGCTCAGCGCCGCGGGCGGTCCGGGTGGCGGCGGCGAAGGCAAGATCATCAAGGTCGAGGGCAACCGGGCCTGGATCAACATCGGCGCCAACTACGGAATCAAGGTCGGCGATCAGTTCGCGATCTTCTCGGTCGGCGAAGCGCTGATCGATCCGGACACCGGGATGAACCTCGGGGCCGAGGAGAAGCAGAGCGGCAGCGGTCAGGTGGTGGAGGTGCAGGACAAGTTCTCGATCCTCACCTTCACCGGCAGTGCGCAGGCCCGCGACGTGGTTCGGAAATAGCCGGCGCACATTCCGGTCGAGACTGGCTCACATATGGTCGGCGCCAGGGTGACGGAGGTCTTGACGCCGAAGCGGCGTCCGGTCGACAAGGCCGAGCTCAGGCGCACCTTCGCTCAGCAGCTGCTGACGCTGCCGAATCTGTTCACCCTGTCGCGCCCGCTGTTTCTGCCGCTGGTCGCGCTCTGCCTCATGGACCCGAGCCGCTCGGCTTCCTACGCCGCGCTGGCGCTGTTGGGCTGCGCCTTTTTGACCGACTACTTCGACGGCTACTTCGCGCGGCGCTTGGGCCAGACCACCGCGCTGGGTTTGATGCTCGATCCGATCGCCGACAAGATCGTCACCAGCACGCTCGCGGTGCTGCTGTGCGTGTACCGCGACTATCCATGGTATATGAGCGCTTTGGTGATCGGCCGCGACCTGACGGTCTTTCTGGTCTCGCTGTTCGCGGTGCATGCCAAGGGCGAGCTGCTCGCGCCGGATAGCTTGGGACGCAAGAACTTGGTGGTGATCCTACTGGGCATGCTGGCCTATCTGATGCAATGGCAGCCGTGGGGCCGGATCCTGGTCGGGCTGTCGCTGGTGACGATCGTTCTGTCCTCGGCCAACTACCTGCGGGTCTTTTTGCAGCTGGTGGGTCGGCCGCGAGCCTAAACTCTTGCGAGCTTGGCTGAAGCTGGCGGGGCTGCTGCTGGGCCTGGTCGGCGCGCTGCTGCTGTTCAACCTGCTGACCCCGGTGCTGGCGCCGGTGCTGGTCGGGCTGACAATCGCCTATCTGCTCGATCCCCCGGTCGAGTGGCTCGCGCGCCGCAGGGTGCGCCGCGAGCTCAGCGCGATTCTGGTGATGGTGCTGCTCGTGGGCCTGGTGGCCGGGGTGGCGGCCGCGGTCTATCCGCTGCTGCAACGCCAGGTCGGCCGCGTGATCGAAGATGCTCCGGATCTGGCCGCCAAGCTCAAGCAGCAGCTCCAGTCCTGGCCGCTGATCAACAACATCGTCATCCACCACCGGTCCGAGCTCGACTCGGCGCTGGCCTACGTCGCCGAGCGGGTGCGCGAGAACCTGCCGAAATTGTGGGCGCCGGTCGGACAGTTTTTGGGCGACGCGGTCTCGAGCCTGATCGGCTTTCTGCTCGGGATTCTGAGCCTGATCGTGGTTCCGGTGTTCGCCTACTACCTGTTGGTCGACTTTCCCAAGCTGCGTCGCGGCATGCTCGATTTGATCCCCGAGCGCCATCACCAACTTGCCAGACAGCGGTATCATCAGCTCGACGCAGCATTGGGCGGGTTCATCCGCGGCCAGCTCTTGGTGGCGCTGGTCCTGGTCGCGGTGTATGCGCTGGGGCTGGGGCTGCTCAAGGTCCCGTACTATTTTCTGATCGCCCTGGTCGGCGGCCTGGCCAACCTGGTCCCTTACATGGGATTGGTCGTGGGGCTGCTGCCGGCGGTGCTCGCCAGCCTGCTCACCGGGGGTTGGATTCAAGCGCTGGGCGCCGCCGGAGTGTTCGGGCTCGGGCAGCTGCTGGAGGGCACGGTGCTGGGGCCGCGGCTGGTCGGCGACCGGGTCGGTCTGCATCCGGTCTGGGTCTTGATCGCGGTCATCGCCGGCGGGCGCTACTTGGGGTTCGTCGGTCTGCTGCTGGCGGTGCCGATCGCCGCGGCGATCCGGGTGTTTCTCCCCGACCTGCTGGCCGTCTACCGCCGCAGCGAATTCTTTCGCGGCGCCCAATCCCCCTGAGCCGGACTAAGAGCCTGCGCGGCAGAAGGAATGGGTCGCGCGCATGGGGCTTGCGAGTCGCAGGCAAGGCGCGAGGAGGAGACGATGCCGTGTGCATCGTTCGAGGGGGTGCGGGGGAGTGTCCCCCGCTCTCGATGCCAGGAGCAACGCAGCATGCGGCCGCAACCGCTTATGAAGCGAGGGAGCTCCCCCGCACCTCCTGGCGCCCACAGGGTTATGGGCGGCGCCAGGCCATCCGCGGCGTTGCGGCTCCTCGACAATGCTACGGCATTGTCTGCGTCGCCGCGCCTTGCGGCTGACCCGGCGGCGCCCATAACGCGACCCATGCTTTCTGCCGCGCAGGCTCCTAGGCCGCACCACCCGCCGATATTTGATTCCGATCCAGCCACAGCGCTAAGTTAATCATTGCCTTGGATACGCTGCCGCAGCGCCAGACCCAGCTCCGCTACCTGCGCATCGACGACCGCGACGGCGCCAACTTGCGCGCGCTGCGCTCGCACATCATCCCGCATGTCGAGCGCATCCTCGACGACTTTTACGGCCATCTGCTCAGCTTCCCCGAGCTGCGCATCTTCCTCACCGCCCCGGGGCGGCTGGAGCGACTGCGCGCGGCCCAGCGCCAGTATCTGGATCGGCTGACGATGGGATCTTTCGACCAGCCCTACTTCGAGGAACGCCTGGCGATCGGCCACGCCCATCAGCGTCACGGCATCGAGCCGATCTGGTACATCGGCGCGTTCCAACTGCTGCTCTACCTGCTGCGCCCGTTCGTCCTGCAAGCGGCCGGCGGCGATCAACAGCGCTTCGCGGAGCTGATCGAGTCCCTGACCCGCGCTCTCAACCTCGACATTCAGCTGGTGGTCGAGACCTACATCGCGGCCAAGGAACGCAGCCTCCAGCAAGCCAATCGCGAGCTCCAGCAGGCCCTCGAACAGCTCGAGCGGACCCAAGAGCAGCTGGTGCGCAAGGAAAAGCTCGCCACCTTGGGCCAGTTGGCCGCCAGCGTCGGGCACGAGCTGCGCAACCCGCTCGGGGTGATCAAGAACTCCGCTTACTATCTCAAAAGCCAGCTCGACGGGGCCGGTGCCAGCACGGTGCATCATCTTCAAATCATCGAGCGCGAGATCAGCCGCGCCGATAAGATCATCGGCGATCTGTTGGACTTTGCCCGCATCCGTCCCGGCGCGCGCCGCGCCGTCGATCTCAACCAGCTGCTCCAGGATCATCTCCAGAACCGGCCCTGGCCCCCGCAGGTGAGCCGGCGTCATCGGCTCGCGAGCCCGGCGCCGCGGGTTCAGGCCGATCCGGATCAGCTTCGCCAAGTGCTGGAAAACTTGATCCAAAATGCCATCCAGAGCATGCCCGAGGGAGGCGCGATCGAGCTCACCACCACCTCCAGCGCCGCGGAGGCCCGCTTGGCGGTCGCCGATCGCGGCCCCGGAATCCCCGAGCAGCTCATGGAGCGCATCTTCGAACCGCTGTTTACCACCCGGGCCAAGGGCACCGGGCTCGGCTTGGCGCTGTCGCGTGCGCTGGTCGAAGCCAACGGGGGGCGCATCGAGGTCCAGAACCGGCTCCACGGAGGCGCGCGGTTCGAGATCGTTCTCCCGCTCGGAGGTTGACCCGACGTGACGCCCGCCAATTCCGGTGTTCACCTCCTGGTGGTCGATGACGATCTCGGACACCGCGAGACGTTGTTCGACATCTTCGAAGCCGCCGGCTATCGAGTCTGGACCGCACCGGGCGAGCGCGAAGCGCTCGAGCTGTTGCAAAGCCAGCCGGTCGCGATCGCCTTGCTCGACCTCCGGCTCGAAGGCGGCAGCAGCCTCGGCCTGCTCAGCGAGCTCAAACGCCTCTACCCCGAGACCGCGGTTTACATCATGACCGCTTTCGCCACGCTGGAGAACACCGTGGCCGCGCTCAACGCCGGCGCCGACGGCTATTTTCTCAAACCGCTCAATCTCGACGAGGTCAAGATCGTCTTCGAGAATCAGCTGGCGCAGCAGCGCTTGCGGCTCGAGAAGCGCCTGCTGGAGCGGGCGGTGCGGGTCAGCGAGGACCGCTATCGCTCGTTGGTCGAGAACCTGCCGGTGGTGGTCTACAGCACCACTCCCGAGGGCGCGCCGACGTTTCTCAGTCCGGCGGTCGAGCAGCTGCTGGGTTATTCGCCGGCGGAGCTGCTGGCGCGGCCGCAGCTGTTTCGCCGCCGCATCGATCCGCGCGACCGCGGCCGGGTCGCCCGCGAGCGCAAACAGCTGCTGCTGGGCCAGCCGCTGACTCAGGAGTATCGCCTGCGCCACCGCGATCGGCGCGTCTTGGAGCTGCTGGACCGCGCCCAGCCGGTGCTCGGCGCCGACGGCGCCCTGATCGCGGTCGACGGCATCCTCGAAGACCTCACCCAGCGCAAGCGCTCCGCGGAGGCGCTGCGCCGCGAACGCGACCGGGCCCAGCGCTACCTCAACACCGCCGAGGTCATTCTGCTGGCGCTCGACGAGGGCGGCCGGATCAGGCTGATCAATCGCAAGGGCTGCCGGGTGCTGGGCTACGAGGAGCAGGAGCTGATCGGCCGCAACTGGTTTGAAACCTGCATAGCGCCCGCGATCCGCGAACAGATCCAGGCGCTGCACCGCCAGGCGATGGCCGGCAAAGTCAGCCTGGTCAAATACCACGAAAACGAAGTGCTGACCCGCGCCGGCGAAGCGCGCATGATCGCGTGGCACAACACGGCGCTGACCGACGAAGAGGGCCGGATCGTGGGCACCCTCAGCTCGGGCGAAGACATCACCGAACGCAGGCGGCTGCAGGCCGAGCTGGTCCACGCGGAGCGGATGGCCAGCATCGGCCGGATCAGCGCCCAGGTGGCGCACGAAATCCGCAACCCGCTGGCGTCGGTATCGCTCAATGTTGAGCTGCTGGCCGACGAGCTGCGCAGCTACCGGGACCAGGACACCGACGAGGCCTTGACCATCGTCGCGGCGATTCTCAAGGAGGTCGAACGCCTGTCCGGTATCGTGGAGGAATACCTGCAATACTCGCGGCTTCCGACCCCGCGACTGGCTCGCATCGATCTCAACGTCTTGGTCGACGAGCTGCTCGAGTTCACCGCCGGCGGACTGATCCCCGCGAAGGTCGAGCTGGTCTGGAAGCCGAATCCGAAACCGACCTGGGCGCGGGCCGATCCGGACCAGGTGCGCCAAGTGCTGCTCAACCTGATCAAGAACGCGATCGAGGCGATGCCCAACGGCGGCACCATCGTGCTCGCCACCCGCAGCGCCGGCGCCGGCGCCGAGATCGAGGTGCGCGACGACGGACCCGGCATCCAGGCCGAGGATCTGGGCAAGATCTTCGACCCGTTCTACACCACCAAAGAGGTCGGCACCGGGCTCGGTCTGACCTTGGCTCAGCAGCTGCTCGAGAAGCAAAGCGGCGCCATCAGCTGCGAATCCGAGCCCGACCACGGCACCACCTTCCGCATCCGACTGCCCGCCGACGGCTCGAGCCCTCCGACTCCCAACCCCATCGACGAAACCCCAACGTAGATGGCCAGAGAGCTCCGGCCCGATCCGCCCCCCCCAGCACGGCTTGCGGGCGCCTGGGGTATCTCTTAGACTCCCAACACGTGAAAACCGTGGCCACTAAAGCCGGTCGCAAATCCTCGCGACGGGCTCCAGCGGCGATCCACGAGGGCCATTCGCGCTATCTCCAGCACGCCGAAGAGCGGTTTCGGAGCTACCTCGAGAAGCGCGGCCTCAAATACACGCCGGAGCGGGTCACCATCCTGCGTACGGTGATGGAGAACCATGGCCACTTCGAAGTCGAAGACCTGATTCTGGCGATGCGCAAGAAAGGCCAGCGGGTCTCCAAGGCGACCACCTATCGCACCCTGTCGCTGCTGCTCGGCGCCGCCATCATCCGCCAGCTGGTGTTCGGTCCCAAGCACGCTTACTACGAGCACATCTACGGTCATCGCCATCACGAGCACATGGTCTGCCTGCAATGCGGCAAGATCTCCGAGTTTCTCGAGCCGCGGCTGGCGGCCTTGGTGGACGAGATCGGCGATCAGCACGGGTTCACGCTGACCTCGCACCGCTTCACCCTGTTCGGATTGTGCGCCGAGTGCCGCAAGCTGGCGCCGGCGCTTTCCGAGCTCAGCACCACGGCCGAGCCGGTCCGGGTCGCGACCGAATATGCCGGTGAAATCCACGCGGAGGATGAAGGGTTTTGAGCCAAAGCGCCTTGCACAGCGTCCTGATCGAAAAACGCCGCTTCCCGCCCCCATCCCAGTTCGCGCAGCGGGCCCACATCCGCACCCGGTCGGACTACGACGCGATCCGCGCCCGCGCCGCCGCCGATCCCGAGGGGTTCTGGGCCGAGCAGGCCGCCAAGCTGCGCTGGATGCGGGGCTGGGATCGGGTCTTGGAATGGAACCCGCCTTGGGCCCAATGGTTTCTCGGCGGCCAGCTCAACGTCAGCGACAACTGCCTCGACCGCCACCTGAGCGGTTGGCGCCGCAACAAGGCGGCGATCCTGTGGGAGGGCGAGCCCGGCGACAGCCGCGTGCTCACCTATCACACCCTGGCTTACGAAGTGCGCCGCTGCGCCAACGCGCTCAAGGGCCTCGGCGTGCGCCGCGGCGATCGGGTCTGTCTCTATATGCCCATGATCCCCGAGCTCGCGATCGCGATGCTGGCCTGCGCCCGGATCGGCGCCACCCACTCGGTGGTGTTCGGCGGCTTTTCCGCCGAAGCGCTCAAAGATCGGATCGTCGACGCCCAGGCCAAGCTGGTGATCACCGCCGACGGTTGTTTCCGCCGCGGCCAGGTGGTGCATCTGTTCGCCAACGCGGTCGAGGCGCTGCGCGAAGCCACCTGCGTCGAGACCTTGGTGGTGGTGCGGCGGGTCGGCGAGCGCACCGAGCTGCTGCCGGGCCGCGATCACTGGTGGCACGAGCTGCTGGCTGCGGTCGACGACCGCTGCGAGCCCGAGCCGCTCGACAGCGAGCACCCGCTGTTCATCCTCTACACCAGCGGAACCACCGGCAAACCCAAGGGCGTGGTGCACTCCAGCGGCGGCTACCTCACCCAGGTGGCGATGACCGCACGCTGGATCTTCGACCTGCAGGAAGAAGACACCTACTGGTGCACCGCCGACATCGGCTGGGTCACCGGACACAGCTACATCCTCTACGGCATTCTGGCCAACGGCGCGACCACCGTCATGTATGAAGGCGCGCCCAACGCGCCGGCGCCGGATCGCTTCTGGTCGATCGTCGACAAGTACAAGGTCACGGTGTTCTACACCGCGCCGACCGCGATCCGCACCTTCATCAAGTGGGGTGAGAGCTGGCCGCGGCGCCACGACCTCTCGAGCCTGCGCCTGCTCGGCACCGTCGGCGAGCCGATCAATCCCGAGGCCTGGATGTGGTACCACGAGGTGATCGGGCGCGGCCGCTGCCCGATCGTCGACACCTGGTGGCAGACCGAGACCGGCGCGATCTTGATCTCTCCGATTCCGGGCGCGGTCGAGACCAAGCCCGGCAGCGCCACGTTGCCGCTGCCGGCGATCGCGGCCGACGTGGTCGACCGCGAGGGCCGGGCGGTGCCGCCCGGCAGCGGCGGTTTTCTGGTGATCAAGCGGCCCTGGCCGGGGATGCTGCGCACCATCTACGGCGACCCGGAACGCTACGTCCAGCAGTACTGGAGCGAGATCCCGGGCTGCTACTTCACCGGCGACGGCGCGCGCCAGGACGAGGACGGCTATTTCTGGCTGATGGGCCGGGTCGACGACGTGCTCAACATCTCCGGACACCGGCTCGGCTCCGCCGAGGTCGAAAGCGCGCTGGTCAGCCATCCGACCGTCGCCGAGGCCGCGGTGGTTGGGCGACCCGACGAGCTTAAAGGCCAGGCCATCATCGCGTTCGTGACCCTCGAGGGCGGCAGCACGCCGAGCGCGGCGCTGCAACAGGAGCTGCGCGCGCATGTCGCCAAGGAGATCGGCGCGATGGCCAAGCCCGAGCAGATCCGCTTCGTCGAAGCGCTGCCCAAGACCCGCAGCGGCAAGATCATGCGCCGCCTGCTCAAGGAGATCGCCAGCGACGGCCAGGTGCGCGGCGACACCACCACGCTCGAGGATATCTCGGTCCTCGCCGCCCTCAGCAAAGCCGAAGAATAAGCGCTGCGCCTCTTGACCGGGTGGCATGGGCGTAAATGTAGGGGCGGGGCTTGCCCCCGCCCGTCCGTGTCTGCGATTCGAACACCGATCGACTTCGTCACGCCCGCGGGAGGGGACAAGCCCGTCCCCTGTACTCCCTGGGCTGACCTTGGTCTCGTCAGCCACCTCGTCCATGGGCTTGCTTCGCACGCCCATGCCACCCGGTCAAGCTACCTGTTTCTGTTTGGCTCGTTGCTCTGTTCGAGGGCGCGGGCGAGGTCGGGATTCGAGGGGCCGCCGGCCGCCAGGACGCGGGCGTAGAAGGCGCGGGCCAGCTCGCGCCGGCCGCCGCGGAAGTAGAGCACCGCGAGGTTGTTGAGCGCCTCGATGTCCTCCGGAAGCAAGAGCGCGAGCTCCTCGTAAGCGCTGATCGCCTCGCGGCTGTGCTCCCCGCCGAGGTGCTGCCGCGCTTTCTCACGCAGGCCGGCCGCAAGGTTCGCGCGCAGCTCGACCGCCGACGGGTCGAGCCGCAGCGCCTGGCGTTGGGCCAGCACCGCCTCTTCGACCCGACCGAGCGCCAGCAGCGCGGCTGCGCGGGTATCGTGCACCCGGGCCAGATTCGGCGCCGCCGCCAGCGCCCGATCGCAGAACTCCAGCGCCTCTTGGGGCCGCTCAAGCACCACCAGCGCGGCGCAGCGGTTGCCGTTGGCTTCCGGGTAGTCGGGATAGGTGCGCAGCGCGCGCTCGGCCAACGCCGCGGCCTCCGCCGCCTGGCCCCGATCGATCTCGAGCTTGGCCAGATTCGAGAGCGCCTCGGCGTAATCCGGGCGCAGCTCGATCGCGCGGCGGTAGCAGCGCGCCGCCGCCTCGCGTTCGCCCTTGCCGGCCAGCGCGATGCCGAGGTTGTAATAGGTCACCGCGTCCTCGGGCCGCGCCTTGAGCACCGCGGCATAGGCGACGATCGCGTCGTCGTAGCGGCCCAGGCGGCGCGCGGCAATGCCGACCACGCTGTGCGCTTCGGGCCGCTTCGGCTGGACCTGGAGCGCCTCGCGCGCCCATACCAGCGCCTCTTCGTACGCTCCGCTCTCGCACAGAAACCAGCCCAGCCGAATGCGCACATCGACGCCATCGAGCCCCTGCTCGAGCCCGGCGCGCGCCGCCGCGATCGCGGCCGGCAGCTTCTCGAACGTCAGCGGCGGCCGGTGATCGCCGAAGCTGCGCTCGCGATGCGCGGCGATCAGCCCCGAGTTGGCGGGATCGATCCGCCACGACGGAAACGAGCTCGCCATCAGCCCATCGCCGCGCACCAGGTGAACCGCGCCGAACAGGTGGCCGAGCTCGTGGCCGATCGCGCGCGCCAGGCTGTCGCGCCGGCCGCGATCGCGCACGATCGCGTAGCCGTCCGCATAAGCCGCCAGGCCCCCGCTGCCGCGCGCGAGCGATCCTTGCGCCGTCATGCCCAGCACGATGTCCGTACCGCCACGCGGCACCTTCGCGCGCAGCTCCGCGAGCAGCTCCTCGAGCCCGTCGCCCTGCGGGGAGCTCCAACCGCCCGACGCCACCACGTCGAAGCGCAAGCCGACCGCCGGCCCGAAACGTTCCGAGACC
>DASWHO010000394.1:0-4108 GCA_036398155.1 Acidobacteriota bacterium
CCTTGGACGCGATCCACGATCGAAGGCGGGGTCGGCTCGTTGTGCTTCGCCACCACGCGGTCGCCGCTGAGCTCGGTCTGCAGCTCCTTGAGCCGGCGCTCGAGCGCGCGGGCCTGCGCCGCCAGCTCGGGATCCGCGGCCGGCGTGTCGTCGAGCGCCTTGCGCAGGTGATCGAGCCGCTTCTGGGCTTCTTTGGCAGCCTCGACGCTGCCGAGCACGGCGCGCTGTAGCTTGCCGGTCTGCTTCTGAAACGCCAAGAGCGCCGCGCGATCCGGCGCCGGCAGGCTCGCGCTGCCCAGCGGCTCAGCGGCGAAGCTTTGCGGCTCGGCCAGCGCCGTGACCTGGCCGTCGACCCGCTTGGCGAGCGACACCGCGTAGGAGCCCGGCAGCGCCAGCGGCCCGATCGGCTCCTGGCGGAACGGATTCTCCTCGCGGGCCCCGAGCTCGGTCGGATCGGCCGGCGGGTAGCGCAGATCCCACGCCACCCGGTGAAAACCGGCCTTGACCGGACCAGTCAGGCGCCGCACCAAATTGCCGTCTTCGTCGCGCACCTCGAGCAGAACCGCCGGCTCCTCTTCGAGCTCTTCGGCACGCAGGGCGTCCCAGCTCGGATAGGCGACCTTTTCGCCCTTCTGCTCCAGCTCCTTCTCGCTGTCGCGGCGTTTCTGCTTGAGCGTTTTGATCTCCTCCTTCAGGTAATAGGTGAAGACCGCGCCGAACCGCGGGTTGGGCGCGGTGTAGAAGGCGTCGCCCTGGAAGCTCTTGTCCTTGAGCCCCAGCGGCTCCTCGGGAATGAACATCCAGGCGCGCTTGACCGGGAAGGTCAGCGCTTCCTGCTCAAGCTGCGCCGGCGAGATCTGCCGCAGCGGCCTGTAATCATCCAGGATGTAGAACCCGCGGCCGAAGGTCGCGAGCACCAAATCGTCCTCGCGCGGCTGGATCTCCAGGTCGCGCACCGCGATCGGCGGCAGGCCACCCTTGAGCTGGACCCAGCGCTGGCCGCCGTCGAGGGTGAAGAACAGACCGAACTCGGTGCCGGCGAACAGCAGCTCGGGGCGCTGGTGATCCTCGACTACGGTGTAGACCGTGCCGCGCTCCGGCAGGTCGCCGGCGATCGAGCTCCAGCTCATGCCCTGGTCGACGCTCTTGAGCAAGTACGGCTTGAAATCGCCCATCTTGTGGTTGTCGAAGGCGGCGAAGACAGTGCTCGCCTGATGGCGGGATGCCCGCAGATCGGAGACATAGGTGCGCTCCGGCACGCCCGGGACCGACTCGATCTTGTGCCAGCTCTCACCGCCGTCGGCGCTGATCTGAATCAGGCCGTCGTCGGTGCCGACGTAGAGCAGGCCCTCTTCGAGCGGCGATTCGGTGAGCGAGACGATGTTGCCGTAGTACGAGGTCGAGGCGTTCTTGGCCACCGCGTCGACGCTCCAAACCTTGCCCATCACCTCGAGCTGATTGCGGTCGATCTGGCGGGTCAGATCGGGGCTGACCGCGCGCCAGCGGTCGCCGCGGTCGTCGCTGCGAAACAGTTTTTGGGCGCCGAAGTAGAGCCGGGTATGGGCGTGGGGGCTGATCAGCAGCGGCGAGTCCCAGTTGAAGCGCAGCGGCGGCTCGCCCGGTTCGGGCTGGGGCTGGATGTCGATCTTTTCGCCGGTGCGTTTGTCGAAGCGCGCCAGCCCACCGTTTTGGTATTCGGAATAGACGATGTTGGGGTCCTCGGGATCGATCTGGGTCACGAAACCGTCGCCGCCCAGGGTCACGAACCAATCCGAGTTGACGATCCCGTGGGCGGTCTTGGTGCGCGACGGGCCGCCGAGGCTGAAGTTGTCTTGGGTGCCGCCGTAGACGTTGTAGAACGGCGCGGCGTTGTCGACCGCGACCCGGTAGAACTGGGTCACCGGCAGGTTGGCCTTGAACTCCCAAGTCGCGCCGCGGTCGTAGCTCTCGTAGACCCCGCCGTCGCAGCCGGCCAGCAGGTGATCGGTGTTTTCGGGCTCGATCCACAGCGCGTGGTTGTCGACGTGCTTGGCTTTTTCACCGACCTTGGAAAAGGTCTTGCCGCCGTCTTCGGTCACCATCATCCAGGTGTCCATCGAATAGACCCGCTCGACCCGCTTCGGATCCGGAATCAGCTCGTTGTAGTACTGCCCGCTGTCGGAGACGTAATCGCTGCGCTTCTCCCAGCTTCCGCCGGCGTCGGTCGAGCGGTAGATGCCCGCGTCCTTCTCATCGGAGGCGTCGACGATCGCATAAAGGACGTTCGGGTCGGCCGGCGAGAGCGCCAGACCGATGCGGCCCAGATCGGCCTTGGGCAGGCCCTTGTCGAGCTTGCGCCACGAGGCGCCGGCATCGGTCGACTTGTGGATCGCCGATTCGGGCCCGCCGTTGATCAAGGTCCACACGTGGCGGCGCCGCTGGTAGGAGGTGGCGTAGAGCATGTCCGGGTTGCGTGGATCGAGCCACAGATCCGAGACGCCGGTGTTCTCGCTGATGGTGAGCGACGCGGTCCAGCTCTTGCCTCCGTCGGTGGTCTTGTACAGGCCGCGGTCGCCGCCCGGGTTCCACAGCGGCCCCTGAGCCGCGACGTACACCGTGTTCGAGTCGCGCGGATCGATCACGATCTTGCCGATGTGCTCGGAGCTCTTGAGCCCCATGTTCTCCCAGCTCTTGCCGCCGTCGACCGATTTGTAGACCCCATCGCCGTAGGAAACGCTGCGCTGGCTGTTGTTCTCGCCGCTGCCGATCCAAACCGTGAGCGGGTCGTTGGGATCGAGCGCCACGCAGCCGATGGAGTACGACCCCTGGTCGTCGAACACCGGCTGGTAGGTGGTGCCGCCGTTGACCGTCTTCCACACTCCGCCGGAGGCGACCGCCACGTAGTAGGTGCTGGGCCGCCTCGGATCGACCGCGAAATCAGCCACCCGCCCCGAGGTCAGGGCCGGGCCGATCCCGCGCAGCTCGAGGCCTTTGAATGTATCGGCCGAAAACAGCTCCTTGGGCTTTTCCTTCTCCCCATCGGGAGTCGTCGCCGTTTCGTCAGCGAAAGTGGAACCGGTTTGCAAAGTTAGCAGCAGCGTTAGCCATATCGCCTTTGATCTCATGGAACCCCCCTTTTTGGCGTCCAATCAGCAGAATAGCCGAACCACGACCGCTCCCACCCTGCCAAATCCATGCCGCCTCAAACGCGCGAATTCGGGGACAGGTTAATCAAAGCCATTAAATAACCTGTCCCCATAAAGCCATTGAATAACCTGTCCCCGTTTTATTTTATTTGAGGGTGGATTCGACGAAGGCGCGGACCAGGTTGGCGGTCACGGCGCGGCGGTAGGCGGCGGTCGAGCGCAGATCGTCGATCGGGCGCACCTCGCCGGCGGCGAGCCGGCCGGCCTCGGCGATCGCCGCCGGGGTCAGGGTCTCGCGGGTCAGATGCGCTTCGGTGCGCGGCAGGCGCACGACGGTGGGCGCAACGCTGCCGACTCCGAAACGCACGTCGGCCAGCCGGCGCTTGCCCAACGGTCGCGCCGAAGCGGCGATCACCACCTTGGAAATCGCCTGGGCCGCGCGGGTGCCGACCTTGCGAAAGCTGCGCCGGGTGCCACGCGGCGCATGCGGCACCCGAATCGCCACCAGCAGCTCGTCGGGCTCGAGCGCGGTCTTGCGGTAACCGGTAAAGAAGCGATCGATCGGAATCCGGCGCGCGCCGCGAGCCGCCGAAGCGACCACCAGCTCGGCGTCCGCCGCCAGAAACACCGGCAGCGTATCGCCGGCCGGAGAGGCGTTGACCAGATTGCCGCCCAAGGTGCCACGGTTCTGGATCTGGATTCCGCCGACCTCGCGGGCCGCCTGTTGCAGGATCGGCAGATGGCGCTTCACCTGCTGTGAGCCCAGCGCATCGCTGTAGGTGGTCATCGCCCCCAGCTCCAGAGCGTTTTTGTCAGCCCGAATCCGCCGCAGCGCCTTCAGTCCCCAAAGGTCGATGAAGCGCCGCGCCGGCAAGACGCCGTAGTGAACCAGCACCATCAAGTCGGTGCCTCCGGCGAGCGGCCAGAGCCGTTCGGCGCCAGGCTCGGCGGCCCGCGCCAGGCTCCTGAGCACGGCATCCAGA
>DASWHO010000395.1:0-7096 GCA_036398155.1 Acidobacteriota bacterium
GGCCAGGAAGCGTTTGGCCTGCACCATCAGCTCGAGGTCGCCGAACCCGACCGGCTTGCCGTCGATCACCGGCACCAGCTCGGTGCGCATCACCGGTCCGAGCGGCAGCGAGAGCAGCGCGAAGCCGGCCTGGCGCGCGGCGCTTTCGATTTGCTCCAAGACCTCGCGTTCGCGCCGCTGCGCTTCGTTCTGGAGCGCGGTGCGCCGGGCCACGAACGCCTCGCTGTCGAGCGCCGCAGAAATGCCCTGCTGCAAGCCGCTCCCCACCTCCTCCATGGCCTTTTGCAGCCGGACGCCGGCGCCGGGCGGCAGCGCGATCGCCACCGGACAATCGGGATCCTTGAAGTTATGGACGTAGACCCAGTCGGACGGGGTCGGCTGGCCGCTGGGCTCGATCGCCCGCAGCAGCCGCTGGATGGTCGTGTTTCGGCCGGTGCCGACGAAACCGGTGACGAAGATGTTGTAGCCCGGCGCAGCGATCTCGAGCCCGAGCTGGATCGCCCGCAGCGCGCGATCCTGGCCGACGATCTCGTTGAGCGGCTCGAGCTCCGCGGTCGAGGCAAAACCGAGCCGGCCCGGATCGCAATGCCAGCGCAGCCGCTCCGGCGGCAGGGCCGCGACCGGCGTCGCGTCCTGCAAAGGTTTGGGCTCCGGATCGGTCACGACAAAGCCATTCTAGTGCCCTCGCTTCCAATTCGCCTGGTGACCCTCGGACCCGAGTTCGATGCGGCAGCGTGAGAACATCCCCCGAATTGGGGTGGCATGGGTGGCCGAAGGCCGCCCATGGACAACCCCGATCCGAGCAGCGAGCCCCAAGCGCGGATAGTCGCCGCACGAGCTGCCGTAAGCCATCACCGTGCGGGCGTCGAGGGGATTCACCCCGCGATTGCAGTCCGGCCTATGATGTTTGCGTTGAGTTGTGGTCCACGCACGGGATGAGGAGGAATCGGATTTGGGTGACGCTTCGATCTATGCCGCGCCGCGGAAGGTAACCGATTTGGGGGATTGTGACTTCTACCACACGATGGAGATCCCAGGCTACGGCTTGGTGCAAGGGCAGTGGGATCTGCGCGCCGGCATTCGAGACTATCTGGGGAATCTGGGGTTCGCAGGAAAGCGCGTCCTGGAGGTCGGCACCGCCAGCGGTTTCCTGTGCTTCGAGATGGAGCGTCAAGGCGCCGAGGTTGTTGCCTACGATCTGTCCGACGCCGATGCATGGGATCTGGTCCCGATGGCCGGCATCGACTTCGACGCGGAGATGTCGATCCGCAAAAAGCACATCAGGCGTTTGAACAACTCGTACTGGCTTGCCCATCGGGCGTTCGCTTCGCGGGCGCGGGTGGTGTACGGCGATGCCTACAGCATCCCGGAGGCCATCGGCGAGGTCGACATCTGCCTTTTCGCCTCCGTTCTGCTCCATCTGCGAGATCCGTTTCTCGCCCTGCAGCGGGCGCTGAGCCTCACCCGCGAAACCGTGATCGTCACCGACCGTCTCGCCCGGCGCTCGCTGCGCAACCGGATGGTGGCCCGTTTGACGGGTCCGCACATGCTGTTCTTGCCGGACCATCGGAAGGGCGGGCCGCTCGAAGCCTGGTGGTACCCATCCGCCGAAGCCGTGGTTCGAATGGTGGGAGTCTTGGGATTCAACCGAGCGGCCATCAGCCATCACGCGCATCCCTTTGAAGGGGTGCAGCACCGCCTCTTCACGGTCGTCGCACACCGGGTATAGAGAAATCGTTAGAGTCGTCCAGGATTCCTTATTCGAGGGCAGCGCGCAGGTGGATCAGCGCCAGCGCTTCGAACAGCAGCTCGCCTTCGGCGGCGCTGGCGGCCGCAGGGTCGCCGCAGTAGGCGCGCGCCATCCCGGCCTCGCGAAACGAGCGCTGCCCCTCGCGGATCGCGGCCGCGAGATCGATCGGCAGCGGCGGCAAAGCGGCGCCGAGCTCCTGGCGAACCAGCTCGGGCTGTTCGGCCAAGACCAAACTGGTCTCGTAGCGCCCGCCGTGGCAGGCGCCGCTCTGAAACTCCGCGCCCAGCAGCCGAGCGAAGCGGCGCCGCCGGATGTCGGGGAAACGGATCGTGAGCTCGCCGCGCGGCAGGTCCGCGATCGCGGTTTTCAGCGCTTCGACGTGGGCGGGCTCAAGATGGCTGTTGATCACCAGCAGTTCGCGAAAGCGCTGCCGCGCCAGCGCCGCCAGCAGCTCGCCCACCACCCGGGTCTCGGTCGCCGCGCCGATCCCGACCGTGCCGTCGAAGTCGGCGCCGAACTCGCTCACCGCGAAGCTCAGCGGCGGCAGGATCACGGCGCGCCTTCCGCGGCGCTCCAGCATCGCCGCCACCCGCCGCGCCACGCCGCGCGAGATGACCAGATCGGCCCCGACGCCCAGGTGCGGCCCATGCGCTTCGACCGCTCCGCACGGCAGCAGCAGCACGGTCCGCTCCCGCGGCAGCTCCCGCACCTCCTCGCTGGTCAGCGCCACCAGCTCGGTTGCCGCCATATTATGGCCCGCTGGAGCCGAGCACGCCGGAATCCGCGACCGCCTTGCCGACCCGCTCGAGGACGGCTTCGGCCTCGGACTCGCTGGGATAGCCCTCCACGCATGCTGCAATGATGACCGCGTCCGGCGATTGGGGCTGGGCCACGCCCATGTTGCACATGCGGCGGATTTGAGTCCCGGTCTTGTGCGCGAAGCGAACCTCCTTGGGCAGCCCGGCCCGAATCCGGTGGTCGCCGGTGGTGATGGCTTCCATGTGCCGGAGCACGAGGGCCGTATTGTGCTCCGATAGCAGGCTTCCCTTGACCAGCTTTTCGAGCAGCTCTCCGAAAACGACCAACGAAGCGGAGTTCAGGCCGCGCCGGTAGTAGCGCTCGAACGCCTCGGTGAGGCTGGGCGCCTCGAGCTCCGCCGGGCTCACTCCAACCTTCTCGGCGAAGACCCGCTGGCGCGCTTCCCAGGCGCCGGCTTGCCGGATCTCGTGGTAATCCATGTTGGTCAGCTCGCGGGCGCGCGGGTGCAGCTCGCCATAGGCGTCGTATCGAACCTGCAGAATGGTGGTGGCGGGGCCGAAACCATACTGCTTTAGAAAGTCGTTGAGCTGTTCGACGCCGACCAACCGGATCAGCATGTCCGCGGCCGTGCTGTCGCTTTGCACCAGCATCTTCTCCAACAGGTAGGCGACCGAGAGCTGCGCGCCCGGCTGCTGGCCCTGGATCTCCCCGGTTCCGTCGACGATGTCCGAGGCCTGGAGGGTGAGCTCTTGATCCAGAGAGACCGCGCCCG
Source organism: Acidobacteriota bacterium (assembly GCA_036398155.1). Taxonomy (GTDB): domain Bacteria; phylum Acidobacteriota; class DASWHO01; order DASWHO01; family DASWHO01; genus DASWHO01. The sequence goes on from DASWHO010000395.1 coordinate 3,282, forward strand.
TTTCGACCTTTTTCAGCACGACGATCGCGACCGGCACCTTGATGGTCGAGGAGAGATAGTAGGCGCGATCGGCCCGATGACCGGCCTGCGCGCCGTCGGCCAGGCTTTTGACCCAAACTCCAAGCTCGCCGGGAGTCTCGCGATCGAGTGCCTCGAGCCGGGCCTCGAGTTGGGCGGTCCAGGCCGCATCCTCGGCGCGCGCCGTGACGGAGCACGCCAACAGGATCGAATACGAAAGCCAGCGCGTAAACCGCTTCATCGTCCCGCTCCCGCGCGTTGGGTTCCAGTCTTCAACGTGCATGCCGCTGCGATCGGCTTTTCCAGCTCAGCACCTCGATCCAAAGCCAGGTTATCAGGAAAGCGAGCAGCGTCAGCTGCAGCGCTTTGGGGTAGGAGATCTCGCGCCAATAGCCGAGCAGAGAGCGATAGAAGACGCAAATGACGGCGATGTGCGCGATGAAAGCCTGGAGCGCGTCTGTGCCGATCACGGTCACCGGGCGCAGCGCTTTAGCGAGCTCGCGCCCACCCACGAATGCGAGCGCCAACGTCAGGCATGCCCCCGCGACGCTGAACAGCATGAATTCGAGCTCCGGTGGATGCTTGCCCTGGTTCATGGCAATCGCGACCAGCGCCCCGCTCAGGTCCTCGGAGGCGACCCAAAGGAAGCCCGCGAACAGCGCCGCGGAGACCGTCGCGAATACGGCCGCCGGACGCAACCGGATCGCGCCGCGGTCGCGCCAGGCGAGCAGCTGCTCTCCGGCCAGGAGCCCGAGGAAAACTAGCGGCGCGCGCGCGAGCTGACCCCAGGTGTAGAAGCGCTCGTGCTCCACCAGGATCGCTTGCAACGGCTCCACGCCCCAGAAGCGGAAGTGGCCCTCCAACCACCACGACGCCAGCGCGAGGCCCGGCGGAACCACCCATTTCGCCGCAGCCGGCATCCGGTACCAGAGCGGCAGAATGAACGGAATCCAGAGCAAAGCTATGGCGTAAAACCCGAGGATCTCCACGAAAACTGGAAAGGAGCGGTAGAGCAGCGTGTCCAAGATCTCTTCGCGGCTATGGCGAGGAACCATCTCGGCGATGGTCAGCACCTTGTACCAGATCAGAATCGTGACTCCGCGAATCAGGAGCCTCCTCCTCCGGCCCGGCCAGGTCGGCAGCCCGACATGCGGGCCATAGGCCACCGCCAGCGCGATTCCGAACACCAGGATGAAAAGCGACGAGGAGAACTTGGTGATCAGATGGACCGGCACCAATCCGAAGTCGGGGATCTGTTCAAACGACAACAGGCCGATCACGCCATGGCTCAGGATCATCAGGCTGATAGCGACGCCGCGCGCGAAATCGATCGCGTCGATCCGCTGTTTGGCCTGCGGCTCGGCCAGAGCTGGCTTGGGACCGGATGATGAAGGCATGGCTACGTGAGCGTAATGTCCGCCGCTGAGCAGGAGCAGCTTGGCGTCGCTGGACAGATCAAAGCTAATCCGCCGGCAGGCCGACGCGGCGCAGCAGCTCGGCGAAGCGCGGCTGGCCGCGCAGCGGGTCGAAGCGGGGGTTGACCTTGAGCGTGACCAGCGCGTCGTCGTGCTCCTGATAGGCGCGGTCCAGCAGTTCGAGCGCGGTCTCGGCCTCGCCCAGCGCCAGGTGGATCAACGCCAGGCTGTACGAGGAGACGTGGCGGCTGCTACTTTCTGCTCTCAACCGCTCGAGCATGGCGCGCGCGCCCTCGTGGTCGCCGCATACGGCCAGGGCGTAGGCCAGGGTCGCGTCCAACTTGGTGGAAGGCTCGATCTGCTGCAGCCCGAGTCGAATCTGCTCGAGCCCGTCTTGGTGCTTGCCTTGCTGAAAGAGGATCAGGCCCAAGTCGAAGCGCACCCGGCTGAAGCCGGGATCGATTTCGAGCACGCGGTAGCACTGAGCGACCGCCTCGTCGAAGCGCCGCGCGTAGTAGAGCAGGTAGGCCCGGGTCCAGTGGATGACCGGCGAGAGCGGATCGAGCTCGAGCGCCCGGCCGACTTGGGCGAAGGCCGACTCGAAGCGGCCCAGCAGCGCCAGATACACGCCATACCAAAAAAGGGCGGTGCTGTATCCGGGATTGAGCTCGATCGCGCGCAGAAATTCGCGCTCGGCCGCCGCAAAATCCCAATCGTACCGGTTGAGCACCAGCGCCAGCGAGTTGTGGGCCTCGGCCAGGCTCTCGTCGAGCGCCAGCGCTTCGCGCGCCCGGGCGCGCGCCTGGGCATAGGCTTGGTCGGGCGCCATCATGCCGAATCCGCCCATCAGGCTGAAGGCGTCGGCCAGGCCGGAATAGGCCGGCGCGAAACCAGGATCGATCGCGATCGCCTGGTGGAACAGCTCGATCGCCTGGCGCAAGCCCGATTGGTCGCGGCGGTTCCAGAACCATCGGCCCTTGAGATAGAGCCGGTAGGTCTCCGAGTCGGGCGGCTTGGCGGTTGCGCGGCGCCGCTTGGGGACCAACCGGTGGTGGAGCCTGGCGCTGATCTGGCGGGCGATGTCGTCCTGCAGCCCGACCAGATCGGCCAGCCGGCGCTGGAGCTGGTCGCCCCACAGGCGCGCGCCGTCGCTGGCGTCGACCAGCTCGACCCGCACGGTCAGCTGATCGCCGTGCTGAGTCAGCTCGCCGGTGAGGACCGCCCGCACTCCCAGCTCCTGGCCGACGCGCCGCGGGTCGATCGAGCGCTGCTTGAAGCGAAACATGGTGCTGCGGGCCATGACCTTCAGCTTGGGAATCTGCGAGAACGCGTTGATCAGGCTCTCGGTGATGCCGTCGCTGAGGTAGTCGGCCTCGGGATCGCCGCTGGAGTTGACCAGCGGCAGCACCGCGATCGAATCAATGCGCTTGCGGCGCCGCGCCCGCGGGCGCGCGGCTTCGGCGATCGAGCTGGGCGAGAGCTCGCCCGACAAGAGCAGCGGACGCAGCGCCGCGCGCAGCTCCAGCGCCGAGCCGAAGCGCTGCTCCGGATCCCTGGCCAGGCAGCGGTGCACGATCTGCTCCAGCAGCGCCGGCGGCGGCTCGCCGTCCAGCTTGGCCAGCCCCGGCGGATCCTCCGTGAGGATCGCGGCGATGGTCTCGGCGATGGTGTCGCGGCCGAACGGCGCACGCGCCGTGATCATCTCGCAGAGCACGCAGCCGAGCGCGAACAGGTCGGAGCGCGGATCGGCCGGCAGATGGCGCAGCAGCTCGGGCGCCATGTAGCGCACCGTTCCGACCACCGCCTGGGGACCGGTCAGAGCCGAGCGGGTCCGGTCCTGGCTCGGGTCCCCGGGGTCGGCGGCTGGGTCGCGGTCCAGCGCCGCCAGCCCGAAGTCGAGGATCTTCACCACGCCGTCCCGGGTCAGGAAGATGTTGTCGGGCTTGAGGTCGCGGTGGATCACGCCGCGCGAATGGGCCGCCGCCAAGCCGTCGAGCAGCGGCATCGCCAGCTCCAGCGCCGCGCGCCAGGGCAAGGGACCGCGGTCCATGCGGGCCTTGAGCGTCTCGCCCTCGAGCAGCTCCGTCACCACGTAGCTGACGCCCCCGAGCCGGCCGACGTCGTAGATGGCGAGAATCGCCGGATGGGACAGCGCCGCCAGCACTTTGGCCTCGCGCTCGAAGCGCGCCAAGGCATCGCCGCGCTGCGCGAGCGATTCGGGCAGAACCTTGACCGCCACCTCCCGCTCCAGCCGCCGGTCCCGGGCGCGATAGACTTCGCCCATGCCCCCCGCCCCGATCGGCGCCAGGATCGTGTAGGGACCCAGCTCAAACCCTGCGGCCAGTGTCATCTCAGGCGGCTCCAGTCTAACCCCACCGCCGT
>DASWHO010000396.1:0-7640 GCA_036398155.1 Acidobacteriota bacterium
GCCAACCTCACCTTGGCGCGGCTGATCCGGCGCGAGCACGAGCTGGCGCTGCGCAGCGCGCTGGGCGCGACCCGGAGCCGGCTGGTGCGGCAGCTGCTGACCGAGAGCACGCTCTTGGCGCTGCTGGGCGGGGTCGCCGGGCTTTTGTTCGCCTATATCGGCCTGGATCTGCTGGTCGCGTTCGCCGCCCGCTTCACCCCGCGCGCCGCGGAGATCGCGATCGACGGCTGGGTGCTTTTGTTCTCGTTGGTGCTTTCGATCGGATCCGGACTTGCCTTCGGTCTGGCGCCGGCGCTGTCGGCGCGTCCCGATCTGCGCGCCGCGCTCCAAGAGTCGGGCGGGCCCGCGCTGTCCGGCGCCGGCCGGCTGCGGCTGCGGCGGCTTCTGGTCGTGACCCAGGTCACCGTGGCGTTCGTGCTGTTGGTGGCGGCCGGGCTGCTGATGCGCAGCCTGCTCGAGCTGCAGCAAGTCGATCCCGGGTTTCAGGTCGAGCGGATCCTGACCATGCGGGTGGACCTCAACTTCACGCGCTATCGCGGCTCGGCTTTGAGCCGCGAGTTCCACCGGCACCTGCTGCAGCAGCTCGAGAGCCTGCCGGATGCGCTGGCGGTCGGCGCCGCCGGCACCTTCCCGCTCAACGAGGTCACCCCGGGGCGCGGCACCTACGAGGTCGAGGGGGATCCGCTGGGCGCGGACGCGGCCCGCCCGGTCGCGGACTTCCAGAGCGTGAGCCCGGACTACTTTCGAGCCATCGGCGTGCCGATTCTGCGCGGCCGCTTCTTCACCGATCGCGACGGGCCCGACGCTCCCGCGGTGGCGATCGTGAGCAGCAGCTTGGCGCGGCGCCACTGGGGCGATAAGGATCCGATCGGCCGGCGGATCGCGCTGGACGGCGGCGGCGCATGGGTGATGGTGGTCGGCGTGGTCGGGGATGTGCGCCAGTACGGTTTGGACCAGCAGGCGGCCGATGGAATCTATCTGCCGATCTTTCAGGCGCCGCTGCTCGCTACCACCTACCTAGTCCGCAGTCGGGTCGAGCCGGCCCGGCTGATCGCGCAGATCAAGGAGGCGGTCTATCAGCTCGATCCGACCCAACCGGTGGATCATTTCAGAACGCTCGAGCAGGTCCGGCACAACGCGCTGGCGCCGCCGCGGCTCACCACCCTGCTCCTGGGGCTCTTCGCCGCCGTGGCGCTGGCGCTGACCGCGGCCGGGATCGCGGGTGTGATCGCCTTCTCGGTCAGCCAGCGGACCCGCGAGATCGGCATTCGCATGGCGCTCGGCGCGACCCAAGGTCAGGTTGTCACTCAGGAGCTGCGCCGCAGCATGGCCCCGGTGCTGCTCGGCCTGGGGCTCGGTTCGGCGGGCGCCATCGCGGTGAGCCGTCTGCTGGCGGGGTTGTTGTACGGGATCCCGCCCACCGACCCGACCACCTATTTGTTGGTGGCGCTGCTGATCGCGGCGGTCGCCACCGGAGCCGGGCTGATACCGGCCTACCGCTTGACCGCGATCGATCCGTTGAACGCGCTAAGGAGGAACTGATCCATGTCGGGAGAATCGAAGCGCTCGAAATTCGCGGCGCTGGCCGCCGCTTGCTTGGTGATCTGGATGCCGGCGCTCGCGCCGTGTTGGGGCCAGGCGACCCAGCCCGCGCCGGGGGACGATCCGTACGTCTGCCCACCGTGCGGGATGGAATGCGACGAGCTGAGCCACGCGCAGGCGGGAACCTGTCCGACCTGCGGGATGACGCTGGTCCGCAGGAGCTCGCTGCCAAAAGCCGAGCTCACCAAAGTGGCGATCCTGGTGTTCGAGGGGGTTCAGATCATCGATTTCACCGGGCCGTACGAGGTCTTCGGTCAGGCCGGATTTCGGGTCGACACCGTCGGTCCGAGCAGCGCCCCGATCAAGACCGCAATGGGCTTGACCATTGTTCCCGAACACGATTTCGCCAGCGTCGAACAGCCGGACATCGTCGTGGTTCCGGGCGGCAATGTGGAGGCGCTGCTGGGCAACGGTCCAGCGGCCGACTGGCTGCGCCAGAGCGCCGCGCAGGCGCAGGTGGTGCTGTCGGTCTGCAACGGAGCGTTCATCCTGGCCCGGGTCGGCCTGCTCGATGGGCTCGAAGCGACCACCTTCGCCAGCTTGATCGATGACCTCGCGGCCGAGGCGCCCAAGACCAAAGTCGTGAGCGACCGGCGCTTCGTCGACAACGGCAAGATCGTCACCTCGGCCGGGCTCTCCTCGGGCATCGACGCGGCGCTGCACGTGGTCGAGAAGGTCCTCGGCCGCGGCCGCGCCCAGGTGATCGCCACCAACCTGGAGTACAACTGGGATCCGGAGTCCAGCTACGTGCGCGCCGCGCTGGCCGATCGGCACCTGATCGAGCTCTACCGCATGGCGCGCTCCGCCGGCGGCTCGATCGAAAGCTACGCGGGTGGAACCGATCGCTGGGAGAACCGCTGGAGCTTCACCGACTCGGCTCGGGCGCAGGAGCTGGTCGAACGCATCCAAAGTCGGTTGCAGCAGCAGGCGTCGTGGTCGTTGATTGGTTCGAACACGGACAACGGAGTGCGCCGCAGCGAGTGGAGCTTCCGCGACGGCAGCGGGGCGGCTTGGAGCGGCGCGATCCAATTGCAACCGGCGCCGGAGGGGGGCGGTTCGCAGCTCACCCTGCAGGTGAGCCGCCAATGACCGACCTCAGGTCCTGGGCCAATGTAGGGGCGGCCCTCGTGGCCGCCCGTGAGGTGTGACCTCGAGGCAATGAAGGGGGGGACCAGCCCCGCCCCACCATCGGTAGAACTCTACCGAGTTTACGGCGGGTGGCATGGGCACGCGCAGCGCGCCCATGGACGAGGTGGCCGTGAGCAGTCGATGCAGCTCAAGACCGAGAGCTGGTCCAGGACAACGCTTCATTAAACCGGTTCCTGGATTACGGGTAGGCGATCGGACCTTCGCGCTCGACCCGCTGGCGCGCCAGCTCGCTGATTTGGGTCGGGAAGGTGACTTCCACGGCGGGGTCGACGCGGAAGAAACCGCTCTTGATCAGCAGCGGCGCGACGGTTCGGCCGGCCTCGTCGTAGAGCATCGCTTCAACCGGTTCGCTGGCCGAGGTCGGATCGTACAACACGTAAACCACGTCGTTGGAGAGCTCCCAGCTCAAGCGGTCGCGGGCGGCGACTGGATCCGGCACCGCCAGCCCGACGATCCGAACCGGCCGATCGAGCCGGCTGACTCGGACGCTGGTCGGGCCGACGATCTCGGTCACCACTCCGTGCACCAGTTGCAACTGCGGCGGGGCCGGCGCCGGCTCGGGCTGCTTCTCTTCCAACACCAGGCGCTGACTCTGGATCTCACGATAGTTGGATTCCGATTCGGCGCGCTTGGCTGCGGTGGCGCGGCGGAAGGCCTCCTCCCTCGCGCGGCGCTGATCTTCCTCGTCGGTCGACGGCGGCGCGGCGCCGAGCTGCGGCACCTGCTGCTGCGCTTGATCCTGCTCGTCCGGCACCACCTCGACCACCTGCTGGGCGTCGATGTAGAGCACGAAGCCATCGCGCTGCTCGATCCGCATCTGCCCGTTGTCGAGCCGCTCGGCCTTGGCGACATCGCGGATGGCGCGGCCGCTCTTGAGCTTCACCGTCGAAGCCTCCAGCGGCCCCACCCACAGCGCCGCCAACGCCAGCCCAATCCAGCCATGAGGTCTCATGCCATCCATTATAGAGAGTCGCTTTCGCAATCGGGAACGCCCCATCCGCCGCCTGGCCATACGGGCTTGATTCGGCGCAGCTCGGCTGCTTCCAGCGCGTTTTGGATCAAGGGCTCGAGGTCACCCAGCAGCGCCTCGGCGGCGGCCAGATCCCGCGGGTTCGCGGCGGTCTCCGGGCGGCGCGGCATCAGGTAGCTGCAGCAATCGCTGTAGGGCTGAATCGAAATCGGGTAGGTCCCGATCGCTTCGGCCTCCCGGGTGATGGCCTGTTTGTCGACGCCGACCAGCGGCCGCAGGATCATGATGCCGGTTGCGGCCCCGACCGCAGCCAGGTTGACTAAGGTCTGCGACGAGACCTGGCCCAAGCTGTCGCCGGTGACCAGGGCCAGAGCGCCTTCGCGTTCGGCGATCGCCGCTCCGATCCGGAGCATCATGCGGCGATAGAGCAGCACCCGCAGGCGCGGCGGCGTGAGCGCGACGATCTGCTGCTGCAGCGGCGCCAGCGGCACCAGATAGAGCCGCGCCGGCCCCTGATAGCGCGACAGGAGCCCGGCCAGCTCGGCGGCGTTTTCGGCCGAAGCCTTGGAGGTGTAGGGCTGGCTGTGAAAATGCACCAGAATCACGCGGCAACCGCGGGTGATCATCCGGTAGGCCGCCACCGGCGAATCGATGCCGGCTGAGAGCAGGGCGACCACCCGGCCGCCGGTCCCGACCGGCAAGCCGCGCGGTCCTTCAACCCGGCGGCGATAGACGTAAGCTTCCTGGTCGGCCAGCTCGATGCGCAGGGTGGCTTCCGCCGCCTGCAAATCGACGCCGGCGCCGCTGCGGGCCTGGATCGCGGCGCCGACCGCGGCGCTGATCTCGTTCGAGCTCATCGGGAAACTCTTGGCTGCGCGGCGGGTGCGGACCCGGAAGGTGCGATACGCCGGCGGTTGGGACATGTGTTCGAGGGCCGCGGACTCGATCGCCTCGATGGTCTGGGGCACTCTCAGGGCCCAGCCGAAGTAGGCCACTCCCGGAACGCTGGCCAGCTTCTGCTGCAGCAGCTCGCGATCGACGCCGGCGGTCAGCCCCAGAACCAGGCGCCCGCGCAGCCGCTCGAGCCGGCCCGGCTCCAGCGGCCCCAGCGCCAACTCGATGCTGCGCTGCAGCGTGGCCTCAAAGAAGCCCCGGTTGCCGCCCTTGAGCCCGACCTCGCTGTAATGAATCAGGAGGCATTCTTCCATCGGCCTGGTGGGTCGCTTGAAACTAAGTTAGGCACCGCGCCGAGCCGCGTCAAGGAGGCGTTGACGCGCTGCAGGAGCGGCGCATACGATTCTGTTTGTCATGGTCGAAGAGAGCCCGAACCGCTCCGAACCGCAACCGGAGATCGGAGTGGTTTCCACCGCGGCCGTGCCGGTCGACGAAGAGGCCTACCGCTCGCACATGGAAGTGGTGCTGGCCTGTCGCCAGTGTCCGACGGTCCAATCGACGCCGGTGGTCGGCGTCGCGCCCGGGGCTCGCATCATCCTGGTCGGCCAGGCTCCGGGCGGCCGGGAGCGCGACGCGGGGCGGCCGTTCGCTCACACCGCCGGCCGCACCTTGTTCAACTGGTTCGCTCGCATGGGGGTCAGCGAAGACGAGTTTCGCGAGAAGGTGCATATCGTTTCGGTGATTCGCTGTTTCCCGGGCCGGAACAAGAGCGGCGGTGACCGCGCGCCCAGCCCGCTCGAGATCAAGAATTGTCTGCCGTATCTATGGACCGAGATCCGCATGCTGCGGCCCGGACTGATCGTTCCGGTCGGGAGGCTGGCGGTCTCGAAACTGATCCGCAAGGTGAAGTTCGATCAGGCGGTGGGCGAACGCTACGATCTGGAGCTCGAAGGGCATCCCACCACGCTGATTCCCTTGCCGCATCCGTCGGGTCGCAGCACCTGGCTCAATGATCCGGCCAACCGCCGGCGTCTGGAGCGCGCCCTGCATCGAATCGCTGCGCACCCCGCTTGGCAACAGACCTTCGCTCCGCCTACCAACCGGGGCTAGAGTGTTTATCCCCATGGCAACGGGGATCGGGATCTGGTGGCGGCGGATCGGGCGCGGACCCTGCCGCGCTGCGCCCGCGCTGCTGATCGTTCTCGCGGTCGCGAGCGCCGAGGCGGCCACGGTGCGGATGCGAAACGGCCGCGAGATCACCGAGGTCGAGCGGGTCGAGCGTTTCGAGGCGCGCGGTCAGATGAAGGTTGTGAAGCGCGACGGGTTCGTGCTCTACGTCGAGCTCGCTCAGGTGCTCGAGGTACTTCCGGACCAACAGGATCGGCGCGAGTCGGCGCCGCCAGCCGGGGCGGCGCCGCCGGCAGAGCTGGAGCCGCCCAAGGGTCTGGTGGAGAATTTGGAGGAATTTCGGCGGCTCCATCCGGAGTACACCGGCGGCGAGTTCAGCGCCGAAGCGGCGGACGCGGCGGCCGCGGCGGCCGCGGGCTCGGGCGCGACCGCGGCGGGCGATCCCGGCGAAGAGAACTACTGGCGCGCGCGCGCGCAGCAAGCGCTCGGCGCGGTCGAAAACCTGGAAAGCCAGATCCAACAGCTCACCGAGGAATACAACCAGGTTGCGCGGCAGCACAACAGCAGCGCGGATCCGGTGCAGCGCTCGATCCTGCGCGGCCAGCTCAACTCGATCAGCGATCAGCGGCGCGAGGCGGAGAGCGGCTTGCGCCAGGCGCAGGCCGACCAGCGCCAGCTGCGGCTCGACGCCGAATCGGCCGGTGTGCCGCTCGAGTGGGTGCTGCCGCCCTCCGAACCGCCGCCCGAAGAGCCTCCGCCCGAAGAGCCTCCCCCCGAAGAGCCTCCGTAGTGCGTGCACGGGATGTAGGGGCGGGGCTTGACCCCGCCCGAACGGCCTTCGAAGACTGTCTCGTGGCGCTGACTGAATTGTCGCGCTTACGGGAGGGGACAAGCCCCTCCCCTACATTAAGATGATCAAGCTTCAGCTTTTCGGGATGTCGCCGAGCCGCCGGATCGAAGCGATCTCCGACTTCGGCACGCTCAATCGCTCGTGCCGCTTCCAGATCCCTTGGCGCGCGGTGCGCTGGACGAAGGCCTCCTTGGACTCGCCGTCTTGACCCTCCTGATGGGCCGCCACGTCGAGCAGCAGCACGGCGCGTTCGTCCTCGTCATGACAGCGTCCGATATAGATGTGGGGGCCTTTGGTATCGACTACGATCGTGATGCCGTGATACTCGCCTCGGTCGTCGTGAAAAGTTCCCATCGTTCTCCTTCTCCAGCCCCGCCTGCAGCTCGGAGCGCCGGGCGGCAGGTTGTGCCGCCGATTCGGCGGCCCCTATAATCGCATAGAGCGGGGGCCGGCGTCGCACCCCAGCGCGCGCGGCCTTCCAACGCTGGGAGCGTCCGAGGATCCGATCATGGAAGAGAATGGTGTCCCGGCCGGCGCCGGCCGGCGCGTGCGCCAGATCATGACCACCAGCGTGGTCAAGATCCAGCCGTCGACGCCGGTCAGTGAGATCGCGCGCTTGATGGTGGAGCATCAGGTCAGCGGCCTGCCGGTGGTCGACCCGGACAATCGGGTGCTCGGGGTGGTCACCGAGATCGACATGGTGGCGCGCAACCAGCGCTTCAAGCTGCCGGCGTTCATCACCTTCTTGGATTCGATCATCTACCTCGAGACCCCGGGCCATTTTCGCAAGCGGCTCGAGCACATGCTGGGCGCCAGCGCCCAGGACATCATGTCCGAGCCGGCGGTGACGATCGCCGCCGACGCCAGCATCGAAGAGCTGGCGGAGTTGATGGTCGATCGCGAGATCAACCCGGTTCCGGTGGTGGAGGCGGGACGATTGGTCGGGATCGTGAGTCGTTCCGACATCATCCGCCTGATGGTCGAGGGTGCGGCCGGCGCCGGGTGAGCCGGACCGCGTGGCGACGTGGTTCAGATCGTGGTCGCCGA
>DASWHO010000397.1:0-5950 GCA_036398155.1 Acidobacteriota bacterium
CAGGGTTATGGGCGGCGCCAGGCCATCCGCGGCGTTGCGGCTCCTCGACAATGCTACGGCATTGCCTGCGTCGCCGCGCCTTGCGGCTGACCCGGCGGCGCCCATAACGCGACCCATGCTTTCTGCCGCGCTGGCTCCTAGCGCCCAGCGAGCTCTCACCCGGCGCGCGAGCGCGCGTTAAAGGCGCAGCCCTCGGTCAGCGGGCAGTTGTCGCAGCGCGGATCTTCCAGCCTGCAGATGCGACGCCCGTGCGCCCGCAGCAGCTCGCGGATGCGCCAGTGGCGGCGAGGATCTTCTCCGATCAACGGCGCGAGCTCGCGCTGGACGCTGGTATACGTGGTGCCATAGTTCTTCTTCGACTCGCCGAACCCAAGCCGAAGCGCGACCCGCACGCCGTGGGCGTCGAGCGCCAGAATCGCGTGCCGTCCACTGAGCATCATGAGCCGGTCGCTGCCGTGATCGCCGAAGACCGCCTTGAGCAGCCGCTTGGTCTCGACCCGCGAGCGCTTGAACAGGCTGTCGAAATCGCCGTGCAGCTCGACTCGCACCAGGCGCAGCAGCCGCTGCAGCGAAAGCAGGCGGTCGCTGGCAAAGGGCCCGGCCTTGTCCAGGGCGCTCTTCAAACGCGCCGGCCGGGCCCGTCCCAAGGCCGCGGCTTCGGTCCCAATCTCGAGCAGCGCGCGCAGGGCCGCAGCGGCGCGCTGCTCGGTGGTTTGAAACGAGCAGATCTCCCGCAGGCAGTATGCGAACAGATCGCTGGGCGGTCCGCCGCTTTCGCCATGCAGCACCGTCAGCGCCCGGTCGATTTCTGAAACCGCAGGGGGCATCGACTTCACGCAGGGGTCCGGGCCCGGCCTCATAGCCTCAACCAGCCGAATGGAACCGGTTCGCCCCGCCCCCAGGGTTCAATGTCCGATAAGGGATATTCTGTCAACTAACTAACCGATCGAGCCGCGCTGACACCATAACCACCGCTGCTGCTGAAAAACCGGACCGGCGGCCCTCAGCGGCGCTTTCCACCACTGTCGCGCTGCAGCTCGGCGACGCGCTGCTGCAGGTTGAGGATCTGCTGCCGCTGGCGCTCGCTTTCTTGCTGGCATTCCTGCAGCGCCTCGCGCGCCTCCTGAGCCTGCGCGTGCAACTTCTGGATGCTTTGCTGGCGCCGCTCGTTCTCGCTGCGGGCCTCGTGCATCTGCTCCTCGAGCTCGCGAATCCGATCGTCCTTCTTGGCCAGGGCCTCGTCGTTGAGCCGCTGCTGCTCGAGGTAGCGGTGGATGACCGAGAAATCGGCGTAGGAATAAACCTCGTTATCCGGCACGCGCCAGATCCTCCTGCGGGGTGACATCGCCGTCGAACCCCAACTTACGCAAGTTGAACAGCAGATCCTCCGGAGACCGGCTCGTCTTCAACGCCTCTTCTCGATCGACCACGCCGTTGGCCATCAGGGCGATGATCGACTGGTCCATGGTTTGCATGCGGTAATAGTCGACCGAGTTTTCCATCTCGCGCTGGATATCGTCGATCCGTCCTTCGGCCAGCAGCCGCTGGATCCGCGGCGAGTTGAGCAGCACCTCGACTGCGGCGATCCGCCCGCGGATGTCGCGCCGATTGATCAGCCGCTGCGAGACCACGCCGACCAGCACATGGCTGAGCTGGAGCCGGATCTGGCTCTGCTGCTCGACCGGAAAGACGTCGATCACTCGGGTCAAGGTCTGGGCGGCGCTGTTGGTATGCAAGGTGCTGAAAATCAAATGCCCGGTCTCGGCCGCGGTCATCACGGTGCGGATGGTCTCGAGATCGCGCATCTCTCCGACCATGACCACATCGGGGTCCTCGCGCAAGGCGTTGCGCAGCGCCGCCGCGAAGTTGTGGCAATCGGTCCCGATCTCGCGCTGGTCGATCGAGGCCAGCTCGTCGCGAAACAGGTATTCGATCGGGTCTTCGATCGTGATCACGTGGGCGCGGCGCTGTTGGTTGACCTCCTGCAGCAGCGCCGCCAAGGTGGTCGACTTGCCGGTTCCGGTGGGTCCGGTCACCAGCACCAGCCCGTGGCGGCGCTGGGTGAAATGGCGCAGCACCGGAGGCAGCTGAAGGTTGCGGATGGTGGGGATCGCAAACGCAATCCGCCGCAGCGCGATGGCCACGGTTCCGCGCTGGTAGTAGATGTTGACCCGGAACCGCGCCAGACCCGGTGCGCTGTAACCCAGATCGATCGCCAAGTCCCGTTCCAGGTTTTCGCGTTGGACGCTGTTGATCATGTGGTGGGCGATCTGGGCCACCAGTTCGGACGACAGCGGATCGGTCTTGACCGGGAGCAGCTCGCCGTCGATGCGAAGCAGCGGCGGCCGCATCGCCTTGAGATGCAGGTCGCTGGCGCCCCGGCTCACCATCAGCTTGAGCAGGTTTTGCAGATAGCTGAGCTCTTGACTCATGCTGGAGTGAAACACTGGCGCGTTTTGCAGCAAGGTTTTCAAGCCGGCGCCGGCCCAGGGGCGCTGTTCGAAATTCTTTCACGCCCCTTACGGGCTGTCAAACACGACCGGGCGGCGGTCCACCCCCGCCGCACAGGGCACGCCGCCCGCCGCTCAGCGTTCTCCCTTGTCGCGGGACGGCACCCGCCCCTGCGCCAACCGCTCGCGGAGCCGCTTCTCGATCTCCGCCGGCAGCCGCCGCGCAACCTGAAGCGGCGGATCCGGCTCGGGGCTGGCGCCCCCCCCCGCCGGCGCGGCCAAGCCCGCGGCCGCGCCGCGATCCGCGCGCCGCCGCGGCCGGTACGGTTTGAGCTCGAGCAGGTGATGCAGAAGCACCAGCGCCGCCTCCTTGTCTGGAATCCGGATCCCGCGCTCCCCTGCTTCGAAGCTTGGACCGCTCGCCAGCGCCGCGCCGACGCACGAGGGGCAGCCGGCCTTGCATTCGCAGCCCTGGATCAGAAGCAGGCAGGAGCGCAGCACCTCCTCGATCAACTCGTACACCTTGTGGGCGAAACCGAGCCCGCCGGGATACTTGTCGTAGAGGTACAGCGCCACCCCCGCGGTCGACTTGGCGTGCACGCTCGAGCCGATGTCGCTGCGGTCGCACATCACGAACAGCGGCACGATCTCCTGCATCACGTTGCTGATCCCGAGCAGCCCCTCGGCCGGGCTGCGCCCGCTCTGCACCACCTCGGCCAGCGCCGCGGCCGGCGGCAGCAGCCAAAGGCCGACCGTGTGCAGGATCTGGGGCGGCAGGTCCAGATTGCCGAAGCCGATCGAATCGCGGCTGCCGAATTGGATCTTGCGGAACAGGGTCACGATCTCGGTTACATCCAGGAGGCCGAAGGCGAGCTCGCTGCGCCGCCACCGCTTGCGCGTTTCTTCCTCGACCACCCGAACATCGGTCTCGGTGACCGCCTGAGTGTAGTAATCGGTCTCGGCCCGCTCGACGTAGGCGATCTTTTGGGTCAAATCGAGCTCGCGGACGAAATAGGTCTCGGCTTCGTGAAGGTAGACCGCCTCGCGGTGGACCTGGGAAAACGCGCTGGCCTCGTCGACCGTGCCGATGACCCGATTGGGATCGGCCTGATCCACGATCGTGTAGACGCTGTCGCTGGCGTCGCGCAAGCTGAAATCTTGCGCCGGATAGCCGGGTTGCGCCCAGTAGAAGCGGCCTTGCACCCGCTTGAGCTGGCCGCTGCCCTCCAGCAGCTCGACCAGCGCCGGGGCAAACTCACCGAAGCGGTCCAGTTCGCCGGGGCGCAGCGGCAGCTCGTAGGCGGCGGCGCGCAGGTGGCCGAGCAAAACATGCGGATTGTCCGGATCCAGCACCGCGTTCTCGGTCGGGCGCTCGAACAGGTAGCGCGGATGCTGCATCAGGTATTGATCGAGCGGCAGATTATGGGCGATCAGCAGCGCCAGCGAGTCCTCGCTGCGCCGTCCGGCGCGGCCGGCTTGCTGCCACAGGCTGGCGATCGATCCCGGATAGCCGACCAGGATGGCCGCGTCCAGCGCGCCGACGTCGATGCCGATCTCGAGCGCGTTGGTCGACACCACCCCGAGCAGCTCGCCTGAAAACAGCTGCCGTTCGATCTCGCGCCGCTCTTCCGGCAAATAGCCGCCGCGGTAGGCGCGCAGCTTGCTTCCCAGCGCGCTCGCCGCGCCGAGCTGCTCGCGCGCGTAGCGCACCAACAGCTCGGTGGCGCGGCGGGTGCGTACGAAGGCGATCCCCGGGCTGCGCTCGCGCAGCAGCCGGCCGAGCAGCTCGCTGGCCTCGGTGTTGGCGCTGCGCCGCTCCATGGTGGCGGCCGAGAGCAGCGGCGGATTCCACAGCGCGAACAGCTTGCGCCCTCGCGGCGATCCGTCCTGGTCGATCAACGCCACGCTCTCTCCGGTCAGGCGCTCGGCCAGCTCGACCGGATTGGCAATGGTCGCCGAACAGCACAAGAAGCGCGGCTGCGAGCCGTGATGGGCGCAGAGCCGCTTGAGCCGGCGCACCACGTTGGCCACATTGGCGCCGAAGGCGCCGCGGTACAGGTGGATCTCGTCGATCACCACCAGCTCGAGCCGGGCCAAAAAGTCGGCCCATTTGCCGTGATGCGGCAGGATCGCCGCGTGCAGCATGTCGGGGTTGGTCAGCGCGATGTGGGCCTCGTCGCGGATGCGCTTGCGTTGGTGCATCGGCGTGTCGCCGTCATAGGTTCCGGCCCGCAGCCCGAGCTCTGGGACCAGCTCGGCCCAGCGCTGCAATCCGCGCAGCTGATCCTGCGCCAGCGCCTTGGTCGGAAACAGATACAGGAAACGAGCCCGCGGTTCTGCCAGCAGCCGTTCGAGCGCCGGCAGGTTGTAGCACAGCGTCTTACCGCTGGCGGTGCGGGTCACCACCACCGCGCTGATCCCGCGCCGGATCCGCTCCATCGCATGCACCTGGTGGGTGTAAAGCCCGCCGATACCCTGGGCCCCGAGCGCGCGGCGCAGCGGGGCCGGCAGCGGCGGCGCGAGCTCGGCGATCTGCGCCGGGCGCGCCGGCAGCTCCTCGAGATGGACCAGTTGACTGGCGTAGCTCCGATCCGAGCGCAGCTGGTTCAGGAAGCGGTCGACCTGCATACGCTTCCACTCCGGAGCAACAAAGTTCTCATTTCGACTCCACCGCGGTTTGAAACAGCCGCGGGATCAGCTCGGCCATAGTCGCCAGATCCATGCGATTGTGGCGCAGGACGGGCGCCAAGCGGCGGCCATCTTGATCGTGCACGAATGCGTGATAGGCGGCCGGAATCTCGAGGCCACGGATATCGTCGAATCGGGCTCGACCGCAGATCAGCCGCTCGAGGGTCAGGAGCCGGCAATCGGGTAGCCGATCGCGGAAGCGCTTGCGGGCCAGCGGCAGTAGGTCCAGATCGGGAGCGCAGCCGGGTGCCTTCAAACCCAGCGCGCGGCGGCGGTCCTCGAGATAGGGCAAGTCGAAGCTGCGCCCGTTGTAAGTGACGATCAGTTCCGCGGCGTTGAGCTGCTCGAAGGCCGCCTGAATGACCGCCTCCTCTTCGGCGTAGTCGCGCGCCACCAGCTGGCGCACGATCAGCCGCTCGCCGTCGACGCGCAAGGTCCCGACCAGAAACAGCGGCCCGCCGAAGCCGGTGGTTTCCAGATCGAAGAACACCACCCGGGCGAGATCCGCGTCGACCAGCTTGCGGCCGGGTTCGAGCTCTTCCGGCGGCATGGCGGCCCCGGCGGCGGCCTGCCAATCGCGCAAGCGCCGCGCAACGCCCTGCCCCGCCGCACGGCCCCAATCCACAAACCCCGCCTCGTGGCGGTAGCAGTCGCCCCGTGCGGTTCGCACCACGGTCCCAGGCAACAGTTCTTCGAGCGGCTGACGCCAGCGCGCCGGCCGGCGCTCCAACGCCTGCAAGCGCCGCCGCAGCGACTGCAAGAGCAGCGGTCTCGCGCCGTCCATCGCGCTCGATTATACCCTCGCGTGGATC
>DASWHO010000398.1:0-3124 GCA_036398155.1 Acidobacteriota bacterium
GTGAGTGCGGGCCAACGGTAATCGTCCAAACGAACTGAGACCCAGTCCGCTTGTTCGAGGTTCTCCGCGGCCTATAATGAGCGCCGGCGCCTGGAGCCGGGGCCCTGCCGGCGGCAAGTCCAAACCTCGATGAAGCTCAGCGTTCTGATCCCGGTTTACAACGAAGGGCGCACCATCCGCGAGATCGTGGAGCGAGTGCTATCCGCCCCTTTGCCGGAGGAGCTGGAGCGCGAGCTGATCTTGGTCGACGACGGCTCGACCGACAGCACGGCGCAGCGACTTGAGGAGCTGGCCGACAAGCATAGACCGCGGCTCAAGGTTTTCAACCAGCCCAGAAACCTCGGCAAGGGCGCGGCGCTGCGGCGCGCGATCGAGGCCGCGAGCGGCGACATCTTCCTGATCCAAGACGGCGATCTCGAATACGATCCGGCCGAGTATCCCAAGCTGCTCGAGCCGATCCTCTCGGGCAAGGCCGACGTGGTTTACGGCTCGCGCTTCCTGGCCAGTCCAGGCCGGCGGGCGCTGTTTTTTTGGCACGCGCTCGGCAACTGGTTTCTGACCCTGCTGTCGAACATGACCACGGATCTGAACCTGACCGACATGGAGACCTGCTACAAGGTCTTTCGCGCCGAGATCCTGCGCGGCATGCCGCTGCGCTCCAATCGCTTCGGCTTCGAGCCCGAAGTCACCGCCAAGATCGCCAAGCTGGGCGCCCGCGTCTACGAGGTGCCGATCTCGTACCAGGGGCGCAGCTACATCGAAGGCAAGAAGATCGGCTGGCGCGACGGCGTGGCGGCGGTTTTGACCATCCTGCGCTACTGGGTGGTGGACGATCTCGAGCGCCACGACGACAGTTTTCGCACGCTCAAGGCGATGGCCCGGGCTCGGCGCTACAACCAGTGGATGTATCAGACGCTCGAGCCGTTCCTGGGCGAGAGAATCCTCGAGGTCGGAAGTGGCATCGGCAACCTCACCCTTTTTCTCGAAGGCCGCGAGCTGCTGATTCTTTCCGACATCGACCCGCGCTACGTCCAGCGGCTGCGCAACCTCTATCAAGGGCGCCATTCGATCCAGGTCATCTCGCTCGATCTGGAGAATCCAACCGACCTCGCCAGTTTGGCGACCTATCGTTTGGACACGGTCGTGGTGCTGAACGTGTTGGAGCACGTCGCGGACGATCGCAGCGCCTTGCGCCAACTGCACGGCATTCTCAGCCCCGGCGGTCGTGTGGTCCTGCTGGTGCCGCGCGGCCGGCGGCTCTACAACAGCGTCGATCGCGCCATCGGCCACCATCGGCGCTACGAGGAGCCAGAGCTGCGCCAAGCGCTCGAGTCGACCGGCTTCGCGGTCGAAGCGGTGCAGCATTTCAACACCCTGGGCCGGCTCGCCTGGTGGATCAACGGATCAATCTTGAAACGCCGCAGCTTGTCGCCCAAGGCGCTGTCGTTGATGAACCTCTGCGTCCCACTGTTCAGGTTGGCGGACCACTGGCTCGGAACGCCGGGTCTTTCGCTGATCGCCGTGGGCCGCAAGATCTAACCCGGTTCCGCGCTCGACTGTTCGAGACCCGGTGGTTTGCCAGTGAGCCCCAAGGCAGCTCAGCGCTGCGACGTCGCTCTGCTATTGGCGGTTGCGCTGCTCGGGTACAGCGCCAATCTGCGCCTGCTGCCCTCCGGCGACACCATCCCGGCGCGCCTGCTGCCCCTGAGCCTCCTGCGTGAAGGCGATCTGGATCTCGACGAGTTCGGCCTGATCGAGAATTTCAGCCAGCCGGTTGGCCCGACCTATCACCGCTCGGTGCCGGATGGCGGCTGGCGGCTGGTTCCCGGAGCAGAGCAGGCCTGGACCACGGGGCAGCTCGGGCCGGACGGCGACCTGCGGGTGTTCGCCCTCAAAGGCGACCAAGCCTTTTGGGAAGCAAGCTATCGGCCGCCGGCCTGGTCCGAATGGCGGCGCATTCCCGGCTCGGTCCTGGCCGCCCAGAACTATCCGGCCGCTGCCCTCGACGGCGCGGGCAACTTGCATCTGTTCGTGCAAGCCAAGGACTGGTCGATATGGGAGAACCTCGAAGCGGGTGGAACTTGGCGCGGCTGGCAACCGATTCCCGGCTCCGGTCAGACGCCGCTGACTCCGGCCGCGTTCTTGGACCGCGAAGGCGTTCTGCGCTTGATCATCCAGGGCACCGACGACTCCATCTACGAGAACCGCTTTGCCGCCGGGACCTGGTCGGGCTGGCGCCGCTTGACCCGAGGCCGCTCCAGCATGCCTTTGGGAGCTGCCGTCGATCGCAACAATCGCCTGTACGTTTTCGCGGCCGACCACCAGCGGCGGCTCCACTGCTGGTCGGAAGCAAGCCCGGCCGACGGCTCCGGCTGGCGGCCTTTGAATCACGTCAGCGTTGCTGGGTTCTCAGCCACCAGTCTCAGCGGCGGCGACCCGGTCGTGATCGCCTTCTCCGAGGAGCGCCGCGCCTACCAGCTCCGGCTCACGAACGGATCCTTTTCCAGCCGGCCGCTGCCCGCCGTCGATCCGCTCCCGGATCGGCTGGCCTACGGGATCGCCTGCGCCGCGCTGCCGGATTCGGCCGGGGGCTTGCAGCTGCTGGCCTCCGGATCGAAGGCGGCGCCGACCCGCTATCACTACTCGGTCCAGCAGCACCGCGGGCGGCTGCTGTCGCGCTATCCGGTGGTGCTTCCGCTCCTGATCACGCCGCTCTATGTGCCGGCGCTCTGGCTGATGGAGTCGATCCCGTGTGCCGCGTACTCCGATCCGGGGCCGCGGCCGGCGCTGGAAGATTCGCTGCTGATCGCGCTGATGGAAAAGCTCTCCGCCTCCTTGATCGCCGCCGCTTCGGTGGCGCTGGTCTATCTGGTGCTTCGGAGCTTCACCGGACGCCTGACGGCGCTGGGCCTGGCACTGCTGTACGGATTCGGCACCAGCACCTGGACCATCAGCAGCCAGGCGCTTTGGAGCCACGGGCTGAGCCAGCTCGCCTTGGCGCTGATGACGTATGGGCTGCTGCGGGCGCGGGAACAGGAAAACTGGCTCCTGGTCGCCGGCCTCGCCGCCGCCTTGGCCACCGCCAATCGGCCTCCCAACCTGGTCTTCGCGCTGCTGGCGCTGG
>DASWHO010000399.1:0-6652 GCA_036398155.1 Acidobacteriota bacterium
CGCCTCGCGGCAGGCCTGGAGAAAGCGCACCATGCCGTAGAGGCCGTTGGTGTCGGTCAGCGCCAGGGCGGTGAAGCCGCGCGCCCGCGCCGCTCCCACCAGCGCCTCGACATGCGCGACCCCGCGGCCGAAGGAGAAGCCACTATGGGTCTCGAGATGGATGAACATTTCCCTAACCCGGCGGCGGATCTGCCGCCATCTGCCCCGTGCTGGTACAAGAACTGTAGGGGAGGGGCTTGTCCCCTCCCGAAAAGCGCGACTCACTTTGTTGGCGCAACAAGACAATGTCGGAAGCTGCTCGGGCGAGCTCAAGGCCCGCCCCTACATTTTCGCTTCGCCGGCACCGCCCACGATCCAATCCTCTTGCTCCCAAGTGGATTGCGTGGCGGCCGTATTTGCGCTTGAGCAGGTCGAGCGCGGCGTCGAGGCGGCGCGGCGTCTGCTGGCGGCGCGGCGGCGCGAACAAATCGAGCTGCCGCACGCCGGTATCGAGATCGCCGAGCTCGAGCGCCAGCGATTTGACCCGCACCCGGCGCGCGATCGCGCGCGGCAGCGCCGTCAAGAGCGCGGCCCGCAATACCATTTCGTGCGCCGCATCCAACGGCAGCAAACGCCGCAGCTCCTCGAGCTTGCCGTCGGCGTAGGTCACCCCCAGCTCGAACCGCCCCGGAAAAGCCGCGGCCGCGCGCGCTTCGGCCGCCGCCCGACTCGCGAGACGGCTGGCCGCCGCCCGCAGCTGCTCGAAATCGTTGGTGTCCTCCGGCAGCAGCTCGCGCAGCCGGATCACCGGCTCCTGCTCGGGGGTCCAGACCGGCGCGGAATCGATCCCCCGCGCGCGGCGCTGGAGCAACTCCCCCATCCGCCCGAAGATCAGCTTCAGATGCAGCAGGGCGATGCGCGCCAGCTCGCGGACCCAGCGAATGTTGAGGTCGGCGAGCTCGCCGCGCAGCCGGCCTTCCACCCCCGGCAGCACCGCCACTGGAAACGGCGCGAGAAAGCGCTCCTCCTCGCCGGCTCGAACCGCACACGGACGCGCCGGCCGCTGCGCCCGCGCCGCCACTCGGCTGACCAGCTTGTTGGAGGCCACCCCGAGCCCGGCGGGCAAGCGGTAATCCGCTAAAGCCCGTCCGATCGAGCGGGCGACGTCCTGCGGCGCACCGAACAGCCGGCCGGTGCCGGTCAGGTCCAGAAAGGCCGCGCCGCCGCCGGCCGGTTCCACCAGCGGGCTGTAGCGGCGCGCCAAAGACAGCAGCACCTCGCCGGCTTTGGCGCACAGCTCCGGGTCGAGCGGGCGCACGATCAGCCCCATGCAAGCGCGGCGGGCCTGACCCAGCTCCATTCCCGGACGCACGCCCTCGCGGCGCGCCTCGGAGGTCACCGCGATCAGACGCGCCCGTTCCGCCAGCCGCGGCGCGATCGCCAGCGGCCGGCCGCGCAGCGCCGGGTCGGCCGCACGCTCGACCGCGGCCGGAAAAGCCGCCACCCGGACATGGAGAACGACGCGACTCTCACCCGCCACCATCTCCATAGGGCCTCCAATTGTTCTTATTTCGTCATTCATTCTGGAGAAAAATAAGAGAAAGTCAATAGTATTCTCGTAATTTTCGTAAAAAATTCGTCTCAAGGGCCTCAAGTCTAGATTCGATCGGCTCTTCGCGGCTGGCTACGGAGCTCGAAGTGCACCGGAGCTGAAGGTCCTGCCCCACCCCTGCTCGCTGGTCTCGCCCCATCCGCCGTCACCGCGAAAAGCTTGTCGATGACGGGAGCCGGAGCTATTCTCCCCTCGAGCGCGGTCAAGTGCGACTGATTGAGTCACAAACCTGATATAGTGGAGCCGGTTGCGCGGAGCCAAATCTTCGAGGCTTTCACCGAGGCACCGCCGCCATCGATTCGAAAGACGACGTAAGGAGCCGATCGAACGTGTCGACCACCCAACTCTCCTCCGATTCGAGCCCCCGGACCGATCCGAGCCGGCGCACCAAGGTCAGCAAGATCCGCGAGGCGGTGATTCGGATCGCCGGCAACTCGCAAGATGGCATTCAGCTGGTCGGCGATTTTCTGGCCCGCTACACCGGGCGCAACAAGATGCAGGTGATCACGTTCCAGACCTTCCCGGCCACCATCGCCGGCGGTCCCAGCATCTTCCAGCTCCGAATCGGCAGCGGCGCGGTGCGCAGCGCCGGCGATGAGGCCGACATGCTGGTCGCGTTCTACCAGCATTCCTACGATGCCCACCTGCGCCACCTGCGCAAGGGCGGAACCCTGATCTACGACAAAGATCAAGTCAAACCGGATCTGTCGAACTCGGACTACCGCTACATCGCGGTGCCGATCACCTCGCTCACCATCGAGGCGATCGGCGGCAGCGCGCGGCAGAAGGGCAAGAACATGTTCCTCATGGGCCTGCTCGCGCGGCTGTTTGATTTCGATTCCGAGATGCTCGAGCAGCAGATGCGCGAAAAGTTCTCCCCAAAGGGGGAGGCGGTGTTCGAGACTGCCCGCGGCGCCTTCCATGCCGGTTATGGGTACGACCTCGGCCCCCAAGTGGCCGAGACATTCTCGCTGCTGCCGGGTGAAGGCACCGCGCTGAGCCAGGTGACCATGAACGGCAATCAGTCGCTGGCCTACGGCCTGCTCGCCGGCGGCGTGCGCTTCGGGGCCGGCTACCCGATCACGCCCTGGTCCAACGTGATGGAGATCCTGCGCGCCGAGCTGCCCAAGTACGGCGGCATCTTCGTGCAAGCCGAGGACGAGCTGGCGGCGGCCGGCATGGCGGTCGGCGCCTCCTACGCCGATCGGATCGCAGTCACCGGCACCAGCGGACCGGGGCTGTCGCTCAAGTCGGAGACCATCGGCTACGCGATCACCGCCGAGATCGGCCTGGTGATCATCGACGTCCAGCGCGGCGGACCCTCGACCGGGCTGCCGACCAAGGTCGAGCAGAGCGATCTGATGCTGGCCTGCTACGGTTCGCACGGCGACGCGCCGCGCATCGTGCTGGCGCCGGCCAACGTCGAGGACGCCTTTTATACCGCGGTCGAAGCGGTCGAGCTGGCGCGCACCTACAACGTTCCGGTCATCCTGCTGACCGATCAGGCGATCGCGACCCGCATCGAATCGTTCCCGATGCCCGATCTGGCCCAGCTGATGCGCGACATCAGCCCGGACCTCAGCTCCAAGGCAACCGATTTCAAGCCTTACCAAGACACGCCCAGCGGAGTTTCGCAGCGCGCCTACCCCGGCACGTTCATGGAAAGCGGGCAATATCCGGTGATGACGGGCCTCGAGCACACCGAGACCGGTCACCCCGGCGGCGATCCCGAAAACCACATGAAGATGAACGCCAAACGGCGGCGCAAGCTGCAGACCTTGATGGCGCGCCTGCCGCGGCCCTCGATTTACGGTGCGCAGCGCGGCGAGGTCCTGCTGGTCGGCTGGGGCTCGACCAAGGGACCGATCGAAGAGGCGGTCGATCAACTGCAGGCCGAAGGGCTGCCGATCGGCGCGATCCATCTGCGCTACCTCTATCCGACCCCCAACGGCTTGGAGTCGATCTTCGAGGCCTTTCGCCACCTGCTGGTGGTCGAGCTCAACGACGAGGGCGTCTACGGCTTCGGCCAGCTCGCCATGCTGCTGCGCGCGCGCCTGGCCGATCCCAAGATCCGCTCGATCACCAAGACCGACGGCTTGCCGTTCAAGGTCCGTGAAATCATCGCCCAGCTGCGCGATCACTTGATCGATTCGGGCGGCAGCGTTCCGCGGCTCCACGCCGCGGTCCAATAAGAGGAAGACCCATGCAAACCCAACCGATCGCGATCGGAGTCGTCGAACGGGCCCCGCTGACCAAGAAAGAGCTGGCCGCCGACCATCCGACCTGGTGCGCCGGCTGCGGAGATTTCTCGGTGCTGTCGCAGTACTTCAAGCTGATCGAAGGCGAGAAGCTGCTGCACGAGCGCTTCGTCTCGATCGCGGGGATCGGCTGCTCGAGCCGCTTCCCGTACTTCGTCAACGCCCACGGCGCGCACTTCCTGCACGGGCGCGCGTTGACCTTCGCCTCCGGCGTTTCACTCACCCGGCCGGATTTGCACGTCTTCGTGTTCGGCGGCGACGGCGACGCCTTCAGCATCGGGGGCAACCATCTCGACCACACCGCGCGCAAGAACATCCGCATCACCTACGTGATCATGGACAACTTCATTTACGGCCTGACCAAGGCCCAGACCTCTCCGACCACGCCGCTCGGGACCAAGTCCAAGACCGATCCGACCGGCTCGATCGACCGGCCGATCAACCCGATGAAAAAGCTGCTGGCCGGCGGCGCCACCTTCGTGGGCCGGACCTACACCTACAACTCGCAGCACTCGGCCGAGATGCTGCGGCGCGCGGCGCTGCACGACGGCTTCTCGGTGGTCGAATGCCTCTCGGAATGCACCGAGTTCTTCAAGGGCAGCTTCGACGGCGCCAACCCGAAGAAGGGCGGCACGTTCAAGCTGATCGAGGAAAAGAAACACGACGGCAGCCCCGAGGACGAGCTGCGCCACGATCCGACCGATGAGGTGGCCGCCTACCGCCTGGCCCAAGAGCACTTCCCCGGCTGGTTCGGAGTGTTCTATGAGGCGCAGAGGGTCAAGACCAAGAACCAGGCCGAAGCCGAGCTGATCGAAGGCGCCCGCCAACGCAGCGGCAGCGCCGCTCCCGTGGAGCTGCTGCAGAAGACCTTCGATCGCTTCAAGTAAGCATCCGGGTTCCAATGGGGGTGTGGGACTGAGACTCGTCTGCTGCTAATTTCCTTGTAATTTGATTACTTGTCCAGCTTATAGTAAAGTCTTCCACCAAGTTATGGCTCCGATCAGTCGGCGCCTAAAGGGGGAATCCCTATGAGAAGGCAGGAAACTGTTCTCGCCGCCGCAAGCGGCTTCTTTTGGCTCGCGACCCTGGTCGCGGCACCGGCGGTGGAACTCAGAATCGATAAAGGAACCGACCCCGACATCGCCGTGGGCGCGGACGGGTTGATCCACGTGGTCTATACCATCGGCTCGAAGGTGAGCTACGCCAGCTACAACCTCAGCAACGGGTTCGTGCGCAAGGCGAAGGTCGGAAGCGGTTCCGACCCCCACATCGCGGTGAACAGTGAAGACATACCCTACGTCGCCTGGGATGCAGGCAGCCGGATCCTGGTCAGCAAACGCAACGCCAACAAGAACAAGTTCAAGCAGATCGCCGCGCTCGGCCAGCAGTGCGGCTCCTGCCCCGGCATCCGCAAGCCGCGTCTGGCGGTCGACCTGGCCGACGACACGGTCTATCTCCACTTCGAGGACCGCAAGCCGTTCCTGGTCAAAATCAAAAACGACAAGGCCGGCGGGCGCATTCTGCTGGCCGACGAGGGCGACGCCGGCAGCGTCGCGGTATCGGCCGGTGGCTTGGCGCACAACGTCATGCGTACGGTCCCAGGCCTGTTCTACCGCCAGATCCTGCCGGACGGCACGATGGCCTCGCTGCTGCGGCTCAACCAGGGCGCCAGCGATTTCTGCGATATCGCCTATGACACGTTCGATCCCCGGATCGCCAAGGTCGCCGGGGTGCAGGCCGGCAGTCTGGGCGACAACATCGAGTTCATCACCGTGGTGCAGCGTGAGATCGAGATCCGCCGCACCGGCGCCGAGCTGATCCGCGGCCTCGACCACGACTTCGTCGGCCCGTCGATCGCGGTCGACCGGTTCAACCGCTCGTTCGTCACCTTCAGCGGCAAGCGCCGCGCTTATTACTTCGTGGCCGATGATCGCGACCGGATCGGAGCGGTTCTACCGCTGGCCTCGGTGGCCGGCGAGCAAGGCGCCAAATTCACCTATCCGGAGATCAGCGCCGATCCCCGCGGCGGCGCCTGGGCCGCCTGGCAGGACAAGCGCGGCGGCAGCTACTCGATTTACATCGTGCCGATCGAGGTACCGGGGCTGCGCCAAGCCGGCAGCGCGCCGCGAATCGCGGCCGCCGGCGTCAAGCTCGACACCGCTTCGAGCGCCGCGGCCCCGCAGCTGCGCGCGCGCGCCTATGCCGACGACCCCGACGGCGATCTCAGCGGGGTGGAGCTGCTGGTAAACGGCGAGCCGTCCGGAACCTGGCTGCGCGATGACGGCGCCGCGGGCGATGCCATCGCCGGCGATCGGGTCTACAGCTTGAACCTCGAGCTGCCGGCCGGGGTCGATGCGGAGGGTCTCCGCTTCGGCCTGCGGGCGATTGATTCGGCCGGCCGCCGCAGCGACGACTGGCCGCATCTGAAAGTCGATCGCATGCCCGCAACTGCCGGCGCCTGTGCCGCGGCCGAGGACGTGGGCGCCGCGGTGCGGCGCGCTCTGGCCGCCGACCGCTCGGCTCCGGATCTGATCGCCGGCTTCGGCTGCTCCGCCCTCAGCACGGCGCGCGGCGGCCGGCTCGAGCTGCTGGCGATCGCTCGGCCCGACGCCGCGATCGCGCGCGTGGAGCTCGACGCCGGCGCAGCGCTCGCCGGCCGAGCCGAGCCCTTGGCGATGGAGCAGCCGGACGACAGCCTGTTTCTGCTCAGCATCCCGGAGGTCGGCCGCGGCCTGGCCGAACGGCGCGAACGACTCGACCTGACCGCCCGCGACCGCGCCGGACGAATCGTCGCCAGCTGGCC
>DASWHO010000400.1:0-7256 GCA_036398155.1 Acidobacteriota bacterium
ATAGTTTTCCTCCTCAGGCATCGGGCGCCTGCGGTCGTGCTTGCGTCACCAACCGGTACTGTGCGAGAAAGGTAGCGTCGCAGTCGTGTCTTGATAGTCTGCGCACCGATGCGGAGTTTTCCGCCTTCATGGCTGAGTTGAAGTCACGCTGGGAACGGTACAGGGAATAGAGTGGTGGCTGCGCTCCCGGGCTGACTGCCGGGATCCGATCGAAGGAGGAGCATGAAGGTCCTGAGAGGGCTGGCCGTCCTAGCCATCGTCGCTTCCGCCGGCCGGCTCTCGGCGCAGCCGACGGTCCTCAATGACGTTCACTCGCGCCTCAATCCGACCGAGGTCGCCGAGTACCACGAGCCCGCGACCAAGCAGGACATCGTCGCCGTCGTGAAGGGGGCCGCCCGCAGGGGCCGCGCGATCAGTATCTCGGGCGGCCGGCACGCAATGGGCGGTCAGCAGTTCGGCCAGGGGTCGGTGCACCTGAACCTTTCGAAGTACAGCGGGGTGGTCAGCTTCGATCCGGAGCGGGGATGGGTGACGGTCGAGTCCGGCGTCCAGTGGCCTGAGCTCATCGCATGGCTCGCGAAGCATCAGCAGGGCAAGGAGCGCTCCTGGGGGATTCGCCAAAAGCAGACCGGAGCCGACCGGCTCAGCATCGGCGGCGCCCTGTCGGCCAACGTCCACGGTCGCGGGTTGAAGCTCAAGCCCATCGTGAGCGACATCGAGTCCTTCGAGCTCGTCGACGCGAGGGGGGATCTGGTGCGATGCAGCCGCGAACAGAACGCCGACCTCTTCCGGCTGGCGATCGGAGGCTACGGCCTCTTCGGCGTCATCACCGAGGTGACCCTGCGCCTCTCGCCGCGCACGAAGCTGGAGCGCAAGGTCGAGATCGTCCGACTCGTCGAGGTCCCCGCTCTCGTTGATCGCAGGATCCGCGACGGCTTCGAGTATGGCGACTACCAGTTCAAGACCGACGAGCGTGCCGAGGACTTTATGCAAGTCGGTGTCTTCTCCTTCTACCGCCCCGTGCCGGCCACGACGCCGATCGCGGTGGGACAACAGGAGCTCTCGACCGAGAGGTGGAATGAGCTCTACAAGCTCGCGCATCTGGACAAAAGTCGGGCCTTCCAGCTCTACGCCGACTACTACCGCTCGACCGACGGGCAGATCTACTGGAGCGACACGCATCAGCTCTCGACCTACGTGGAGGGGCTGGATCGGTTCATCGACATCTCGCAAGGGGCCCGCGCGCCGGGCAGCCTGATGATCACCGAGCTGTACGTACCGAGGAGCAGGCTGCCCGAATTCCTGACCCGGGCGGGCGAGGCAATCCGCGAGACCAAGGCGAACCTGGTCTACGGCACGGTGCGATACATCGAGAAAGACGACGAGACCTTCCTCGCGTGGGCGAGAGAGCCTTTCGCCTGTGCGGTCATGAACCTGCGCGTGACGCACGACGAGGCCGGGCTCGAGGAGGCTCGACGCCAGTTTCAGGCCCTGATCGACGTTGCCCTGTCCATGGACGGCAGCTACTTCCTCACCTACCACCGCTGGGCGAGGGAGGACCAGGTCCTGAGGGCCTATCCGCAGCTTCCCGAGTTCATGAAGCTGAAACTCCGGTACGATCCCGAAGAGCGATTCCAGAGCGAGTGGTATCGCCACTACAAACGCATGCTCGCCGGCGGGTCCTGATCCGAACGGACCTGCTAGGCCGCGCGCGGCACCCCGTGCAACTCGTTGGGCGGTGGAGAGGGCTAGAAGCTCGGCGGCAGCAGCGCGCGCACCCGCTCGACCGTGTCGGCCTCGGCGGCGCGCTTGTCGGCGCGGAAGCGCTTGACCCGCGCGAAGCGCAGCGCCAGCCCGGCGGGGTAATGCGGACTGGTTTGCACGTCGTTGAAAGACACCTCGACCACCAGCTCGGGCCGCACGTACACCGTGGCCCGGTCGCGTTCGGTCTCGAGCGCGAGCAGCTTCTCGGTCTGCCAGCGCAGCATCGCGTCGGTCAGGCCTTTGAAGGTCTTTCCCAGCATGACGAACTGACCGGAGCTGGGATCGCGCGCTCCCAGGTGCAGGTTGCTGAGCCAGCCGCGGCGCCGGCCGTGCCCCCATTCGGCGGCCAAAACCACCAGATCGAGCGTGTGGACCGGTTTGAGCTTGAGCCAATCGCGGCCGCGGCTGCCGGCGCCGTAGGGCGCCTGCAGCGACTTGGCCATCACGCCCTCGTGCCCGGCGTCCAAGGCGGCCCGCAAGAAAGCCGCGGCGGCGTCCGGCTCCGCGGTCACCAGGCGCGGGATGGCGAGTCCTCCGGGAGTCGCGGCCTCGAGCGCCGCGAAACGCTCCTCTGCCGGCCGATCGATCAAGCTCTGGCCGTCCAGATAGAGGCAGTCGAAAAAGAAGCAGCGCAGCGGCAGCGCGCCGCGCAGCGACTCGACCTCGAGCTTGCGCCCGAAACGCCGCATCGTGATCTGAAACGGCTGGGGCCTGCCGTCGGGCCGCAGCGCGATCGCCTCGCCGTCGAGAATCAGCTCGCGCCCCGGCAGCGCGCGCGCCGCTTCGATCAGCTCGGGCAGCGCCGCGCTGACCTCGTTGAGCTGCCGGCTGAAGACGCGCACCTCATCACCGGCCCGGTGAACCTGAATCCGCGCGCCGTCGAGTTTGTATTCGAACGCCGCGCGGCCGAAAGTTTCGAGCGCCTCCGCCAGATCCGCCGCCGGGCTGGCCAGCATCGGCTGCAGCGGGCGCAGCAGCCGCACCTGAAATGCAGACAGCCCGGCCCGTCCTCGGGTCAGCGCCGCGCGCGCCACCGGGCCGAGCTCGCCCTCGACCATCACCGCGCGGCGAATCTCGTCGGCCGGCAGCTCGGCGGCGCGCGCCACCGCTTCCGCCATCAGGCCTTCAAGCGCGCCTTGGCGAAGCTCGCCGTAGAGCAGCCGGGCGAGGAATGGCTGCTCCTCGCGCGTTGCCCGCCCGAACAGCTCGCGCAGCAGGCGCTCGCGCGCGCGGGCCGATCCCGATCCGCGCGCGGCCGCCACTTGACCGAGCAAAGCGTCGGCCTCGCGCAGGCTCAGGGTGGCGCTCTCGGCGGCAGCAGTCGCGGCGGCCGCCCCGATCGCTGCGGGCCCGACTCCGATGCGCCCCTGGCGCAGCACGCCCGACAAGAACGCGACCCCGATCCCGATCTCCTCCGGCTCGATCCGCCGCAGCGCGCCGGCCAGCAGGTCGATCTTCTCCAGGCGGCCGGCGGCGGCCGCGACCCGCTGCGAGGTTTCGACCAGTTCGGAGAGCCGCATGATAAGACCGTGAGGCGGAGCAGAACGAGGATTTTACGCTCGTTGCGCCTGAATCGGTTACCGGCGCGTTGCATCGGGTCCCAGGCGTCCCCGCCTGCTTTCAGACCGAACAGGCGAGCACCGGCCCGCGGGCGCGCGAAAGATTGGACCAGGCTCTCGATCTCGGTTTCGAAGCTTCAAGTGTCCCCAAAACCCGGGTTTAGTAAACTGTCCCCAAATTGCAAATTCGCGAATGAGGCGACGGACGGTTGATTCGGGGCGGATTACGGGCCGGCTGCGGCCGGCGGACCCGTTCGATCTGATCCGCTGGTTGGCGCGCTCCCAGTCCGATCCGCGCAAGGCGCTGGCCGAGCTGGTCCAGAACAGCCTGGATGCCGGAGCCAGCGAGATCCAGATTGTGCGCGGGCGCGAGCATCGGGTGCCGATCTTACGAGTGCTCGACAACGGCGGCGGGGTGTTGCCGGACATGGAGCGCACCGCGGCGCTCGAGTACCTCGCGACCCACATCGGCCAGTCGCTCAAGCAGCGGCTCAGCGTCGAACAGCGCCACGAGCTGATGATGCAAGGCAAGTACGGCATCGGCATCCTCGGCTTCTGGTCGCTCGGCGAGCAGTTCGAGATCGCGAGCCAGGTCGACGGTTCGGAGATCTGGCGGCTGGTGCTGTGGGAGGACCAGCCCACCTACCGGGTCGAGCGGGTGCAGCGGCGCTTGGACCGCAGCCGCCCTTGGACTGAGGTGGCGGTGCGCGGCTTGCACCGCGCCGCGCTCAACGCGCTCTCGGGACGTCGGGTCACCGACTACCTGGCGGTGGAGCTGCGCGGTCAGCTGCTCAAGCGCGCGGTGCGGATCG
This sequence comes from Acidobacteriota bacterium, assembly GCA_036398155.1. GTDB lineage: Bacteria > Acidobacteriota > DASWHO01 > DASWHO01 > DASWHO01 > DASWHO01. The sequence continues at coordinate 4,136 of DASWHO010000400.1, forward strand.
AGGTGATCGATCGGATCGCCCGCGGCCGGGCGCAGAAACGGTTTCGGGTCGAGCCGCGCCGGTTCAAAGGCCAATTGCTGAGCGATCTCCCGCCGCTCGTGGTCGCCGGGTTTCCGCCGGCCAGCGTCGAGCTCTATCTGGTGCCGGCGGAAGAAGCGCGCGGGCGGGTGGCGCTGGCGTGCCGCGGCACGATTGTGGCCGACGATCTGGCGGCGCTCGAGAGCTTCGAACTGAGCCGCGCGCCCTGGGATAGCGGCGAGCTCAGTGGGCTGATCGACTTTCCCGCTTTCGAGGTTGCTCCGGGCTCTCGGCGGGGGGTAGTTCCAGATCAAGTCGCCTATGCCTTTTTCGAGGCGCTGCGCGACTACGAACCGGTGCTGCGGGAATACATCGAGCGCGAACGAGAGCGGCGCGCGGCGGCGCTCGAAACCAACTTGCTCAAGGAGCTGCGCCGCGTGCTGCGCGAAATGCCGCAGGCGCTGCCGCAGTACGATTTCTTTCCGCTGCTCAAGACCAGGGCCCCGGCGCTGCCGCAGGAAACACCCGAGCCGGCGGCCGGCGCCGCGCTGGAGCCGATCGAGCCCGAGCGCGATTCCGAGCCCGCCGAACTGTTCCCGCCCGGACCGCTGGCGCAGCTGGCCGTGCGGCCCGCCGCCGCTCAGGTCCTGACCGGGGCCGATCGTCCGCTGCTGGCCCGCGCGCTCGACGATCACGGGCGCCGCCTGCGCGACGGAGTGCACTACGCCTGGAGCTGCCGCGAGACCGCGCTGGGCGAGATCGAAGCGCTCGAAGCGGGCCACGCGGTGTTCCACGCCTCCTTCCACGAGGGCGCGGCCACCATCGAGGTGATCGCCCGCGAAGGAGAACGCAGCTTGGCTGCCAGCGCCGTCCTCGAGGTGGTCGCGTCGCTGCCCCTGGGACCGGGTGATCGCGGCATCCCCGAGCCCGATCTGATTCAAGCCCCGGCCGAGGATTGGCGCTCGCGCGTGCGCGGCGAGCATTGGGAGGTCAACAGCGGCCACTCCGATTTTCTCGCTACGGCGCAGAATCCGAAGTTGCGGTTGCGCTACCTTCTGTCGCTGCTGGCCAAGGAGGTGGTGCTGCGCAGCTTCGGCAGCCCGGCCGACGCGGCGCTGCTGGAGAAGCTCGTCGAGGTGCTCGCGTTCGCCGAACGCCGCCTGACCCGCGGCTGAACGTCTCAGGCCAGCGCTCGACAAGCGCGGGAGTCTCAGGCTTTCAGGCTGGCGGAGTAGACCGACCAGTCGCCCGGCACGCCCGGAATCACCTGGCTGCCGCGGCCGGCGAAATCGAGACCGGCGCCGGCGACCAGATCCTTGACCGTGCCGGTGACGAGCACCTCGAAAGGCGAAGCGTTGGAAGCGAGCTGGTTCGAGAGGAGCACCGGAAGGCCGAAGGGTTCAGCGCCGATCAGCTCGCATTCGCCGGTGTGAACTCCGGCCCGCAGCTCGATGCCGGCAGGGCGGGCGGCCTGCAGGAGCGACCAGGCGCAGCGGATCGCCCGGGCCGGCCCGTCGAACGTGGCGTGCAAACCGAGCGTGCGGGTCCGGATCGCCTGGCCGCGAAACTGGACCAGCCGCGGCTCGAGCAGCCGAGCCGAAGGGGCGATCAGCTCCGCCTCGCCTACGCGCACGCACAAGACCGTGGTGAGAACGCGGTCGATGTGGCCGGCGCCGCGGACCCCGCTCAAGAAGCCCTCGACCTCGTCGAGCAGGCGATCGGAGTCGCCCGCGTAGACCAGGTGGTCGTCACCGGGCAGCTCGACGAACTTTGCCCCCGGGATCCGGGAGGCGACGTAGCGGCCCTCCGCGACCTGAACATCCCGATCGCCGCTGCGGTGCAGGACCAGCGTCGGCACCCGAATCGCGGGCAGCAGGTTGCGGATGTCGATCTGGGTGTTGAAGCGCGCCAGCGCCAGCGCCGCGCCCGGGCTCGCTCCCAGCCGCAGGTAGGTGGCCCACCAGTTGCTGAACGAGGGATCGCTCGCGAGCGAGGGAGCCATCACGTCCACGTCCACCGTACCGCCCCATCCTTGCTCGAGCAGATCGATCCACTTCTGGCGCCCTTCCGGGGTCGGAGCCCACGGATAATCGGGCGACCAGATCCGTTTGGCGAAGATCCCGCAGGTGACTAGCGCGATCGTGCGCTCCGGGTACGTGGCCGCGAACAGGACACACATGTTCCCGCCTTCGGACATGCCGAAGACCGCGGCGCGCTCCGACCCGACCGCGTCCATGACCGCGCGCAGATCGTCCATTCGGTCCTCCAGCGTGGGGTAGCCCGAGACCCGATCGGACATTCCGGTGCCGCGCTTGTCGAACAGGATGAGCCGTGAGAAAGAAGCCAGCCGGTGGAAGAAATGGGCGACCCGGGGCTGCTCCCAGCCGTATTCGAGGTGTGAGATCCAGCCTGGGACATAGACCAGGTCGAAGGGGCCTTCGCCGACAACTTGGTAGGCGATGTTGATCTCCCCGCTGCGGGTGTAGTGCGTTTTGGGAACCGCGGGCTTGGCCGCGGTTGCGCCGGGGGCGGCGGCAGGTTGAGATGCGGCCGCCGCGAAACGATCCGAGCGCTGCGACGAGATCTCGATCAAGCGCCGGTAGACCTCCTCGATCGAGGCTGGGCGAAGCGTCGGGTCGCGCGCCAGCATCGCGGCCACCAGCTCGCTGAGCGGCCCCGGAACATCGCGGCGCAAGGCCATGAGTGCGGGCGGATCCTCGGTGAACAGGCGGTGGAAGGACTCTGCGGCGTTGGCGGCGGCGAAGGGGCCGCGGCCGGCCAGCATCTCGAATAGAACCGCGCCGAGCGCGAACACGTCGGCACGCGCATCCACCGGTCGGCCCAATGCCTGCTCAGGAGGCATGTAGCCGGGAGTCCCCATCGCCAGGGCGGGCGCGGTGAGCTGCTGATCGGCGGTGAGGGTTTCGAGCTGCGCGGGATCCCGGTCCGCTCCGGCCGGCGCGGTCAGGCGGGCCAGACCGAAGTCCAGAATCTTGAGGTGCCCGGAGCGGGTCAGAAAGAGGTTGGAGGGCTTGATGTCGCGGTGGACGATCCCGTGCAGGTGGGCCTCGCGCAGCGCCTCGGCGGTTTCCAGCGCGACCCG
>DASWHO010000401.1:0-2229 GCA_036398155.1 Acidobacteriota bacterium
GGCAGAGCATAGCTTGCCCACGGCACCCGATGCCCAGGCTGTTGTCCGACAGCGACGCAATCTGATCGGGCTCGGTCCCTCACCCCTCCCCCTCTCCCAGAGGGCCCAGAGGGAGAGGGGTGGTGCGGCGGGCGGCCAGCGGGTAGAGCACCAGCGCAATCGCGAAGCCGAGGAACCAGGAGTAGGTGTAGAGCTGCTGGAACGAAAGCGGGATCTGCACCGCCAGCCGCGGAAAGACCGTGGCCAGAAATCCCGGAGCGCTGGGGAGGATCGCCACCCCCAGCACGATCAAAGCCGGCAGGTGATAGCCGCGCCAGTAGCGGTAGATCCCCTGCTCGCGGTAGAGCTGGTCGAGCTCGAGCTCGCGGCGCCGGACCCAGAAATAATCGGCGATCATGATGCCGGCGATCGGCCCCAACAGCGCGCCGTACGCAATCAACCAGGTGAAGATGTAGCCCTGGGTGGTTTCGATCAGCTTCCACGGCATCATCGCGATGCCGATGAAGCCGGTGATCAATCCGCCGGCGCGGAAGCTGATCCGCTTGGGCGCGGCGTTGGAAAAAGCGTTGGCCGGCGAGACCACGTTGGCCGCGATGTTGGTGCTCAAGGTCGCGACCGCCAGCGCGAACATCGACACCGCCACCACCAGCGGATTGTCGAAGCGCGACAGCAGGGTGACCGGATCCCAGGGCGCGTCCTCGACCGCGAGAATGTCGGGAAACACCACCACCGCCGCGCCGGTCACCGCGATGCCGACGAAGCTGTAGAAACCCATGGTGGTCGGCAGCCCCAGCAGCTGGCCCCAGATCTGATCCTTCTGCGAGCGGGCGAAGCGGGTGAAGTCGAGGATATTGAGCGAAAGCGTGGCCCAGTATCCCACCATCGCGGTGAGCGCGGGTAGAAACAGCAGCCAGAAACTGGTCCCGCCGCCGCCCGGCACCTGCGCCGCGGCGCGCGCGGTGAACACGCCGGAGCGGCGGCCGCCGTCGGCGGCGAACTGCGCCGCGACCACCATCGGGCGCGCCGGACTGGCTTCATTGATGATCACATAGGGCAGCTCGGGTTCGTAGGCGATCCAATCGCTGGCCTCGATCGCCGCTCTGGCGGCCGCTTCGTCGACCCCGCGCGCCAAGCGCACCCGGGTGGCGCGGCTGCGGCCGTGATCGTCGAGCAGCGGACTGAACCGCACCCGCAGCTCTTGAGTCCCGCCGCCTTGGCGCACTCGCGCCACCGACAAGGTCGGTTCGGTGAAGCGATAGGTGACCGCGAGGATTCGGCTCAAGCCCCCGCCTTGGACCACGCCCCAGGCGAGCAGGGCCAGCCCGATCGCCAGCAGCGCCGGCGCGGCCCAGGACTCGAGCCAGCGAATCGAATCGGTGCCCTTCAACACGATGCCGAGATTCAGCAGCCAAAACAGCATGAAGGCGACGGTCTCCCAAACGTTGATGCCGAGGCCCGGCAGCGGCGATGCTGTTTTCATGCTCGGGAACGCGACCGCGGCCAGGTGATAGACCGCGTGCCCCCCGATCCAGGTTTGGATGCCGAACCAGCCGCAGGCGACCAAGGCGCGCAAGAGCGCCGGAATGTGCGCGCCGCGGACGCCGAAGCTGCTGCGCAGCAGCACCGGGAACGGAATCCCATACTTGGTGCCCCCGTGGGCATTGAGAATCATCGGCACCAAAACCACCAGGTTGCCGAGCGTGATGGTCGCCAGCGCCTGCCACCAGTTCATGCCGCTGGCAAGTAGGCTGGCGGCCAGCATGTAGGTCGGGATGCACACCGCCATCCCGATCCAGAGCGCGGCGATGTGCCAGCGATTCCAGGTCCGCCAGCGCAGCGGCGTGGGCGCGATGTCGCGGTTGAAGAGCGGGCTGGCCGCGAGCGCCGCGACGCTCTCGGGGCTGAGCTCCACCAGGTCGGCTTGGGACGCTGCAGCGGCCATCAGGCGGGTGGGTTCAGTGCCGGTCGCTGCCGGTCGAAGGCGGATCGAAGGTCGCCGGGGCGCCGCCGCGCGCCACCAGCTGGTTCCACGACAGCTTGGTCGCGTCCGGATTGAGCTGAACCATCTCGATGCAGTCCTCCACCGGGCAGACGTGATAGCAGAGATTGCAGCCGATGCACTCGGGTTGATCGACCACCGGCGCGAATCCGCCGTTGGGATCGGGATGAATGCACTGGTGGGCCGCGTCCCAGCAGACCACCTGGCACAGATGGCAGCCGATGCATTTG
>DASWHO010000402.1:0-5533 GCA_036398155.1 Acidobacteriota bacterium
CGCGAAGCCGAGCATGTCGACGAACGCGGCCAGCAGCAGGATCTGAATCGGCTTCAACTCGCTCTCCGAAGCTAGGAGACTAACAGAGTTCATAGCCACGCGGGTGCCGCCGCCTGGCCGGCGCCAACTCGTTGGCCTACAATGGCCCCACCGGTCGGGGGCTTCACCTGCTGTCGATCCAGGTAGGACCGTTATGCAAGCGGAAGCGAACCTTAGGCGCCGCGGGCTTTTCGCGCTCGCCGGCGTGCTGCTGCTGCTGAGCGCCTGCGCCAAACGCGATCTCGCACCGCCGCCGCCTCCTCCGCCGCCGCCCGCCCCTGCGCCGGCACCCGAGCTGCCGCCGGAATCGATGGAGACACCACCTCTGCCGCGGGATTTTCCCTCGGGTTCGCGCGAAGACGACCCGCGCGGCGATGAGATTCCAGAGGAGTATTCCGAGACTGACCTCCCGATGGTGGTCGAGGCGCCCGAGGCCGAGCTCGAACCCGCGCTGCCGGAGTCGGTCGCTTCAGCGCCCGAGTCGCCTATCGAACGACCGGCGCTGATCGACAAGCGGCTGCGCTACGTCACCGTCTACTACGGAACCAACCGCACGCGCGGCGCGGGCTGCGATCAGATCGACAGAGCCAGGTGGCGGTCCGAAGTCGATTGCAAGCCCAATGGCTTCTATGGCGGAAGAACCGCAATCGGCGCAGCGCCGAACGATTCCGGCTTGGAAGTCGGCAGCTTGACGGTCACCTTTCCGCCCGAGCACGAGATCGGCAAGATCGAACGCCCGCTGTCGGTGTTCAGTTTCACGCTGCGCGCGGAGCATCCGGACCGTGATGTGATGATCTCGGAGCTCCAATCGTTCTCCCACGATTACCACCGCTGGATTCAGGAGCTCAAGGCCACCCACAGACGCCAGGCGTTCATCTACGTCCACGGTTATGCAACCCGGTTCGACGAGGCGGCCCGGCGCGCGGCGCAAATCGCTTACGATCTCGACTACGACTTGGAACCAGACTTCGAGGGACTGGCGCTGTTTTACAGCTGGCCGTCGCGCGGCGAAACCGATGCTTATCTGGCCGACTACGACGCGGCATTCGATGCGGTGACGCCGTTCAACCAGTTTCTCGACCTGATCAAGCTGCAAGCCGGCATCGAGCAGGTGCACGTGATCGCGCACAGCATGGGGAACCGACTGGTGGTCAACGCCCTGAACCTGAGGCCGCAGCCCAGCCAGCCCCTGATCGGCCAGCTAGTGCTGGCCGCGCCCGATATCTGGGCAACCGAGTTCAAAACCCGATTTCTGAACAAGCTGCCCAGGCTGGCCGAGCGGGTCACTCTTTACGTGTCCGACCGCGATCGAGCGCTGCAACTGTCGAGCGGAATCCGTGAGGACGAGCCGCGCGCCGGGCAGACCAGCGGCGGGCTGCTGCTCGTTCAGGCGCCGGGTTTCGAAGCGATCGACGCCTCGATGTTGCCGACCGATTTCCTCGGCCACAGCTACTACGCCAACAACGACTCGATGCTGTCCGACATCTACTGCCTGCTCAAAGGCGTTCCGGCGCAGCTGCGCCCGCTCCTGATGGCGGCCGAACCCGCCTGGCGCTTCCGGCCGGCAGGCGAACGCGCCCAAATCGAAGCGGGATGCCAATCCCCCATCCTGCCGCTTCCCGTGCAGCCGCTCGGCTGGTGGGTGTGGGCGCTCGGGGCTGCAGCGCTGCTCGCGCTCGCGATCCTGGCGCGGCGCCTCTACGCGCGCAGCTTCGGCTAGATAAGCAGGATCCGCACGTCATTCCGGCGCAAGCCGGAATCCAGGGCCCTGCCCTCCGTCATTCCGGCGCAAGCCGGAATCCAGGCCGAGCAAGATCTGCCGTGCTTACCGGTCTTAGCTGCCGCTGGCCTCGCGCACCTTGGAGGCGCCACCCGGCCCCGGACCGACGAAGACCTGCGCCAGCGGACACGCAGCCTCAAGCGGCTGCTCTGCACATGGGGGTAAGTTGAACGCCGGGACCTCGTCACCCACCGCGAAGCTACTGCCGGCGAGCGCACTGCACCCGGCGCCGCGCTTGGCAAAGGCTTTCCAGATCAGGCACCGATTCGCGCCGCCGAAGTTGGCCGCATCCGCGGCGAGAATCGCGTCGCGACCGTTGACAAAGCTGGGGCTGCACGAGATCAACTTCAAACCGTCCATCACCAACTGCATGGCTTCCTTGTTGCCGTGTGCCGAGACCGTGTACAAATCGGGATCGAAACCGTCCTTCTGGACCAGCAACCAGTACATATCCCACAACATCGCGGTCCAGATCGCGCCAACCCCATGGGGCACGGTCGCTGTGCCCACGTTGCCGTAGTGCTGAGGGTTGACTGCGGTCGACACATTGTAGGGGAAGGTGCGAATCCCGGGCCCGTCGATCGCTTCGTAGGCGACATAGTTGCCCATGCCGCGGCTCTTGAACGGCGTATCGCCGGGTAGCGCGCTGAACCAGGTGGCGAACCAATCGCTCCAACCCTCGCCCATCTGCTCGTTGTTCTGCAGGCAGTTCACGATGCTTGGCCCCCCGACCAGGCGGTTGGAGATGCCGTGACCGTACTCGTGGATGATGACCGCGTTGTCCAGGTCGCTGTCGCGGTTGACCGGCGGACTCGCGTTGACGCTGAAGGTGGCGCTGAGCGGCAAGTTGGCGATGATGAGGTTGCCATCGTCCTGCCGCACCATGCCGGAGGGGATGGTGATCGTCGCATCGGTGCCGCCGAGGGTCGAAGCGTTGCCGGGCGTGATCTTCTGAATCAGAGCCGCGATCCCGCCCGCGTTCTGAATGTTCTTGACCTTGACCGTGAAATTGCAGGTGCCGCGGCGCACCAACCCGATCTTGCCGGTCAAATCCTCGACGATCGCCTCGCAACCGTCGTTGACATCCGGACCGGTCCCATCGCTGGCGAAAATGACATCGCCGGTCTGGCCGGTCGGCGCCGGACCGAAGGCCGCACCGCTGGCGAAGTAATCGCCTTCGATCGGGGACGGGGAGTTGACATGGACGATATTGGCGAAAGGCGGCAGCCAAACGAACATCTGCATCCGCGGATCGGTGCCATCCGCCGGAGTGGCGAAGTTGGCGTTGTTGACGCCGGAGCCATCCTGGGCGTCGGCCTGGACCGGATCGCCGCCTAGGCCTCCGTTGCCGTAGTTGTTGGTTTGAAAATTCCCGGAAGCCTCGTCGAAGCCGTACTGGTAGGTGACGTCGTGGATGATATTGTTCCAGTAGAACAGGTTGGTGACCGCGGCCTCGCGGTAAGTGTCCGGCCCCATCGTGAGATCGAGCGCTGGAGTGAAAATCAGGGAAGCGCCGCCGGAAGCACGCACATCGGAGCCGCCGAACGCGTTGTTGGCGTCGAGATCGGTCTGGGCTTCGACGTTGTTGCCGCGGCTGTCGGTGAACTCGGCGCCGGCGACCCCGTCGGTGTCGTGCCAGCCGAACGGCGAGGCGCTGGCATCGGCCGGGTCCTCTTCGATAGTGCGGCCGCCGCTGAGCGGGCTCTCCTTGGGCAGCGCGAACACCTGATAGCAGTTGTCGACACAACCCTCGACATCGGACTGGGTCCAGTTGAACTTGCGCGCCACATCCCCGGTGCGCGCGTCGACGAACAGGTTCCACCAATCTGAGGAGTTGACCTGCTCGATCTCCAGGCTCCAGACCAGCCGCAGCGCGCCGCTCTCGAGCGGCAGGTACTTCAGCCGCACCGGAATCTCGCGGTGCGAAATAACGGACGGAGGGAAGCGGACCTCGGCGGCGCGTCCGCCGATCGTCTCGACCCGCTCCGGCGCGTCGCTGAGGAAAAAGCCCAAATGAAAGGCGGCTCGCAGCAGCGCGGCTTCGGGCGTCAGGGTCGGCTCGAAGGCGTTGGCCGCGCCGACCAGGTTGGCGACCAAGCGGTTGCCGAAGTTGAGGATCTGGCCCTCGCGCGCCACGTTGATGTTGAAGATGGCGTTGACCACGTCGATGCCGTTCAGGCGCTGCTGCAGATAGATGTGGGTGACGCCGTTGTGCTTGCTGACGTAGCGGTGCGCGACCACGACGTCGCCCAGGTCCGAGCCGCTCAGGCCGAGCTCGGCGCGATGGGTCTCGAGGTAGGCCAGCGCGATCTCGAGCGGATCGCCGCTCGCCGGCCCAGTTAGATAACCCGTATCAGGCGCCGCCACCGCGGCTGACGCAAAGACGAAAAGAAGCGGCAGCAGACTGCCGGCTCCTCGGAACATGATCCTGTCCAGGCTCATTGAACCCTCCTCACCGAATTCGGCGCGCGACTATAGCACTGGATCGGATCGTCCAACAAGCGAAATACAGCCAAACCAGCCAAACCCCAGCCCCGAGCTCAGCAGAGCAGAGCGGAGCCGCTTGCTCGGATCCAGGGTCGGTCACTTTGACCCGGGTACGGCGAGAAGCGGGGTCTTGCCCTAGAATGCACCCGTATGCGGGACATCCTTTCGGAGCTGGAGTCGTGGCGCGAGCGCGGTCAATCGATCGCGCTTGCGACGGTGGTCGAGACCTGGGGCTCGGGGCCGCGCCAGCTCGGAGCCAAGATGGCGTTGGCCGCCAGCGGAGAGCGCTGCGGCGCGCTCAGCGGCGGCTGCGTCGAGGATTCCATCGCGTCCGGCCTCCGCGCCGCGCTGCAAAGCGGCCGGCCCGCATTGCTCGATCTGAAGGTCGAAGACCCGGTCGCCTGGGACGCGGGCTTGCCGTGCGGCGGCGGCTTGAGGGTTTGGATCGAGCGTTTGGAGCCGAGCTGGTTCGAGCCGCTGCGCCGCGCGCTCGCTGCCGACGCCATGATCGCCAGCGTTACCGTCCTGCGCGGGCCGCCGGAGCTGGCGGGCCGCAAGCTGATCGTCGCCGAGGACGGCTCCTGCAGCGGCACGCTGGGACGCTTCGATCCGGCCGCGGTCGAGACCGCGCGCCAGTCGATGTCCGCGGGCCGCGGCCGGCACTGCGAGTGGCCTGCGGCGACTCCCGCCGACCAACCGGTGGAAGTCCTGGTGGAGGTGTTCGGCCCGGCGCCGACGTTGATCGCGATCGGCGGCGTTTCGATCGCACAGCCGCTCTGCGCTCTGGCCAAACGGCTGGGCTTTCGAACCGTTCTGGTCGATCCGACCGCCACTTCGGCCGGCAGCGACGCGGCCGACCTGATCCTGCCGGCCTGGCCTGCCGCGGACGTTCCCGCCGCGGCGCGGCTCACCTCGAACACCGCGGTCGCGGTATTGAGCCAGAAGCCCGAGCTCGACGAGCCGGCCCTGCGCCAGGCCCTGCCCAGCCGCGCGTTCTACGTCGGCGCGCTCGGCGGGCGCGCTTCTCAAACACGCCGGCGCCAGCGGCTGCTGGAAGCCGGCCTGACCACGGCGCAGATCGAACGGCTCAAGGCCCCGATCGGCCTCGATCTCGGCGGCCGGGCACCCGAGGAGGTCGCGCTCGGCATCTTCGCGCAAATCGTGGCCGCCAAGAACGATCGCTCCGGAATATTGATGTAGGGGCGGGGCTCGACCTCGCCCGGTCAG
>DASWHO010000403.1:0-4582 GCA_036398155.1 Acidobacteriota bacterium
TGGCCGAGGCCGCGACGTCGTCGAAGTGCCAATCGTCCTCGCTGGCCATGATCGATCGGATCCGCGCATCGCGGTCGACCACCCCTTGCGGCGTGTAGCGCAACAGCTTCTGGTCCTGCCATACGTCGTAGTGCTGATAAAACCAGCGATCGCCGGAGATGCCGCCGTAGGCGACCAGCAAGGTCGGCGCGTACGCGGTGCCGCTGCGGCCGAACAAGGTGGCGATGTCCTTGTAGAGCGGGACGATCGGCAGCGCGTGCTCGATGGTGGTGTGGCCGTCGAGGATCATGCTGAGGTTCATCTCGAGGTCGCCGGCGCCTTCCGGCATCACCATGACCTGCTCTTCGCGCGCGGCCTGGATCAGCCATTGGCGCTGCTCCCGGCGCCGCTGCACGTAGGACTTGACGCTGAACGCGCCCAAGGACTTCATCCGCCGGACGTGGTGCCGCGCGTCATCCAGGCTCTTGATCACCGCTTTGGCGGGAATGTCCATGCCGTAAAGGACGAAGCCGGTGGAGAAGATCCGCGGCCCCAGCATCCGTCCCGCCTCCACCATCTCCGCCTGGGCGAAGACCTCCTGAGTGCTGGCGGACGGATCGTGGGTGGTGGTGACGCCGTAGGCCAGATTCGCCAGATAGCGCCAGGGCCGCTCAGGGAAGATGTCGAGTGTAGCATAGTGCAGATGTGCGTGCTCGTCGATCAGGCCGGGAATGATCGTGCGCCCGCCGAGCTCCACGGTGCGCGCGCCGGCCGGAACCGCAATCGAGTCGGCGGCGCCGATCCCGACGATGCGGTCGTTTTCCACCACCAACGTGCCGCGCTCGAGCACCTCGTCGCCGCGCATGGTGACGATGCGGGCGCCGGTATACGCCACAATGCCGCTGGGCTTGGGGCGCGGCACGTTGAGCACGATCTCGATTGCGTCCGACTCGGGCAGCTCGGGCTTCTTCTTCTTGTCGGACTCGGGCTCTTCCTTGGGCGGCGGCGGAAACGCCTGCTCCAGGGCCAGCCGGTGATAGACCGGGCCGTAGATCCAGGTCAGGGTGCGGCCGCCGTCGGCCCACGCCACCCACTCGCCGCCTTCATCGGTGAGCGGAAACACCGGCAGCGCGCCCTCTTCGAGACCGATCTCAACGGTCTCCTTGCCGGCGATGGGCAGCGCGGTGAGGTACGCGTTGTGGAGCTCATTGAACACCACCAAGCGCCCGTCGGGCGAAATCGCCGCTTCTTCAGCCAGTTTCCAGCGCAGATGCACGCGCCGGTCGGCGCCAGAGAGGTTGACCGACACCAGCACCGTCTTGGGCGGTTCGCGCGGCTTGCTCGGCTCTTCATCTTCTAGATAGAAGATGCGCTCGCCGTCGGGCGAAAAAGTCGGCCGCGCCATCCGGCGGTTCTGGCCACGGCTTTCGGTGGAGACCACGTAGTGAGTCGGGCCGCCGTCTTTGGAGATCCAGTGGATTTCATGCCACAGCTCATCGCCCAAATCGCCGTCGCGAAAGGTGGCGCCGCTGCTCTTGAGAAAGACGATCTTGCCGCCGTCGGGGCTGAACGATGGGTTGGCGTACTGCCCCGCGACCGTGGTGAGCTGGCGCGGCGCCGCTGCGCCCGCGCCTCCCATCGGCAAACTCCAGAGCTGTCCGCCGCGCGCGTCGCTCCAGGTCACGAAAGCCAGCGCGCTGCCGTCGCGCGAGAAGGCCGGCGCATATTCGAGCTCTTCGAGCTCGGTGAGCCGCCGCGCCGCGCCGCCGGGCAGATCCATCGCATACAGGTGTCCGACCGCCGAGAACACCAGCCGCTTACCGTCGGGCGACTCGACCGGCCAGCGCAGGATGCGGGCGCGCACCTGATCCTGATCGAGCCGCTGCGGAAAGCGCAGCGCCTCGGTGACCCGCTGCTCGACCTCGGCGCTGAACGGCACCGCGCTGCGCGCTCCGCTCTCCACCTCCCAGCGCCACAGCTTACCGTCGGCCGAGGCGATGATCGCGCGGCCGTCCGGCGTCCAGTCGAACGCCGGAAACACACCGTGGCTGGAAAAACCCTCCATGTTGTCGCGGGTCACGCCGCTCGCGAGCCGCTCGGTCTTGCCGCTGGCGAGATCGAGAACCTCGAGCACGGTCTGGGCGCGCACCCGGCGCGCGAACGCCAGCCGCTTGCCGTCCGGCGCCAGGGCCGGCGCCGCCGCGCCGCCGAACTCGCCGGTCAGCGCCATCACTTGCCCGTTGTTCCGGTCGAACCGGCCGATCTGCCACAGGCCTTGGTTGACGTTGCTGTCGTAGCGAAACCCGACGGCGCGCTTGGAGAAGTAGAGATACCGGCCCTCGGGCCCGAACACCGGATCGGCCGCTTGGGGCACGCTGTCACTCTTGGTGAGCTGCACACCCGCGCCGCCGCGCAGGTGCCACATCCACAGCTCCGCTCCGAACCCGCCGCTGTCGGTCCAGGTCTTGACCCCGACCAGGTAGTCGCCGTCCGGCGACCAGGCCGGCGAGTTGATCAGCGCTTCCTTCTCGCTCGAGACCGCCCGCGCCTGCTTGCCTTCGAGGTCGCAGAGCCACAGGTTCTCGGTGCCGCTGCGGTCGCTGGCGAACGCGATCCACTGGCCGTCGGGGCTGAAACGCGGCTGCACGTCGAACGCCGGGCCGCTGGTGATGCGCTGCGCCGCGCCGCCCGCGATCGGTATCAGGTAGAGATCGCCGAGCAGCGCGAACACCAGCCGCTCGCCGTCGGGGTGGACGTCCAGCGTGATCCAGGTGCCCTCGTCGGTGGAGAAGCGGATGGTCTGAAAGGGACCGTGCGGGTCAGTAATCTTCCAAGGATCGTCCGAGTCGGGCTTGGCGCCACTCGCATCCGGCCCGTGGGTGTCGATCACCGCGGCACGGCGATTCGTCCCAGCGGCGCCGGCGGCGCCCGAGCTCGGCATGGCGGAAAGCAGCAGCAACCAGACGAGGGGAAGCAGCGCTGGCAGAGGCATGGAAGCTCCTTTCGATGTCGCGCCCGACCCACCCCGAGCCGGTCGCAATCCAATACGCGAAAGGCGCTTATACACCGAAGCAGGCAACGCCACCAAGATCGGCGCTTACAACCCACCACGGCGACGCGGTCTCGCGCACCAGGCTGATCGGCGCCGCCGAGATCGCGTCGATGGCCTCCGGCCGATCCGGACCCGGCGCCTGCTGCTCCCAAACGCGAGTCTGACCCCGATAGCGAACGAACGGCCGGCCGCCGGGCGCGAGCCGAAACGCCCAGCGCAGCCGATCCGGCGCCGTGCCGCGCAGCGTGATGAGACCCATGTGGATCCCGCGGGCGTGGTGGAATGGGCAGAGACAGACGAGGTTGTTGCTGCGACTCGACCCACCCGCGCTCTTGAATAGGATATGGTGCACCTCCACGACCGCGCGCGTGCAGCATGGCACCTGGCAGCGGTAGTCGTCGCGCGCCAGCACCTTGGAGACGCGCTTCTCCAGCGGGCTGTGGGTCGCCACGAAGTCGTCGATCAGCAGCTCGAACGCCTCCCACGGTCGCATGTAGCCGTCCGCCGCCGACATGATCCGCATCATGACCACGCGCAGAATCTCCAGCACCCACACCGGCGCGGTCAGCGTGAGCGTGTGGTTGGGTTGCTCGAGCGGACGCCAGCTCGGACGGTCGGCCTCCCAATCCTGCGGCTTGGCGACCGCAGACATCTGGAGCCGCTCGATCGACCGGAGCGGCTCCATTGCTTCCGCCGCGCCGGCCTCATCCGCGGCGGCCGGCGGCATGCCGCGCAGCTCGCGTGCCAAATCCGGGTGGCTCCACTCGATCACCCGGCGGCAGCGCACCACCCGGAGCAAGTGGGCGGTCGGGTGCCGCTGTGCGAACTCGATCCACGCCGCCTCGCTGTTCTGGTTGACCACGTAAACCAGCGCCGAGGCCTGGGTCACCGACAGCTTCCCGGTTCGGTAGGCCTCGAAGATCAGCGGGCACGGACGCAGGTACCGGTCGCTGCGCACCAGCGCGAACGCCCGGCTCGGCGAGATGCCGAGCCGCTCCGACGCGTAGATCGAGAAGCTGCGAAAGCCCACGGCGCGATACAGCTTGAAATCCAGGGCCTGTCGCAGTTGCTGGCCGAGCAGGCTCTGCACCCCATGCAACAGATTGCGTGCCGCCGCCAGCCTGCAATCGAGCAGAAACGGATCCGATGGATCGAGCCCTTCGAGCAGCTGGAACGGATCGATCATCAGACGCAGATCCCCCGGCCGACCCCAATCCAGCCACGGCCAGATCTGATCGGACTGCTCCGCTCGGCGGGATCCCGCCACGCTCGGGTCCGGATCTTCGACATCGAGCGCGCCGCCCGCGGCCGCGGCACGTTCGGATGCTTCCATCACATGGCGCCGGATCGCCGGCATGCGCAGCTCCACCTGCGGCGAGACCTGTTCCGGAAGCGACAGCGTCTGCGCCTTTGACGACGATGCCCGTTTTCTGCCAGTTGTGCAGGTTGTTGTGGGCAATCGTCACCGGCAGGGTACTCGGATGCGTTCCGTCGAACGGCGCGTTGCGAACTTCAATCGCATTGCCTTCCTGACACCCGCTCGCGCCTTGG
>DASWHO010000404.1:0-8016 GCA_036398155.1 Acidobacteriota bacterium
CCGGCCTGTTCGTAGCCGACGATCTTGGCGACCGCGGTCGCAGCCTGCTCGACGCTGCGCACCGCTAGGCGCCCGACGGCCATTTCCGGGATCCCATCACCGTTGAAGTCACCGAACCAGTCATCGGAGGCAGTCTCGAGCAAGGCGGTATCGACCAGCTTGGTGGGCACCAGGTCGAAGTCGCCCATTCCCAAATAGTTGCGGGGATCCATGGTAGCGTCTCCCACCAGCAGCAAGTAACGCGGCGGGCGGCTACTCGCGTACGGCAGGCTCAGCAGGTCGCGCAGGGCCCAGGGGCTCTTGGCGCCAAAGCTGAACTCGTCGTAGGCATCCTCCACATCGACCAGCGCCACCGACCAGCCCTGGCCTTCGCGCAGAGCCTTGAGCGGCACTAGGCTGTCCACAAACTGCCGCTGGGCGATCATGATGAGGTCGACATTGGACAAGCTCTGATTCCAATCCGACGGCTGGTTCGCCAGCACCAGCGGGGGCGCTCCCACGCCCGCGTCAGTGAATGCCAAAAGGACCCGGCTGCCGCGCTGCGGCGCGGTGAACGTCACTGCATATCCGGAACCCTGTGCTTGCACTCCGGCTTCGATCCAGGCTGCAGAAGTAGGGCTGGTGATATCCAGAACCCGGATTGTTGGGCTGCTGAAGCCATCCACCGTGATCTGCTGGCCGCCTGACGCGCTGAACCGCAGGAGATCCCCGTCGGCCGAAAACGTGTGCCAATAGCTGAGCCGGATGAAGTCCAACAAACTGACATCCCCCTCGCCGTTTTGGGCCGCCAAGGTCACCCAGTTGGCCCCCTCCTGAAGCTGCGTTTGGGAAACCGGCAGACTGACCTGCCTAAGCGTCTGACCCTCAAAGGTCACGGTCGTGAGCCCAACCCCATTGAGCCACACGCCAACCCG
This sequence comes from Acidobacteriota bacterium, assembly GCA_036398155.1. GTDB lineage: Bacteria > Acidobacteriota > DASWHO01 > DASWHO01 > DASWHO01 > DASWHO01. The sequence continues at coordinate 915 of DASWHO010000404.1, forward strand.
ATGAGTTCCCTGGGTGGCTCCCTGGAGCGCCAGCTCGAGCCGCGCCAGGCCCGCCGGCGCCGAGTCGAGATGTTGAAGCGACAAGCTCTGCTGCACCGGCTCGGTGGTGATCGCGGGTCCGAAAAAGTTCTCGGCCTCTCCGTTGCGCAGCGCCGCAAAGTACAGGATCCGGTCCTTCCGCTCCACCGTGAATACGAAACTCCGAGGACTGAGCGGAGAGGTGGATAGGCCTCGAACCGTTGCGATTCGCTTGCCATTCCTGGTGCCGCAGACCAGCCAGTAGATCCGCGTATCGGTCGAAGGGGTCTCCAGTCCGGTGCCGTAAAATTCAACCGCGTCCTGCGGGTCGAAACGTCCGTCCGATTCCCCCACGACGCTGATCGGTTGCTCCTGCCCGTCCACATAGAGCTGAAGCCGGTTCGGTGGAACCATCGGGTCGAGTCCGGCCGCCACCAGCTCCGGTTGACCGATTCGGTACCAGCCTTCGTGGCGTATCCCCAGCTTGACCGCCGGCCTCGCGGCGATGGCCCACTGGGTCAGCAGGTTGGAGCCGCCACCCGTGGGAGGCCCAGCCCGCTGCTCGGCGGCCATCGAACCCAAAGACAGAGAGGCGCGCCGAGCGCCCAGCTCGCTAACCAGCGGCGCAGAGGCGTCCTCCGACTCCGGCGTTTCGCCGATTTCAGGTGTGATCGGCCCGTGAGTGGTGCGCTTGCCGCTGAGATCGATGTCCTCGAGCCAATAGCGGGCTGCCGTCGAACTTCCCGAGTCCCACCAGCGGTAGGAGCGCCCGGCCGTGAGCGCTGTCCCGGGACCGGCAAACAGCGCCGAGCCGGCCACCACCGACGGCGTGATCCTGGTAAGCTGCCCGCCCTCATCTCGGTAAAGGTGGAAACCGAGGTTGTCGATCTCGTAGCCGGTTTGCCAGCTCAGCAAGACTTTGCCCTGGTAAGACTCGGCCCTGAAGGACCGAAGCTCAGCGAGTGTCGGCCTATCCGCCATGGGTTTTAGGGCGACCGCCCCGATGGCCGACTGTTGGTTGACATCCAGGGTCCACGACATTGTTACCGTCCCGCCGCCGGCGGGCGCAGGCTCGGTACTACCTGAACCGGGGGTGTTCTGATCGGCAGTGTCGCTGGTGGTGCGGTCATTCCAGCGTTCCGTTTGGCCTGATCCCTCTATCGGCAAATGATTCCACCCACCCAAGTAGCGGTTAGCAAGCGTGTCGATGATCACCTCGCCCTCGAGCACCCCGGTGACATTGACGCTCGGCGTGCTATTGCTTCCAATATTGGAGAAGAAGGTGCCGACCGGCGTGGTCTGATTCACCCCGGTAAACGAGGCCGCGCCGGCAACGAACCGGGCGGCGGCCGACATCGTGACTACCACATTGTTAGCTCCGGTAGCCGGAGCTACCAAGCGCCATATTTCTATCCGGGCGTGGGCCGAATTGCTCCTCGCGCCCACCTGGGTCAGATTCACGCCGTTGTAGGTGACGCTAGAGACCGTTTGGCTGCCGCTGTTGCGAATCGATACGCCGACGATCAAGAGGCGGCCGTTGCCGGAGGAGCCAACCGTGAGTGAGAAGGTCAAACTGGAGGCGGTGCCGGTCCCGGTGTCGGCGCTGGTGGCCGTATCGAAGCCAATGCCTTCTTCCTGGGCCTGGGCGCTGAGCGGCAACAGCAAGGCCAAGATTACCGCGCTGAGCAATGAAGGAATAAGTCGGGCTATCGCGCTTCGGCCGCCGGCTCGAAAGCCCACCGTATACCCTAGCCGGAGCAGCTCACTGCTCAGGACCGCCAACGAGCCCCGTGAGGCAGTCGCTGGACGCTGTGCAAAAGTTGCCATCCAGGCTTCGAGCATAGCTCCTTCATTTCGGATTACGCCTTAAATTCCTTCTAATGAAGAGATGACCCGGGGCGGGCACGAACCCCTGCCTGCCCACCAGGTTGAAGTAGCTGCCTAACACCAAGGAACGCAGCTTTGCCAGAGATGGTTCATTGGCTGGGAGCTCGAAGTCAACCTCGACCATGTCCAGACCGTTGCCAAGAGTCGCCTGGGAGCACGGATCACCACCCTCCCATCGCAGCGCATGCGTGAAGTGCGACTGGCCCTGCTCTTCGCCCTCGGCTTCGACCCCGGAAGCTAAATAAGGTCCCGTTTGCTCCGCACGAGGGCGGGCACAAGGCCCTCCCCTACGTCGCCTGCGGCGGCCGGCGCCTTGCGCGCCGCTGGTGGTGATCACACTGGCGGCGATTCGCCCGGCGGTCTATCCTCGAACCTCACCATCCGCTCGCTGCGAAGGAGGAAGAACCGTGCACCGACTGGAAATCGCTCTAGCCATTGCCGCGCTCCTTTCCTTGCCGCGCGGCGCCGCCGCCGAGATCCAGACCCGCGAGGTCGAATACCGTCACGGCGAGACCGCGCTGCAGGGGCTCATCGCCTGGGACGACGCGACCGAAGGCAAACGTCCCGGAGTGCTGGTGGTCCACGAGTGGTGGGGCCACAACCGGCACGCCCGCAACCAGGCCCAGCGGCTGGCGCGCGCGGGCTACGTCGGCTTTGCGCTCGACATGTACGGCCAGGGAAAGCTCGCGACCCACCCGAAGGACGCCCAGGCGTTCGTCGCCGAGGTGATGCGTGATCCCGAAACCATTCCGGCGCGCTTCAATCTGGCCCTGGAGCTGCTCAAACAAGATCCGCGCGTCGACCCCGACCGGATCGCGGCGATCGGATACTGCTTCGGCGGCTCGGTAGTGCTCGGCATGGCGCGCCGCGGCGCCGATCTCGACGCGGTGATCAGCTTCCACGGCGCGCTCGCCACCCCGCAACCGGCCCCAGCCGGACAGGTTCGAGCGCGCGTGCTGTCGCTCACCGGCGCAGACGACCCGATGATCCCGCCCGAGCAGGTCGAGGCGTTCAAACAGGAGATGCAGGCCGCCGGCGCCGATTTCGAAGTGGTGACCTATCCGGGAGCCAAGCACAGCTTCACCAACCCCGACGCCGGCACGATGGGGATGGACGCCCTGGCCTACGATGCCGAAGCCGATCGGAAATCCTGGGCCGCCATGCTCGAGCTGCTGCGCGAGGTGTTTGCGGGCTAGCGCCTCACGGCGCGGCGACGTTCTTGTAGACCTTGCCGCCGCGCATCACAAAAACCACGCGCCGCAGCGCGGTGATATCCTCGCGCGGATCGCCGTCGAACGCGATCAGGTCGGCCTCCATGCCCGGGGCGATGCTTCCCAGGGTGTCGCCGAGACCCAGCGATTCGGCCGCCAGCGAGGTCGCCGAGACGATCGCCGCCATCGGCTCCTGGCCGCCGCGCTGGACCCGGAAGATCAACTCTTCCCAGTTCCGACCGTGGGCCCCGGCCACCGCATCGGTGCCGAACACGACCTTGAGTCCTGGTGTGGCCAGCGCGCGCTTGAAAATGCCGACCATGGCGCCGGCCGCTTGCCGCATCGACTCGAAGCCGTCCTCGGTGTAGTTGCCCTGTCCCAGGAAGCGCGCCTTGTTGTCGAAGTAGTTCTGAAACACCAGGTGCACGTTGGGATCGAAGTACATGCCGGCCTCGGCCATCGCCCGCAGCGCCGCGCCGTCGGCCAGGGCGCCGTGCTCGATGGTGGTGCAGCCGGCCGCCGCGGCCCGCAGAATCGCTTCGGCGGCGTGGGCGTGGACCACCGCGCGGCGGCCGAGCACCTGGGCCGCGCCGCAGGCCGCGCTCAGCTGCTCAAAGGTCAGGGTCGGTCCGCCGCCCTCGCGGATGCTGCGCGAGGCGAAGATCTTGACCGCGTCCGCTCCCGCTTCGACCCGCTCGCGCACCGCCCCGCGCAGCGTTTCCGGATCGCCTTCCGTGACCCAGGCCAAGGAGGTCAGGATCCGCGGCCCCGGAATCACGCCGCGCGCCAGCGCATCGCGCAGCTCGCGGTCGCTGGCCGCGCCCAGGCTCTGCACCGTGGTGATGCCGGCCAGCAGCGTCCGGGTGGCGTTCTCGACCAGATGGAGCATCGCCTGCTCGGCCGGCTCGCGCTCGGTGACGCTGTTATGCGCCCGGCCGTCGCTGTCGATGTGAGAGCTGATATGAACGTGGGTATCGATCCCGCCGGGCATCACGGTGAGCTTGGATAGATCGTAAACCATGCCCGCGGCGCCGCCGGCGGCCGCATCCCCCACCGCTTCGATCTTGCTTCCCCGCACCACGACCACCGCATCGGCGCGGGCGGCGCCGCGGCCGTCGAGCAGGGCGCCGGCGCGCAGAGTAATGCGATCCGAATCGGCGGCCAGCGCCATCGCCAACCATAAAAGCCCCAAGCAAGGCCCAGCTCTCCGCATGATCGCCCTCCCGTCGCATTGGGATTCTCGCGCCCGGCGCGGCGCGCCGCAAGCTCGGCGCCGGCGCTTCCGCCGCGCTGCTACTCGAAGTGTTTGACCCGCGGCCAGACCTGGGCCGCGCTCAGCTTGGGCCGGCGGCACACGAAGATCGGGAGGTTGTTCTCATACGGCATGGCGTAGTCCGATCGGACCACGGCCGCGACTTCGACTTCGGCATAGGCCTGAAGATGATCCTCGGCCGCGCCGCCGATCACGATCAAGGTCTCGGGCAGCTCTTTGCCCTGCCCCCAGTGCCAATAGCTGTTGTGTCCGCTGACGGCCTTGGGGAGCCCGAATCGGGCGCCCAGGAAATCGACCGCGCCGGCCTCGCCGTAGTTCTGCGCGTAGATCCCGCAGCGCATTTGCTCCCGAGCCGGGAGCCGCCGATAGACGCCGGCGACGGTCTCGACCATCTCCTCCCAACCGAACATGTCGGCGTAGAACTGCGGCAGGCGGTCGAGCTGTTTGCCTTCGGCGGTCGAGGGCCGGATGCCGAGGGCGCCGGCGTAGGCGATGTAGGTCTCCACCGGCAGGATCGGCACCACCGCCGGGACCAGCACCAGACCGAGCGCGAGCCACGCCACCAGCACCGGACGCAGCATCCGGAGCCGGCTTCCGGTCAGGAGCCGTTCCAGGGCCACGGCGCCGCCTGCGAATAGCGCGCCGTGGACCGGCGCCATGTACTCCGGCTTGCTGTGCTGGTTGAGCGCCAGCACCACCGCGCCGACCGCCCAGACATATCCCAGCCAGCGGAACGGCCTGCCGCTCCCCAGCGCGAAAAAAAACACCAGGCCCGCAAGCCAGAGCGGCACGGTGACCGGATTGTGGATCAGCAGCTGGCCGGCCAAGAATGTCAGCGCGGAGAGTCCGGCGTATTTCTCGCTGGTGGCGTTGCGGATGAACTCGAGATGCGCGAAGTCATGGCTGAGGTTCCAGGCGAGATAGGGAGAAAACAGGATCAAAGCGATGGCGCCGGCGAGCCACGGCCAGCGGGTGCGCAGCCAGCGCCGCTGCGGCGTCGCCGCCATCCCGACCAGCAGCCCCAAGCCGAAGTAGAATCCGCCGGTCTTGTTGAGCAGGGCCAAGCCCAGGGTGAGCCCGAGCGCGAGCCAAATCCGCGGCGCTTCGGTTCGGATCAGGCGCGCCAGCAGATAGAGCGCCCCGGTCCAGAGCAGGACGTCGAGCGCGTTCATCGAGTAGACCGAGTCGTAGGCCAGAGCGATGATCGAAACCAGCGCGGCCAGCGCCGCAACCAGCACCGCGAAGCAGCGGCCGCCCAGCTCGCGCGCGATCAATCCGGTGAGAAAAACCGCCGCCGCGCCGAACAGCGCCGGCAGCAGCCGCAGCGCGAACAACGAATCGCCCAGGATCCAGCGGACCAGCGCCAAGACCCAAACCGAGAGCGGCGGGTGATCGACATACCCGGCCCCGAGATGCTCGGTGCCGGCGATGTAGTACAGCTCGTCGCGAAACATGCCATAGCCGGCAAACGCATTGGTATACAGATGGATCAGCAGCTTGAGCAGCGCCAGCCCGATCAGGAAACCGAGCTCGGTTCGGCTCAATCCGGCCGCATCACTGTCCTGCGAGCTCAAATCCTTGCCGGCTAGGTGCCCTCCGACCAAGAAGTCTGGTAGCGCTCCTGCTCATCGGTCATCGCATCGATCGTGATGCCCATCGCCTTGAGCTTGAGCGCGGCGATCTCGGCATCGATCGCCTCGGGCACCGAATGCACCGTGCGGGCCAGCTCGCCGCCGTGGCGCACCATGTACTCGGCTGCCAGCGCCTGATTGGCGAAGCTCATGTCCATCACCGCCGCCGGATGGCCCTCGGCGGCCGCCAGATTGATCAAGCGGCCCTCGCCGAGGACGTACACCTTGCGGCCGCCGTCCAGCTCGTACTCGCTGACCAGCGCGCGCACCTCGCGGCGCGAGCGCGACAGGCTCTCGAGCCCGGGCAGGTCGAGCTCGACGTTGAAGTGCCCCGAGTTGCACACGATCGCGCCCGACTTCATGGTCGCGAAATGCTCCTTGCGAATCACGTTCTTGTTGCCGGTCACGGTGATGAAGAGCTCGCCCACCCGCGCCGCCGCGGCGATCGGCAGCACCTCGAAGCCGTCCATCACCGCTTCCAGCGCCCGCACCGGCTCGACTTCGACCACGATCACGTGCGCGCCCATGCCGCGGCCGCGCGCCGCCACGCCCTTGCCGCACCAGCCGTAGCCGCAGACCACCATCTTGCAGCCGGCCAGCAGGATATTGGTGGCCCGGATCACGCCGTCGAGCGTCGATTGGCCGGTGCCGTAGCGGTTGTCGAACAGATGCTTGGTCTTGGCGTCGTTGACCGCGATCACCGGAAAGCGCAGCACCCCGCTGGCCGCCATCGAACGCAGCCGAATCACCCCGGTGGTGGTCTCCTCGGTGCCGCCGAGGATCTTCTCGGCCAGCTGCGGCCGCTGGCTATGGATGGTCGAGACCAGATCGGCGCCGTCGTCCATGGTCAGCGCCGGCCCGTGGTCGAGCGCGGCGGCGATGTGCTGGTAGTAGGTGTCGTTGTCCTCGCCCTTGATCGCGAACGTCGCGATGCCGAAGTGCTTCACCAGCGCCGCCGCCACGTCGTCTTGGGTCGAGAGCGGATTGCTGGCGCACAGCACCACGTCGGCGCCGCCGGCCTTGAGCGTGCGCGCCAAGTTGGCGGTCTCGGTGGTCACGTGCAGGCAGGCCGAGAGCTTGAG
>DASWHO010000405.1:0-1930 GCA_036398155.1 Acidobacteriota bacterium
GGTGGCATGGGCACGCGCAGCGCGCCCATGGACGACCTCGCTCGCGGCGCGGACCTCGTCCATGGGCGGCCTTCGGCCACCCATGCCACCCGATTCGCGACCCTTGGGGCGGATATCAAGGGCGAAGCCCTTGACTAGTTAGCTGGGGCGGTATTCCATCAGCAGATAGACGCCGTGCTCCTCGAGCGGGCGGAAGCCGAGCCGCTGGTAGAGCCGCAGCGCCGGATTGAAGCGCTCGACGTGGATCCGCAGCGGCTTGCCGGCCGCAGCCGCTTCATCGATCAGCTCCATGAGCAGCGCGGTCCCGATGCCGGCGCCGCGGAACTCGGGCAGCAGCGCGATGTCGATCAGCCGGATCTCGTCCGCGCGCCGATCGACGTAGAGCCGGCCGATCGGCTGCGCATCCAGCTCGATGATCTGGAAGGCGGCGGCGGGGAAATGCTCTTGGTAATGCCGGTCCTGGGCATCGAACTGCAGGCGCAGAAAAGCTTCCTTTTCCGGCTCGCTCCAAGGCACCGGCGCCAGCTCTTCCTGGCGGGTGCTGGCATACAGGCGGCAGAGAAACTCGCGATCCGAGGAGACCACGGGCCGAAAACGGGTTTTTCGGCCCACCGGGTCTAACCGAGGCGGTTGACCACCGCCTCGTAGTAGAGCTGACCGCTTTGCGCCCGCCCGACTGGAACCAGCAGCATTTCGAACGAGCCCAGCTTGGCCTGCCGAATCCGATAGGTGTCCTGCCGCAGCGGCGGCTCGGCGTCGCCGAAGAAGATCAGCGAGAACGCCTCGTGGCTGGCGCCGGGCGCGAGATCGGTGATCTCGATCAGCTGCAGCGGGGTCCAAGGCGCGCGCTCGCTGCGGACCTTGAAGGTGGTGTGGAGCTGATCGTGGAAGCTCGACTTGGTGAGCCAGGTCAGATGATCCGGCTTGCTTGCGAGCGCTGGCTCGGACCGCGACGCAAAGTCCAAAGCGCTCAAAACGCCGCTGCTCGGCACCGCCATGCCCGCCAGCGCTCCCACTTGCAAGAACGACCGCCGCGATATCGCCATTGCCTGACCCTCCGTTGAGTTGGGTTGGCAGCATAGTCGTTGGCGGCCCGACTTTCAAGCAGCAGAGCAAGATGCCCGAAAAATTCGTTCGCCCGCCTTGACGGACTCGTCCTTGAATCCTAAGATGGCGCGCATCCTGTCTTCGGGGGGTTGGAGGCTTCGCGATGAAGGTATCTGTCTCTGGCATCCGCGTGGGCGGTGGCGATGGGGGATTTGGGTTGAGCAGCCGGCGGGCCCCGCGCGCAGTGGATTGATTACGCATGTCACAGCTCAGTTACGACCAGTTCCGAAGCAGCTTGAACAGCAGGTTTCAGGTTCGGTTGGCAGCGGGGCAGGCGCACGAGCTGGAGCTGACCACGGTCAGCGAGCGCAAGCTCAGCTCGCAGCAGCGTGCCTCGGAAACCGTCGAGCTGGAGACCTTCTCGATCGCGTTTCGCGGCTCGGCGCAGCAGCCGCTGGGGCAGGGGATATATCGCTTCGAGCACGAGCGCCTGGGCGAGTTCGATCTGTTCATCGTACCGATCGCGGCCGATCGGGAAAACTACACCTACGAGGCGGTCTTCAATCGGCGGGTCGGACCCGAAGCCTCGGAGGCACCGAGTCCGGAATCGTGACCGAATCCGGCGGCGACCCGAAAGCAGCGCAGCGCTGCTGTTTCGGTCGCGAGCCGCCGTCATTCGAATAACCAGGAGGTAAGCTCATGTCGGAGCCGTTCGTCGGTGAAATCAAGATGTTCGCCGGCAACTACGCGCCGGTTGGCTGGGCGCTTTGCGACGGCCAGCTGGTGTCGGTGTCCGAATACGACGCCTTGTTCTCGCTGCTGGGAACGACTTATGGCGGCGATGGGCAAACAACCTTCGGGCTGCCCGATCTGCGCGGCCGGG
>DASWHO010000406.1:0-3471 GCA_036398155.1 Acidobacteriota bacterium
GGCGTGGAGCCAGCTCAGCCCGACGACGTGCTCGAACTGGTCGAGGGTCGCGCGCACGGCGGCCGCGCCGCGCAGGTCGTAGCCCGCCGCGAGCAGATGGCAAGTATCGAGGCAGACGCCGAGGCGCTCCGGGAAGCTGGAATCCTGCAGAAGGTCGCGCAGCTCCTCGAAGCGGGAGCCGAGCACGGTGCCCTGGCCGGCGGTCGCCTCGATCAGCAGCCGGGCGCGGTAACCAAGGGTTGCGCGGCAGACCGCGTCGAGGGCGGAGGTCACGCTGCGCAGGCCGGCCGCGACGCCGCGGCCCAGGTGGGCGCCGGGATGGAAGTTGAGGTACGCGATGCCGAGCCGCTCGCAGCGCTCGAGCTCATCGCGCAAGGTCGCGCTCGAGCGGCGGCGCAGCGCCGGATCGATGGCGGCGAGATTGATCAGATAGGTGCTGTGCACCACCACCGGTGCCAGCCCGGATTCGGCGAGCGCGGTTTCCCATTCGCGGACTTCGGAATCGCGCAGCGGCGCCGCCCGCCACTGGAGCTGGTTCTTGACGAAGATCTGAATCGCGTCGCATCCGATCCGCCGCCCGCGCGGCGGCGCGTTGGCCAGCCCACCCGCGATCGAGACATGCGCCCCGAATCTCATCGCTGCTTGGAAAGACTACACCCGGTCGCGATCGAAAGGTCGGCGCCGCGGCCGTGCCTCAGGCTAGCGGGCCGTCCGACCTGACACTCGGGAGCGGCGCGCGGAGACGGTGAAGAAGAGGCCCGACGCGCGCCTCTTCAGGGACGCACCAGTGACGCAGAAGCGTCTCCGTCGCCGTGCAACGGCGCGTCCCTGACGTCCCTCGTTGCCAGGTCGGCCACCCCGCCAGCCCTCTGGTAAGGCTAAGACGAGCGAAGCGAAGTCGGGCGAAGGGCAGAGAGATCCAGGCGGGCACCAGTGCACGGCAGAGAGGGCGGTGGAGCTGCCGTCAGCTGCGAGGCGGGCGACAGGGGGTGCGGGGGAGTCTCCCGCTCAGAATGCGGGCGACGGAGGCGTACTGAAAGGTACGCCGGAGGAAGCCGAGCAAGCCCAACGGCATCGTGAGTGGGGGAACTCCCCCACACCCCCTGGCAGATGGCGGCAGATCCGCCGCCTAGCACTCTAGAGTTCGTAGCGCAGGCAGCACTTTAGCCGCCCGCACAGGCCGGAGAGCTTGTAGGGATTGACGTTGAGGCCTTGCTTTTTGGCCATCTGCAACGTGATCGGCTTGAACGAGCGCAGCCAGGTCGAGCAGCACAGCGGCCGGCCGCAACTGCCGCAGCCGCCGAGGATGCCGGCCTTCTCGCGCACCCCGATCTGGCGCAGATCGATCTTGGCGCTGAGCTGGGCCGAGAGCTGCTTGATCAGCTCGCGGCCGTCGATCCGCGCCTCGGTGGTGTAATTGAAAGTCAGCTTGTGGCCATCCTCGGTCGCGACCACGTTCACCAGCGCCATCGGCAGGCGCAGCTCGGTGATTTTGGTCCGGCACAGCTCGGCGGCGCTGTGTTCGCGCTCGTTCTCGCGCTTGAGCCGGAAGCAGAAGTTACAGGACGGGGCCCGCCCGATGGTGGCGTCGATCGGCTGTCCAACCGGTGGTTGGGGGTTGAGCTTGCGGGCGAGAGCTTGCTCCACGGTCGAAATATTACCGAGGGCGCCTATCCCAAGTCAATCCAATAGGTTGGACCAGACGACATGTAGGGGAGGGGCTTGTCCCCTCCCGAGGGCAGGTTCGACGCCCCCACCTGCCATTTGCCCGGGAGGCGGCCCGAGACGCAAAAATGGCCGGGAACCAGAAGGCCCCCGGCCGACTCGAGACCGCGATCCACAGACGTTTCCGAAGGGGATGCGGGAGTGCGACATTAGCACCCCCCCTCCGCCGGGGCAACAGGGAAAAAAATAGAGTTGCGGTGGCCCTGGAGGGACCCAAATCAGGGGGGTCCGAAGCCGCTTTTGTGCGAGACAGCCGATCGCGCCGAGTGGCCATGGGCTTCGCCCTCGATATCCGTCCCCAAGGGTTGCGAAACGGGTGGCATGGGCGGCCGAAGGGCGCCCATGGACGAGCTGCGCACAGACACTAAGTCTACCCGACCTGGACTTAAGGCTTACGCCGGAATGACGACGGGCCTGCCAGCTCTGATTGATCGTATTCGAGGCGGCGGATCAAATCCCCGGCGACCTGCCAAGCGCCGCCAGCCCATCGAGGCTGATGTTGCCGCCGGACAGCAGGGCGACGGTCGGCGGCGCCGGCTGCGCCGCTCCTGATCGGAGCGCGGCGACCGTGACCGCGCCGGAGGGCTCGACCACCAGGTGGGCGCGCTCGAACAGCCAGAGCGTGGCCTCGATGATCGCCGCCTCGGTCACGGTCACCACTTGATCGACCCAGGCACGCGCATGAGCGAAGGTCAGGTCGCCGGGGCGCAGCGGCAGCAGTCCGTCCGCGATCGAGCCGGTCTTTGGGAGCGTGACCGGCGCTCCGGCGCGCAGCGAATCGCGCATCGCCGCGGAGCCCTCCGGCTCGACGCCGATGATCTGGCAGTCCGGGCGCAGCGCTTTGGCGGCGGCGGCGACTCCGGCGAGCAGGCCGCCGCCGCCGACCGGCACCAGAATCGAGCGCAGGTCGGGCCGCTGCTCGATCATCTCGAGGCCGGCGGTGGATTGACCGGCGATGATCGCCGGGTGGTCGAACGGCGGCACGATCGTCAGGCCGCGGGCCGCGGCTTCGGCCTCGGCGCGCTCGCGGCGTTCGACCGAGGTGGTACCGCAGAGCAGCACTTCCGCGCCGCGCTCGCGCATCCGCTCCAGCTTGAGCTTGGGGATCGTCTCTGGAGCGATCACGACCGCTGTAAGGCCATAGTGTCGAGCGGCGGCCGCCACCGCCTGCCCATGATTGCCGGACGAATAGGTGATCACCCCCGCGGGCGGTTCGTTGACCTCCATCAGGCCGGCCAAGAAATTGGCGGCGCCGCGGATCTTGAACGAGCCGGTGTACTGCAGGTTCTCGCACTTGAGCCAGACCGCGCCTTCGATCGCCTCTTCCAGCTCGGCTGCCGGGAGCATCGGCGTGGTGCGCGCCAGCTTGCGGATCCGTTCGCGCGCGGCCCGGGTGTCGTCGAGCGCAATCAAGGGGCTGGAGCCGTTCGATCGGTCGGGCACGATCCGAGAATAGCGCAGTCCGAGGCGACTTGGGGAATCGGTTCCACCCCGTCCATGCCACCCGACTTCGAGACGAAAGGACCCGCGTCCCGGCCCCTGGCCGGCGCGACTGGTCAGGCGGGCATATGTTGTTAACCTAGGGGGCGTAGGGGGGAGACAACAATGGCCGTTACTGAAGCTCAAGTTCGAGAGGCGCTGTCGCGGGTGATCGAGCCCGAGCTGCACCGCGATCTGATCACCCTCGACATGGTGCGCGACATCCGGATCGAAGATGCGGATGTCACCTTCACGATCGTTCTGACC
>DASWHO010000407.1:0-11731 GCA_036398155.1 Acidobacteriota bacterium
GGAGCGTGCCGAGCTGGTCGAGCAATACGCCGAGCTGGTCGCGAGCGAACGCGAGCTGTCCGAGCGGCGCCGCGACCTTGAAGCGGCCCTGGGCCGAGTGATGGAGCAGCAAGGGATTACGCGGGTCTTCAGCGAGCGCCATTGCGTGGAGGCGGAAGGGCTGGCCACCGAGCGCCGCCTGCGGCTTCGCAAGCTGGAGGAGGACGGCCAGCTCAAGCTGTTTTGAGCGCCAGGGTTCTGGCTGGAACCGATCGGCGTGACGTGCTAAGGTGGCTCCGCATTGGCGACCAGCGGCCCGGATGGGCGATTAACTCAGCGGAAGAGTGCTACCTTCACACGGTAGAAGTCAGAGGTTCGAATCCTCTATCGCCCACCATTGCCCGGCGGCGGATCTGCCGCCATCTGCTTCGTTGCGCTCGGTCGGGCTCCTCCAGCGTACCTTTCAGTACGCTTCCGTCGCCCTCTCTTCGCGCGCCTCGCAGCTGACGGCAGCTCCACCGCCCACTATGCCGTGCTGGCGCACCTTCCGAGCACGAGCAACAGCTGTATGCCCGGCGGCGGATAGGGCACGGTCTGCGAGGGGGTGTGGGGCAGTCCCCAATGAAAGGGGTTGAAACCGGGGAAAAGCTGTGTTACAGTAGTCCCCTTCCAGGGCTGGATTGAGCGCCTGCGGTGGTCCATGAGGCGCCTGGAGGCCCGGAAAAGTGATCCCCCAAGCGCGCGCCCTCTTTCGTGAGTGGCGCTTGCGGTGCGAGGCAAGAAGGGGAAGAAAGCCAAAGTAGCTTCGAGGTGAGTCGGGACAGGATCTGTGGCTTCTGGGCCGACCTTCCGGCTGAGCTCTCAAACACGTTGAGCGACACAATCGACGCACCCCCAGGCGGGGTCCCGAGCGGGTCAGACCGATCCGAGGGCCTGGCGCGCGACGCCGGGCCGGACGGCAACCCGACCGCTGCCGGCGATCGCCGCCGGCGGCGCCGGCGGCGCCGGCGCCGCGGCGGGGTTGGCTCCGGCGCCGCGGGCGCCCCCAATGGCGGCCCGATGAGTTATTACCACGCGCGTTCCGGACCGGGTTCGGATGGCGGGGGCCAGCGGCATCGCCGCCGGCGGCGCCGGCGGCGCGGCGGCGGCGACTATGCCGGCGGCGCTCCAGGCGCCATCAGCGTGCCGCCGTACGCGCTCGATCAAGGACCGGCGATCGTGGCCGGCGAGCGCGCGATCGTGAATCTGGAAGGCGCGGTGCGGGTGCTGCCGGAAGGACACGGTCTGCTGGTGCAATGGCGCGACAACTACGATGTTCGGCCGGGCGCTCCGTTCGTACCGCGGCGGCTGCTGCAGGAGCATGGGATCGACAGCGGCAGCTATCTCAAAGCGACCGCTGAAACCGGAAATCCGCGCGGCCCGCAGGTGATCAGCATCGAATCGATCGACGGTCTCTCGATCCAAGACTACCAGCAGCGGATTCGCTTCCCGGAGCTGATCAGCATCGATCCCACCGAGCAGATCGTGTTCGAGACCGAGCCCGAGGAGGTCGAGGCCCGGGTGCTGGATCTGCTCACGCCGATCGGCAAAGGGCAACGCTGCCTGGTGGTCGCGCCCCCCAAGGCCGGCAAGACGGTGCTGCTGCAGAAGATCGCCCACGGGGTTACGATCAACCATCCGGAAGTCGAGCTGATCGTGCTGCTGGTCGACGAGCGGCCGGAGGAAGTCACGGACATGCGCCGCTCGGTGCAGGGCGAAGTGGTGGCTTCCTCATCGGACCTGCCGGTGCGGCATCACATCGAGGTGGCCGAGTTCGTCTACGACAACGCGCTGCGGCGGGTCGAAGCGGGCCGCGACGTGATGATCCTGCTCGACTCGATCACGCGCCTGTCGCGGGCCTACAACACGATGCAGCGCGGCAGCGGCAAGACGCTCTCGGGCGGGGTCGACTCGCGCACGATGGAGAAGCCGCGCCGCTTCTTCGGCGCGGCCCGCAACGTCGAGGGCGGCGGCAGCATCACGATCATCGGCACCGCGCTGGTCGACACCGGCAGCCGGATGGATGAGGTGATCTTCCAGGAGTTCAAGGGCACCGGCAACACCGAGATCGTTCTGGATCGCAAGATGTTCGAGCAGCGCATCTTCCCATGCATGGACATCAACAAGAGCGGCACGCGCAAGGAAGAGAAGCTCTATCCGCCGGCATTCCTGCCCCGAGTGCACGCGCTGCGGCGCGCCTTGACCAAGGTCAATCCGATCGAGGCGATGCAGCTGGTCCTGAGCAAGCTCAAGACCTATCCGACCAACGCCGATTTCTTGCGCGCCCTGGGATAATCTGTCGGGGTGGCATGGGCACGCGCAGCGCGCCCATGGACGAGGTCGCTCACGATGCCGAGATTCCCTATCAGCACTTCCAACTGACCCGAAGCTCAATCGCTAAACACCTATAAAATCATGCCCAGGTCGACCATGGGCGGCCTTCGGCCACCCATGCCACCCGTGTCCCGGTTTCGCTTCACGGTTTGGAGGCGAGTTCAAGGAGGCGGCGGGCGCGGACGCAGTCGGGTTGCTCGGCCAGCTTGCGCCCCAGCTCGCGCACGAAAAGGTCGCGATCGATCCAGCCGGCGGCGAGCCCGCGGCGCAGATACTCGACGTCGTCGGGCCGCACCGCCCTGTAGGCATGGCGCTGGAGCCAGGCGGGATCGGCGCCGGCGCGGCGCACCAGCACCATGGCGACGTCATCCCAGTAGACCAGCGCCCAGCGCCGGTCGGGGAACCAGAGCGCCGAGAAGCTGCGCGGCACCCGCGGCCGGCGGTCGGGACCGAGCACCTGAGTGAGGTGCGGCGTGTAGCGGACCAGGGCGGTGTCGATCCGGTAGCGCTCGAGCAGCCGCTCCCAACCGCGCACGTCGCTGCGGCGCAACAAGCCGAAGATCTCGGCCAGCAGCGGGGCATGGATCTCGTTGCGATCATCCAGGAAGACGGTCTGCGGCGGATGGAAGCGCTCGAGCAGATAGCCGCCGAACTTGACGTCGTTGAACAGGTGGATCCTCGGCAGGCGCTTGCGCTCGAGGAAATCGCAGGCGGCGATCGGGTAGAAATCGGGGTCGAGCCTGAAGCCGAAGGGACGACCCTGCTCGACCAGAAACCCGAGCCCGACCAGCGGCGGCAGGGCCCAGGCCGCGCCTTGCAGGGCGCGCCGTACCAGCCGGCCGATTCCCTCGGCGGTCCCGCCACCGAAGCCTGGCAGCCGCGCCAGCGCTGGAGCCAGCGCCAGCGGCAGCAGAACGAAAAACAACCCCAGATTGCGCACGTAGCGGAACGCGAGCGCGGCGCTCAGCAGCAGCAGGATCCAGCGCTGCGGTGCGCGCTCGCCGAGCGCGAGAACCAGGAGGGCGAGCGCCGTGGCGATGTAGAGCGCGGGCGCCTGCAGCAGCGATGGCGAGATCCACTCGGGATTGGGAATTGTGTCGCGGCCGACCAGCTCGGTGATCTCGAGCGGGATCTTGTAAAGCTTCCACCCGGCCGGATTGAGAAGCGGAACCAAAGCCGCGACCGCGACACCCGCGGCGCCGCTGAGCAGCGCGCGGCGATCCCAGCCCGCCGCCCGCCAGGCTCCGAGCAGCTCGCCGCACAGCAGCGCCGCGAGCAGCGGCGCGGCGATCAAGATGCCGGCATGGGCATTGGCGCCGACCAGGACCATGACGGCCGCCGCGGCCAAAAAGACCGCTGTCCGGAGCCGGCTCCGGAACAGGAACAGGGCGACCAGAGCCGGTACCAGGAGCAGGGTGAACAGCTCGGGGCGGATGAAGAACCGCGGCCGCGCGCCCCAGACGCAGACCACCGACAGCAGCAGAGCGGCCAGCGGGTCGAGACCCCCGAGCAGCGAAACCCGCACCAGCAGGGCGGCCAGCAGCGCGGCCCAGAGTCCGCGCGCCAAGACCAACGCTCCGGGTCCACCGGCCCGCTCGAGCCGGGCCGCCGCGGTTTGGAACAGCCATTCGTGATCGACCCAAGGGGTGCCACGGGCGGTGAAGCTGAAGGGATCGGCGCGCGGCACGGCGCCGTGCTCCAAGATCCAGCGGCCGCTGGCGAGATGCCAGCCGATCGAGGTGTTCTGAATCTGGAAGCTGGCCGCGAGCCAACCGAAGGCCGCCGCCACGGCGTACGCGATCCAGTGCGAGCGCACCCCAGAGGCCATCGGGGAGCTTCAGCCCAGCCGCCGGTCGAGCTCGGCGCGCAGCGCGCCGGCGCGCCCGCGCGCGGCATCCAGCGCCTGTTCCATGCGCTTGTGGAACCGGCGGCGCTCGTCCGCGTCGGCGAGCCCGGGCAGATTGATGCTGACGTTGAGCGCCGCGCCTTCCGCGGCCGCGGAAGCGAACAGCAGCGCCACGCCGATGTCGCTGGCCGCGCTGGCCGGGACCGCCTGCGCCGCGGGACCGATCAGCTCCAGCAGCTCGGCGGTCGCTTCCAGCACCGCGAGCGGCACCCGGGTCGCCTCGCGGCCGGCGTCGGCGATCGCCTGCTCGCGGGCCGCGCGATCGGCGTCGCTGCGTTTGGGCCGCCGCCGCGCCGCGAGCACGGCGTCGAAAGCGAGCGCGTCTTGGTCGACCAGCTCCAGCAGCCGGGTCTTGAGCGCTTGGGCCCGCCGGCCCAGCGCTTCGAGCTCCGGCGCTTCCTGGGTCGGTTCCGATTTGGCGAAGGCCAGGCCGGCGCCCATCGCGGTCAAGGCCGCGCTCATGGCCGCCCCCAGCGCGGCGACGCAGCCGCCGCCGGGGGTGGGTGCGGCGCTGGAGAGCGCGTCGAGAAACGCCGCGACGCTGCCATCGGCCAGCGCCGCCGGCGGCGCGATCTTGTACTCGATCACGCGCTCGCGCGGCTCGAAGGCGCCGATTTCATTCAATCCCAATGACAGCACCGCGATGTGGATCAGCTCGGCATCGGGCACCGCGGCGCTGCGGCCCTGGCGGCGCAGGTAGTAGCGCCCGGCTTCGAGCAGCGCCTCGAGCGGCACCAGACCGACGATCTCGCTGCCGGTCGCGCGCAGGCCGCGCTCGGCCGCCTCCTCGGCGATCGCTTCGAACGCGTCGTGCAGCCCGCTGGTGCGATAGTCGGTCAAGTTGAGCGAGACCTGGGCGCGGCCGTATTCCGGGATGGTCCAGCCGACGCCGCGCACTTCCTCGAGCCGGCCCGGAAGGCGCTGCGCTTTCCCGTCGGGGTCGCGCACGATTTGGCCCGCGGCGTCGCGCCGCAGCCGCCCCGACTCGCGCACCGCCAGCGCGATGTCGTGGGCCGGCTTGCGCTCGCGGGTGTTGAGGTTGACGTTGTAGGCGATCAGCAGCGGCCGCGCTCCGACCACGGTGGCGCCGCGGCGCGGGTCGAAGCGCGCCGGCCCGAAGTCGGGCGCCCACTCCGGATCGCGCAGCTTGTCGGCGAGACCTTCATACTCGCCGGCGCGAACGTCCGACAAACTGCGCCGCTGCGGCCGGCTGGCGGCGGCTTCGTAGAGATAGACCGGGATCTCGAGCTCGCACCCGATCCGCTCGCCGAGCTGGCGCGCGAGCTTGACGCACAGCTCCATCGGCGTCGCGCCGAGCGGCACGAACGGCACCACGTCGGCCGCGCCGAGGCGCGGATGCGCGCCGCGGTGGCTTCGCATGTCGATGCGCTCGGCGGCGGCCGCGACCAGTTGGAACGCCGCTTCCAGCACCGCCGCGGCCGGGCCCACGAAGGTGAACACGGTGCGGTGAGTGGCGTCGCCGGGGTCCATGTCGATCAAGCGGACGCCGTCGACCGCGCGCACCGCCGCGGCGATCGCTTCCAGCACCGCGCGGTCGCGCCCCTCGCTGACGTTGGGAACGCACTCGACCCAATCGGTTTGAAGCTCGGTCATGGCTGGGATCAGTTGAGAATAGCACAGCGCCATCCAACCGCCGACCGGCCGGAAATCCGCGTCGCTGCTCCCGAAACTGCGCCACGATCACTGCGGGGATTGGCCGGGCTGCTATGTAGGGGAGGCCCTCCCGAAACTGCGCCACGATCGCTGCGGGCACCGCAGGGCGGGGACAAGCCCCGCCCCTACATCGCCCGAAACTGCGCCACGATCGCTGCGGGCGCCGCAGGGCGGGGACGAGCCCCGCCCCTACATTTTTTCGGGGCCCGACTGTTATGCTCTGCACGTCCCAGGGGGTCGATGAACCGTGATTCGAACCATCCTCACCGCCTATGGCGCCCGCGCCGTGCCGCGGCCGGCGCTGGTGCTGGCGCCGATGGAAGACGTCAGCAACCTCGCGTTTCGGCTGCTGTGCAAGCGCTACGGCGCCGACCTGGTGCTGACCGAGTTTGTGGCCGCCGAAGGTCTGGTGCGCGAAGCGCCACGCGCGCTGGACAAGTGCCGGGTGCTGGAAGCCGAGCGCCCGGTCGGAATCCAGATCTTCGGCGGCCGGGTCGAGGGATTGGTCGGCGCTGCGCGGGTGGCCGAGGGACTGGGCCCGGATTTCCTCGATCTCAACTTCGGCTGCCCGGTGCACAAGGTGGTGTGCAAGGATGCCGGCGCCGCGGTGCTCAAGGATCTGGATCTGATGGAGCGGATCGTGAGCGCGGTCCGCGAGCGCATCGAGCGGCCGCTCACGGTCAAGCTGCGCCTGGGCTGGGACGAGAGCTCGATCGTCGTGGTCGAGGCGGCCCGAATGCTGGAACGGCTCGGGGTCGGCGCGATCGCGATCCATGCCCGCACCCGCGCCCAGCAGTACGGCGGCAGTGCCGACTGGAGCTGGATCGCGCGGGTCAAGCAGGCGGTGTCGATTCCGGTGATCGGCAACGGCGACGTCCGCACCCCGGCCGATGCCGCACGGTTGCTGCAAAAGACCGGCGCCGACGGGGTGATGGTGGGGCGCGCGGCGATCGGCGCGCCGTGGGTCTTCGCCCAGATCCGCCACCACTTGGAAACCGGCGAGCTGTTGCCCGCTCCGGGAGCGCAGCAGCGCCTGGGGGTGATCCGCGAGCACTTGGCGCTGGCTTTGGAGCACGCCCCCGCACGGCGAGCTCTGCCGCTCTTGCGGCGTCACTACGCCGGCTACCTCCACGGTCTGCCGGGCGCGCGCGAGCTGCGCGCCCAGCTCTGCAGCGCCGACTCGGCCGGCCCGATCCTGAGCATGCTCGACGACTACGCCTCGCATATGGGTGCCAGCACCGAACGCCGCCCTGTGGATGTAGGGGAGGGGCTTGTCCCCTCCCGAAACTGCGCGACAATATTTTCAGGAGCCTCCAGGGCGGGGACCAGCCCCGCCCGACCATGGGCCACGGGGTCGGGGACAGCGGCGGCTTAGTCGATGAACATGCTCGGAGCAGAGAACTTGGTTGGATGTAGGGGAGGGGCTTGTCCCCTCCCGAAACGGCGCGACAATCTTCGCGGGAGCCCGCCGAGCGGGGACCAGCCCCGTCACTTCAAGATCCCACGTGAGCTCGAAGAGAGGCATTTCGCATGAAGAAACGGGTTGAAAAGGACAGCTTGGGACCGCTCGAGGTGCCCGAGGACGCCTACTACGGCGTCCAGACCGCGCGGGCGCTGGAAAACTTCCCGGTCAGCGGGATCCGACCGCACCCGGAGTTCGTTCACGCGTTCGTGCTGATCAAGAAAGCCGCGGCGCGGGTCAACCGCGACCTAGGGATGCTGGATGCGCGCCGCGCCGAAGCCATCCTCAAGGCCTGCGACGAGGTGCTCGACGGCCGGCTGCTGGATCAGTTCGTGGTCGATGTCTATCAGGCCGGAGCCGGCACCTCCCACAACATGAACACCAACGAGGTGCTGGCCAACCGCGCGATCGAGCTGCTCGGCGGCGCGCGCGGCGACTACTCGGTGATCCATCCCAACGATCACGTCAACATGGCCCAGTCGACCAATGACACGATTCCGGCCGCGATCCGGATCGCGGCGCGGCTGCTGCAGCGCCGGCTCGACTCGGCGCTCGAGGAGCTGGCGCGGGCCTTGGAGCAGAAGGCGCAGGAGTTTGACGCTCTCCCCACCAGCGCCCGCACCCATCTGCAGGACGCGGTGCCGATGCGGCTCGGGCAGCAGTTCGGCGGCTACGCGGTCACCGTGAACCGCTGCCGCGAGAAGCTCCAGGAAGCGGCGCTCCACCTCGAAGAGCTCAACCTGGGCTCCACCGCCGCCGGCACCGGGATGAACTCGCATCCCGAGTACGCGGCGCGCGTGGCCCAGGAGCTGGCCCAGCTCACCGGGCTGCCGCTGCGGCCGGCGCGCAACTTCTTCGACGTCGGCGGCTCGCTGGGCGATATGGCCCACTACAGCGGCGCGCTGCGCACGCTCGCGCTCGAGCTCACCAAGCTGGCCAACGATCTGCGGCTCTACGCCAGCGGGCCCAACACCGGTTTGGACGAGTTTCGCCTGCCGCCGGTCCAGCCCGGCAGCTCGATCATGCCCGGCAAGGTCAACCCGGTAATGGCCGAGTGCCTCAACATGATCTGCTACCAGGTGCTGGGCAACGACACCGCGGTGGCCTACGCCGCTCAGGCCGGCCAATTCCAGCTCAACGTGATGATGCCGCTGGTGGCCTACAACCTGCTGCACGCCCAAAAGATCCTGGCGGCTTTCCTGCCCCACTTCGCGCGCCGCTGCGTGGCCGGCATCGAGGCCAATCCGGAGCGCTGTCGCCTCTACTTCGAGCGCAGCTTGGGGATCGCCACCGCGCTCAACCCGATCATCGGCTATTCCCAGGCGGCCAAAGTGGTGCAGCAGGCGCTGCGCGAGGGCAAGAGCGTCTTCCAGGTGATCGAGGAGACCGGCCTGATGACCGCGGAGGAGATTCAGGCGAAGTTCGACCCGCGGCGGCTGACCGAGCCCGGCCTGCTGAAACGGTAGCCCCGCGCCACGTGAGCGAGCTCGCGCCCGAGAAGATCAGCGCCGGCTTCGAAGCCGAGGGGTTCATCTGCCCGCCGGAGGTCGCCACCGCGCTCTACCTTTCGGAAACGCTCGGCAAGCCGCTGCTGCTCGAAGGGCCGCCGGGGGTGGGCAAGACCGAAGTCGCCAAGCTCTGGGCCAAGTTCCACCGGGCGCCGCTGGTGCGGCTGCAGTGCTACGAGGGGCTCGATGAGGCCCACGCGCTCTACGAGTGGTCCTACGGCAAACAGATGCTTTACGCCCAGCTGCTCAAGGAAAAGGTCGGCGACCTGATCGGCTCTGAGGCCAGCCTCAAGGGCGCGCTGCAGCTGCTCAAGGGGCAAGCCGACGAGTTCTTCTCGCGCGATTTCCTGCTGCCGCGGCCGCTGCTGCTCGCGATTCTCGCGCCCGAGCCGGTGGTGCTGCTGGTCGACGAGGTCGATCGCAGCGACGAGGAGTTCGAAGCGTTCCTGCTCGAGGTGCTGTCGGATTTCCAGGTCTCGATCCCCGAGCTGGGCACCTTGACCGCGACCGTCCCGCCGCGCGTGATCCTCACATCCAACGACAGCCGCGAGCTCTCCGAGGCGCTGCGGCGGCGCTGCTTCTACGCCTACATCGATTTTCCCAGCGCCGAGGACGAGCTGCGCATCCTCGAAAAGCGGGTGCCGGGGATCGGCGCCGAGCTTCGCGAGCGGCTGGTGCGCTTCGTCCAGCGGCTGCGCAAGTCGGAGCTGCGCAAAGCCCCCGGGATCGCGGAGACCATCGACTGGGCCCGCGCCCTGGCCGCGCTCGGCGCCGAGGACCTGGATCGCGAGCTGCTGCGCTCCACCCTCGGCACCTTGATCAAGAACCGCGACGACCGCGAGCGCATCCTGCGTGATCCTCCTTTGAGGTGAGGTTCGCTTGGGCGGGTGGCATGGGCGTGCGCAGCAAGCCCATGTGCTGAGCCGTGCAGGAAAGCAGGGTTGTTATCAGCGAAGGAAATCGAAGCAGTGCCCGGGCCGGCCTCGTCCATGGGCGGCCTGCGGCCACCCATGCCACCTAATCAAGGCTACCCCGAGTGCTCCACGTTGCGGTCCAGGTGCTGACGCGCCACCCATGGGGTGGCATGGGCGTGCGCAGCAAGCCCATGGTCGAGCTAGCGTCAATCCATAAGCGAGCTATTCTGTAATCGGTTGCGCGGTCCATGCTCCAAACGATTCACGGCTTCATCGGCGCTTTGCGCGCCGCCGGCTTGCGGATCTCGCCCGCCGAATCGATCCAAGCGCTCGAGGCGCTCCAGGTCATCGACCTGAGTCGCCGCGAACGGGTGCGGGCCGCGCTGCGCTGCAGCTTGGCAAAGGACCGGCTCGCGACCCAGACTTTCGACCAAGTCTTCGAACGCTACTTCCGCAGCGCTTCCCACGGTCCGCACGCCGGCCGCGACGAGCAGAGCTTCGCCGGCCGTAGCGGCGCCGGTCCAGGCGAGCTGGGGCGCAAGCGCCGGCCCGACCAGCCGCCCGAGCCCGGAGCCGGCGCTGGTCGAGCGCAGGAGCCCAAGCAGCCCGCGAGCTCGAAGACCGCTGCGCCCGAGCCGCGATCGGATCTCGGGATGTCGGAACGGGCGCGGCGGCAAACGCCCGCCGCCGAGTCGCAGCGCCCCGGAGACGGGGCGCTGCCGCTGCCGCGCGGCCCGGCGATCGAGCCGGCGCGACGGCGCGATCTCTCCCGCTCCATGCCCAGCACCGAAGAGCAGGGCCTGGCCGCCGAGCTGCCGCGCCTGCTCGCCGAGCTGCGCCTGCGCGGCCGGCGCCGACCGGCGCCGGGGCGCAGCGGGCGGCTGTGGGTCAAGCGCCTCTTGCGCGCCAATCTGCCCCACGGTGTGCCGCTGGTCCTGCCGCGCCAGGAGCGCCGGCCGCGCAAGCCCCGCGTGGTGCTGCTGGTCGATGTCTCGTTCTCGGTGGCGCGCGCCGCCGGCTACTTCCTGCTCTTGGCGCTGCAGCTCTTGGATCGGTTCCGCGACACGCGGATCTTCCTGTTCGTCGACCGCCCGATCGACGCCACGGATCGATTGACCCGTTGGCTGGAGCGCGAGCCGGTCGAGCCCGCGCTCTCGGTGCCGCTGCTGCGCTATCCCGGCGGCGGCATCCGGCCGGCGGGCGGCGCGTCGTTCCTCGAGCTGCTGCAATCGGTCCCCGGCCTCGATCTCACCGCGCCGAGCGATTACGGACGGGCGCTTTACAGCCTGGCGGCCGGCCCGGCCAAGCGCTTCCGCAGCGGCACCGTGGTGGTAGTCCTCGGCGACGCCCGCACCAACCGCTACGAGCCGCTGCCGTGGGCGCTGGAGGAGATCGCCGGCCGTTGCCGCCGGGTCCTGTGGCTGGTGCCCGAGCGGCGCGCGCAATGGGGCCAGGACGATAGCGCTCTGTTCGACTACGCGCCCCACGTCGACTACGTCGGCGAAGCCCACGACCTCACCGGCCTGGCCCACGGCCTGCGCGAGCTGCTTGGCATTTAGAGCGAGGGCTCCGCCCTCGCGCTCCCGCGGCCGCCTCGCGGCCGGTCCTTCCGGGTTGCTCTCTGCTACTTCAATCGTTTCAAGCTGCAAGGCCTTGTCTCATTCTGCATAGCTCTCTTGCTCGGGCTCCGCCCTCGCCCCCTCCACATCCCTCCGCGTCACGCGGGAACAAAGAGGGTCGTCAATGGGGGGAGATAAGGGCGACCGTGGGGAAGTAGGCGCGAATTCGGGAGGTATCTCGTGTCAGCACAGCAATGCCACGCACCGCGGCGTGAGCGCCGATGAAGAAATCGGCCAGTACACCGGCACGGGCGCCGCCTCGCTCGCGGTACTGGCGGTAGGCCTTGCCGGCCAGA
>DASWHO010000408.1:0-10761 GCA_036398155.1 Acidobacteriota bacterium
GCTGCTCCGGCTCGATCTCGGGCTCGCCTACGAGCGCGCCGGGCGCTCGTCGGACGCGCGCCGCCAGTATCTGCGCGCCACCCAGCTCGCGCCCGGCCAGCCGCAGGCCTGGACCAGCCTCGGCACCTTGGAAGCGCGCACGAAGGAGGCCGAGGCCGCCGAACGGCACCTGCGGCTGGCGCTGCGCGCCGATCCCGAGCATGCGGCGGCGCTGTTCGAGCTCGGCAATCTGCTGCGCCGGCAGGGCGACATCGACGAGGCGCGCGCGCTGCTCGAGCGCTACCGCGCATTGCATCAGGAGCGCGCACCGCGTCCGCTTGAGGACGGCGGCTCCGAGCCGTGAGTGGGCCTTCATGCGGCGATCCCTGCCGTCATTGCATCAGCAGGCTTGCTTGGCGGCGCGCGATCCCTGGCCGGCGCAGTTCGTGGGCAAAGCAGAGCTTGCCCACGGCACCCGGCACATCGGGCGCGATGACGAGATCAAGAAGGTGTCGGCGCCGGTCAAATAGCCAGAGCTTGCCCACGGCACCGGGCACATCGGGCGCGAGGCGTTGGCAGGTCCGTCGTCATTCGGCGCAAGCCGGAATCCAGGCCGAGCAGACTCACTCTCTATTGGCAGCTCGTCCACCCGATTGGCCAACGTCGGCGGCCGATATCAAGGGCGGAGCCCTTGACTCTAGCGTAGTTTCAGGGTGACGGCGACGCCGTCGCGCAGCGGCAGGATGGTGGTGATGGCGTCGGGATCGACCTGCGACTTGCGGTTGAATTCGCGGATCGCGGCGGTGGTCTCATCCTTGACCGCGCGCTGCGCCACCCGCCCTTTCCACAGCACGTTGTCGGTCACCAGCAGGCCGCCGACCTTGAGCTTGGCCAGCGCTGCGTCGTAAGCCTGCGGGTAACGCTCCTTGTCGAGGTCGCAGAGCACGAAGTCGAGCGACTTCGGCGCATGTTGCTCGAACAGCTCGAGCGCATCGCCCTGCAGATAGACCGCCTTGTCGTGGTCGCCGCTGCGCTCGAGAAACCCGCGGGCGCGCTCGAGGTTCTCCGGCGAGCGGTCGGTGAGATAGATGCGCCCGTCCGGCGGCAGAGCGCGGGCGATCCAGACCGCGCTGTAGCCGAATCCGCTGCCGAGCTCGAACGCGGCGCGGGCCCCGCTCAGCATCACCAGCTGGGCCAGCAGCTTGCCGACCAGCGGCCCGATGTATGGAAAACCGAGCTGGTCGCCGAGCCGCTCCATCTCGCGCACCAGCTGGGCCCGCGGCGGAGCCAGCTGCTGCAGATAGCGCTCCAGCTGCGCCGGCAGCACGCTTTCCGGTTCGCGCTTGGCGACCCGCCGCGGCCCGGCCTTCGCCGCCTCTGCACTCTTTGGGATCCGGGATCGTGACATTTCGCGTCAAGTTCGGGAGGGGACAAGCCCTTCCCCTACATTGGCCGCGCCACCGCGAGACAGTTCTCGCGCTGGGGGCTAGTGCTCTTGGGCTTCGAGGAACCTTTCGGCATCGATCGAGGCGGCGCAGCCGGTGCCGGCGGCGGTGACCGCCTGGCGGTAGACATGATCGGCGACGTCGCCGGCCGCGAACACGCCCTCGACGCTGGTGAAAGTCCGCGGCGGATTGGAGAGGATCAGATAACCGTTCGGGTTCATCTCGAGCTGGCCCTTGAACAGCTCGGTGTTGGGGCGGTGGCCGATCGCGACGAACACGCCGTCGCAGGCGACCTCCTCGCGCGCGCCGCTCTGGGTATCTTCCAGAATCGCGCCGCGCACGCCCGCGCCGCGGGTGCCGAGAATCTCCACCACCCGGCGATCCAGTTTCCAAGCGATCTTGGGATTTTTCTGAGCCCGCTCCAACATGATCTTGCTGGCGCGGAATTCCTGGCGCCGGTGCACCATGGTGACTTTGGTGGCGAACTTGGTCAGGAAAGTCGCCTCCTCCATGGCGGTGTCGCCGCCGCCGACCACCAGGACCTCCTTGCCGCGGAAGAAAAATCCGTCGCAGGTGGCGCAGGCGCTGACCCCGTAGCCCATGAGCTGGGCTTCGGACTCGATCCCGAGCTGCCGGGCGCTGGCGCCGCTGGCGATGATCAAGCTGTCGGCAAGGACGCGCTGCTTGTTGTCCAGCGTGAGCGCGAACGGCCGCTGGGACAGGTCCGCCGCGGTCACCGTGTCTTGGCGCACCTCGGCGCCGAAGCGCTCGGCCTGCTTGCGCCACAGCTCCATCAGATCCGGCCCCAGGATGCCCTCGGGGAAGCCGGGGTAGTTCTCGACGTCGGTGGTAATGGTGAGCTGGCCGCCGGGCTGCATCCCTTCGAGCACCAGCGGCTGCAGGTTGGCCCGCGCCGCATACAGCGCCGCGGTCAGCCCGGCCGGGCCCGAGCCGATGATCACGACCTTGAAACGCTCTTCGCTCACGCAGGCTGCCTCCGGAACTGGTTTAGATGCCGGGCCGCGCCATTGGTTTCAACCCGTGCCGCGGCTGATCTGCCGCTCTCCGCGTCGGCACGGCAGTCTAATTCGGGTGGCATGGGCGGCCGAAGGGCGCCCATGGACGCGCCATGCATGCTGCCGAGGTCGTCCATGGGCTTGCTTCGCACGCCCATGCCACCCGATGCGGAATCCCGTGCCCGCGGCCACGCGCACCTACTGGTGGAGTTGGTTGAGGACGATATCGGCGTGCTCGGCGCCGACCGCGACCTCGGCGATGCTGCCCTCGATGTCGCCGGGCTGCGCCGGGCCGACCGCGCCGTCGCGATCGAGCCGCGCGGTCAGGCTCAGAACACCCTCGAAGGCCATGCCCGGCATCATCACGTGATCGGCCGAAAGGCGGTAGGCGACCGGCAGGCCTTGCACCTCGATCCGCGCCACCGCCAGCGGCGGGCCGGGACCGCTGCGGCCGATGACGTAGAGCACGCCCGCGGTCTCGACCTTGCCGGCCAGCTCCGGCGCCAGCGAGATGGTGCCCGAGATCGACGGCCCGCTCGCGGCGCCCTGCGCCGCCGGATTGGGATCGAGCCGCGCGACCGCGGCATCCGGCGCCGCGGCGGCCGGGCTCGGCTGCCCTTGGGCCTGGGCGCGGGCGCGCGCCGCGCGCGCCTCGCCCGGACCGCGAAAGTTCTGGTGGCAGCCGGCCAGAAGCGCAAAGGCCGGCAGCAGCCATGCGAGACGCAATGACATAGGTTCGCTCCAGAGCTTAATAGAGGCTCCGGCCGCCGTCCACCGCGACCACCGCTCCGGTCATGTAATCGGTGCCTTCCAGCACCAAGAGCGCGGCGGCGACCACATCGGCCGCGCTGCCGATTCGGCCCAGCGGAATCCGGCGCACCAGGCGCTCCTTCGCCGCCGGGTCGAAGCGGTCGGGCGGCAGCACCGTGCCGGGAGCGACCGCGTTGACCTGGATGCGCGGCGCCAGCTCCTTCGCCAGCGCTTTGGTGAGCGCGACCACCCCGGCCTTGCTGACGCTGTAGGGCAGGTAGTCGCGCCACGGGCGCTCGGCCGCGATGTCGGCCAGAAACAGCATTTTGCCGCCGCGCCGCGCCATCCTCGGCGCCAAGCCGCGCGCCAGCAGAAACCCGGCCCGCAGATTGAGATCGAGGTGCGCGTTCCAGTCCGCCACGGTCAGGGTATCGAACGGCTTGCGCTCGAAGCGCGCCGCCGAGTGCACCAGCACGTCGACCGCGCCGAAGCGCTCGAGCAGCGCCTCGACCAGCTCGGCGCATTGCTCGGGCCGGCTCAGATCGGCCGGGAACAGCTCCGCTTGCGCGCCGCCGCGGCGCAGCCTGGCGGCCAGCGCGAGCGCCGCCGACCCCGAACGATGGTAGTGCAGCGCCAGCCGGGCGCCGCGCTCGGCGCAGGCGGTCGCCAGCGCCGCGCCCAGGCGCCGGGCCGCGCCGGTGACCAGAACCGTCTTGCCGCGCAGCTCGAACCGGCGGCGCGCCGCCGCGCGGCGGCGACCTTTTGGCGGCTCAAGCGTCCGATCGCTTGACCGCTTCATACCTCAGGTGCGAGCACTGAGGACACTTGGGCAGGCAGATCCAGCCGTACTCGGGCCGCACCGGCCGATGGCAGCGCTGACAGCGGTACTGGAATTCGGGCTTCAGATGCTCGCCGACGCGGGCGATGACGATCTCGCTGGTCTCCGTGCTCATGTCCGGTTTATTCCGTCCGTCGCAAAGAAATCGACGCGTATTCAGCCCGCGTGCGAGCGCAGCAGAGCCGAGATCTCGCGCGCCGCCTCCTGCGCCTGGCGCGAGCTGCGCAGCGTGATGCCGCCGACCTGCTCGCGCCCGCCGCCGCCGTAACGCGCGCACAGCGCCCCGATGTTGGGACCCTGAAACGGCCGCCACGGGTTGCTGCCGACGCTGACCTCCTGATGGCCGTTGCGCGCGAACCGGCCGACCACGAACCGAGCCTCGGGATAGAGGAAGTAAGGGACAAAGCGCTGATAAGGGTAGCGCGCCCGGCGCAGATCGAACTGAACCACGCCGCGCGCGCAGCGCGAGCGGCGCCGGAACTCCGCGATCGAATGCTCCTGACGCTCGAAGGCGTAACGAAAGGCGCGGCGCACGAACGGCAGCGCGGCGATCTCCGCCAGCGAACGCTGCATCAGCTCGCGCGCCAGCCGGCTCAGAAAGCGCGGATTCTCGTGCAGCTGCAAGGCCAGATTGATCTGCAGCGCCGGCTCCTCGCAGCGCAGCACCTGCTCGACGCTCGCGAACAGGGCGGCATCGATGATGTCGCCCCAGTGAACCAGATCGTCGAACGCCCGGTTGCGGTAGCGGTGTGGCGCGCGCCGCAAGACATCGGCCATCAAGCTGCAGCAGCTCGGAAAGCGGAGGTCCCAGACCCGGGTCGGGCCGGGCACGAAAGCCTCGCGCCACTCCGAGCTCAAGAAGGAGGTCACGTGGTGATCGACCCACCAGTCCGCCTGCGGGTGGTAGAGGAAATCGAGCACCGCGCAGGGGCCGCGCAGCCGCAGCCGCGTCCAGCGCTCTTTGACCTCGAAGCCGAGCGAGCGAAAGCGCAGCCGGGCGGCCGGATAGCCGCGGCGCTGGGCCAAGAAATCGCCCAGAATCGCGGCCGAACCGGCACCGTCGAAATCACGGTGAAAATAGATGGTGAATGTCGGCGGCGCGGGCGGCATGGTCCGAACGGAGCAGAGTAAAAGCCAGTTGCCGGAGTGTCAACGCGCTGCCGTGACACCCCGACTCATAGCACTGGGTGCCGTGGGCAAGCTTCGCTTTGCCCACGGGGTGCGCCTCACCATTTGGAACCGGCTCCGGCGTGTTCGGCAAGTGCCTTCCGTGGGCAAAGCAGGGCTTGCCCACGGCACCGGTTTTTAGGGACCTACTCTGCGCGATCGACGGCCGGCCTTGGGCTGAGCATGCGACTGAGATACTCTTGATCACGGCAGGCAAACGAGACCGGAGAAACGGACGTTGGCCGCACGTTTCAGGCTTATGCTGAAGCATTCATGGCGCTGGTTCGGGATCCTGGCGCTGATCGCCGCGGGCCGAGCCGGGCCGCAATCGGTCCAAGATCAGCGGGCGCCGTTCCTCGCTCCCAGCACCCGCAGCATGGCGGAAACCCTCGCGGCGATCGCGCGCTTCTCCAACCCGCAGACCAACCTCTACCTCAACCGCCAGCGCGCCGATGCCTTGCGCGCGCAGCTGGCCGCGGCCCCCGATCCGGCGCCGCTCGGCCGGCTGCGCGGCCGGCTCGGGTACGAACTGCTGCTGGCCGGGGAGACCGAGGCGGCGATCGAGCAGCTGGGCCAGATCCGCGATGCCGATCTCGGTTGGTCGGAGTACGATCTGCGCTACGCTGGCGTCGGTTTCGCCGCCGAATCGGCGCTGCGGCGCCGGCACCTTTTGGCCGCGGCCTACCTGCGGCTCGGAGAGCAGCAGAACTGCATCGCGCGCCACAGCAGCGACTCGTGTTTGTTCCCGATCCAAGGCGGCGGCGTGCACCAGCTCGAGCGCGGTTCGCGGCAGGCGATCCAGGAGTACACCGGCCTGCTCGAAGCCGATCCGAGCGATCTCGCCGCGCGCTGGCTGCTGAACCTCGCCTACATGACGGTCGGCGAGTATCCCGACCAGGTGCCGCCGCGCTGGCGGATCGCGCCGCAGACCTTCGCCTCGGATTACGAGCTGCCGCGGTTTCGCAACGTGGCGATCGGTCTGGGCCTGGATCTGCTCGGGCTCTCCGGCGGGGTGGTGGTCGAGGATTTCGGCGCCGACGGCTATCTGGATCTGATGGTCTCGTCGTGGGGCCTGCGCGACCAGCTGCGGCTGTTCGAGAACAACCAGGACGGCAGCTTCACCGAGCGCACCGCGGCGGCCGGATTGATCGGCGAGGTCGGCGGGCTCAACCTGATCCACGCCGACTACAACAACGACGGCTTCGCCGATGTCCTGGTGCTGCGCGGCGCCTGGCTGATGGGCGACGGCGAGATTCCCAACTCGCTCTTGCGCAACAACGGCGACGGCACCTTCACCGACGTGACCAAGGAGGCCGGCCTGCTCTCCTATCACCCGACCCAGACCGCGGCCTGGGGCGATTACAACAACGACGGCTGGGTCGATCTGTTCATCGGCAACGAGACCAACGCGAGCCAGGTTCATCCTTGCGAGCTCTACGAGAACCGCGGCGACGGCACGTTTCGCGAGCGCGCCGCCGGCGCCGGGGTGGCCGCGGTCGGCGTGGTCAAAGGCAGCGCCTGGGGCGACTACGACAACGACGGCTGGATCGATCTCTACGTCAGCCGCTTGGGCCATCCCAACCTGCTGTTCCGCAATGGCGGCCCGCTGCAATACGGCGACGGCTCAAAGGGGCCGGTGACCTTCACCGAGGTCAGCGCCAGCGCCGGGGTCGGCGAGCCGGTCGCCAGCTTTCCGACCTGGTTTTGGGACTACGACAACGACGGCTGGCTGGATCTGTTCGTCGCTTCCTACGCCGCCGGCGGGATCGCGGGCGTCGCCAGCGTCTACCTCGGTCTGCCGAGCCGCGCGGTCGCGCCGCGGCTCTACCGCAACAACCACGACGGCACTTTCACCGATGTGGCGGCGGGCGGCCCGCTCGAGAAGGTGCTGCTGGTGATGGGCGCCAACTTCGGCGATCTCGACAACGACGGGTTTCTGGACGCCTATTTCGGCACCGGCACACCCGATTTGACCATGCTGATGCCCAATCGCATGATCCGCAACGACGGCGGCAAGGGGTTTCAAGACGTCACCACCTCCGGTGGCTTCGGCCATCTGCAGAAAGGCCACGGCATCGCCTTCGCCGATCTGGACAACGACGGCGATCAAGACGTGTACGCGGTGATGGGCGGCGCCTTTTCCGGCGATGTCGCGCAGAACGCGCTGTTCGAGAACCCGGGTCACTCAAATCGCTGGGTCACGCTCAGGCTGCGCGGCACGCGCGCCAACCGGGCCGCGATCGGCGCGCGGATCAAGGTCACGGTGAGCGGCGCGGACGGCCGCCGCGATATCTATGCAACGGTGGGCTCGGGTGGCAGCTTCGGAGCCTCCAGTTTGCAGCAGGAGATCGGCCTGGGTCAGGCGAGGGCGATCGAACGCGTCGAAGTCCGCTGGCCGGGCGGCGCCGCGCCGCAGGTTTTCGAGGGGCTGGCGCTGGACCGGATCTACGAGCTCCGCGAAGGCGAGCCCCGGGCCCGCCCGCTCGAGCTCAGCCGCCTGGACCTGTCACCGGGTCATTAACAGGCATACTACACAAATAGGTCGAGGCGTAAGAGAAGTGTCCCAGCCTTTGGGAATGCGGATTGGCCGGCGCCCGTTGATCCGAAACGTGCGGCTCTATCTGCTGCTCGGGCCGGCGCTCGCTGCGATGGCACCGGCTCGATCTCAAACGGATCGCCACGCGGCTCCATGGATCGCGTCCCTGCTGGAGCAAGAGGGCAGCGATGTGGGCTTCGTTCGGCGGCTGCAGCATGAGGTGCCGCCGGTCGAGCTGGCGAAGGTCCTGCTCGCGCAGCCGGAGCTGGTGCCGAAGGTGATGCCTCGCTTCGGCCCTGCCTTGGAGCAGGGCGAGCTGGAAATCGGCGGCTACCTGGCCGCGTGCGCGCGCTCTCTGGGCACAGCGCTCGATCGCCGCGGGCCGCCCTGGAGCGCGGAAGCGATCGACCGGATGCTCGCGGTTTTGTTGGTGGATCCGGCGCGCCTCTCGGAGCGACCCGCGCTGCGCCGCGCGGTGCTGGCGCTGCTGCCCACGATGCTGGACCCGAGCGTGAGCGGCGAGCTGCGTGACGAGCTCCTCGAGCGCCTCAATCCCAGGCCCGAGATCGACTTCGAGGCCTCCGAGCGCATCGAGCTCGGCTGGGGGGCGATCCCGCGCGGCAGCGCCAGCCGCCGGGTGCCCTACGACCCTGTTCGGATCGAGCTCTCGGAGCCCGATGGGCCGATCACGGCGTCGGTGTATTCGCTGCCGTCGAGCTTCTTCAACGCCGCAGAAGCGCAGCGTTTTCTCACCGCCGTCGAGAGTTGGAGACCCGAGCGTGCGCTCTTGGTGCTGGTCGACCTGCCGCTGCGCCGCGCGCTTGCGAGCGGCCGTGGCGCTCGAACCTGGCTGATCGAAACCCACGGGCGTGCGTACACGCCCTGGCCGCGCGACCCGCTGATTTTGGCGCGCCGCAGGGAAGGCGGCGCTCTGATTCTCGAGCGCCCCACGTCCCTCTGGTGGCGCGGCGAGGACGCCGCGATGGGCCGCGAGCTGGTGCAAGGGCTTCCCGAGGCTCTGGATACTGCATGGGGGCGGGTCGAGCTCGCCACCACTCCAACCTCATTCCACAACGGCCAAATCCTGGTGACCGAGGCGCACTGCTGGATCACGATCCACAGCGTCGAGCACCGCGTGTTGGAGCTGCTCGGCCTGAGTGAGGTGCCGGTCGCGTCGTTCGCGCGCGGTCCAGAGATCGACCGCTATCTGGAGGCGGCGCGGACGGCGGCCGGCGAGCTCGAGCAGCTCTATGGCCGGCCGGCGCGCTTCGTTCACGCCCGGCCTGACTCGGGATCCGCGGCGCAGCGCGCTTCGTTCATGGAGCTTCTGGGCGGCGGCGCCGGGTTCGACCTGGATTCCTACTTGACCGTGTTGCCTGAGCCCGAAGGGAGCGAGCTGGCCCTGGTCGCCGACTTGCAAGCCGGCCGCGAGCTGCTGCTGCGAATGCAGGCGCCGGATTGGAAGCGCCTGCGCGAAGCGTACCGGCTGGTCCCCGATCCACTCGAGCTGCGCCGGCAGCTGCTCGAGTATCAGTCCGGTCCGCGCAGCATCCGGCTGGCGGCATTCCTGGACCAGGTGGCCGAGCACCTGAGAGATGAGGGCCTCCGAGTCGATCGGCTGCCGCATCTGCTGGTGCCGACCGCCATGGCGGCCGAGCCGCTCGACTTTCCGGATTTCCAGATCACCTGGAACAACGTGGTGATCGAGGTCGGCGCGAGCGGCCGGTGGGCGGAGGGATTCTCGAGCCTGCTCCAGCCCGGCGACGAACAGGCCGGCCGGATCTTCCGGCGGGCCGGCTACCAGCTCAAGCTCTTGCCGCCGCTGGTCCCCAGCGTCCTGCACAACGGCGGCTACCGCTGCGCCTCCAACCACCTCCGCGCGATCAGTCCCAGGGACAGGTAACACAACCAGGATTACCGGATTACGGATTACGGATTACGGGGACAGTTTACTTATCCCCAGTTTTGGGGACAGTTTCCAATCGGATTTCAGCAAAACTGCCCGGAGTTTTCTACCGGAGGTTTACCTCGAAAGGATTGTTGGGCGGATGGCGGTTCTCGCCGCCGACCTCCACGTCGACGGCGCGGCTGCGTCCTTCGATCTGCAGCTGGAAGCGCAGCCGCGTCACTCGCTCATCGACCTCGAAGTCGAAGCCGTCGATGTCGGCGTCGGTGCGGGCGAAAAACTCGATCCGCTGGTCTCCGACCTTTTCGATCTTGTCCTGCTCCCGGGTCGCCACCACCGGCGCGCGCCCGCCGCGAACATGAACCCGACCGCGCGGACCCACGACGGCATGCGGCGCGCGGCCGGACCGAATCACGCGGCGCTCGGTCTCGACATCGATGCGCTTGAGATCCTCGAGCTTGCCACCCTCCGCGGTCACGCTGCCGCCAAATCGCAGCCGGGCGCCTTGAGTGGTCCAGCGGACGTGCCATTTGGAGCCCTCGCGCCAAACGTAATAGCCGCGCTCCCAACCTTCTTTGAACTCCGGCCGGCCGTCGAAGTAGCGATCGTCGGCGGCGTATCCCCAAACCGCCAAAAACGACCCCAGGACGGCCAAGAGAATCCTACCGGTCCTGACTCTTGCCGACATGCGCACCTCCCACAGAGCACAGATGCCCGATTACCGGGGATGTTAAATGGTGATCCATCGAGCCTAGCGGCACCCCCATGTTAGTAGCGAGGGCTCGAAGCTCTCCAACGACAATGGCTGAAGCATGACCTCGCCCGTCCTCTACGATGTGTTCCAAAGCCGGGGATAATTAAACTGTCCCCAAAACCCGGGTTAAGTAAACTGTCCCCGAAATTCGAAATTCCGGTTAAGTAAACTGTCCCCGAAATTCCCCTGAAATTCCACGGGATAGTTACCTGTCCCCGGAACCCTCCACAGCGCGCAGGGCTTTAGTCTGGAGCATCTGGGCCGCGCGACTCTCAGGGTCGAGCTCGAGCGCCATTTCCGCGTAGCGCAGCGCTTCGGCGGCGCGGCCCGAACGCAGATGCAGCTCACCGGTATTGAGCAGCGCGACCAG
>DASWHO010000409.1:0-21925 GCA_036398155.1 Acidobacteriota bacterium
TCGGACGACGAAGAGCTCAAGGACGACGACATCCCCTTTTAGTGCCTAGGCGGCGGATCTGCCGTCATCTGCTTCGTTGCGCTTGGTCGGGCTCCTCCAGCGTACCTTCAGTACGCTTCCGTCTCCCTCCCGGCGCGCGCCTTGCATCTGACGACAGCTCCGCCGCCCTCGGCGCCGTGCTCTCTGGCTCAGGTTGGCCTCGTCTCTCGTTCGGGTCGACCTCGCTGCGCTCGTCTCCGGCCCAGGTATGCCTATGCCCTAGGGTGCTGGGGCGGGCCCCGTCGCTCGTTCGGGTCGACTTCGCTACGCTCGTCTCCGCTTGCCGGTGTTCGGCTGCCCTTACCGTCATTCCGGCGCAAGCCGGAATCCAGGGGCCGGTGGCTTGAGGTCGACAGCAGGGCTCGCAAGTGTGGCGGCGGACCCGCTGGCTATTTGTCCAGTGCTCCCTTCAGGATTCGGTCGATCGGCAGATCGCTGAGCCGCCGAATCTCGCGGCGGCGATCGGCCATGCGACGATCCGGAAACGGGATCGGGACCTGCTCGACGCGCCGCTCGCCCAGCTTGCGCCGGTCGGTCTGCCAGCCGCGACTGCGGACCGCCTCCTCCTGGGTCTCGAGCTCGGTCTTGAGCAGTCGTTTGAGCCACTGCGCGCCGCTCAACCCGGCGCCGGACGCGCGATCGCGGCGCATCTGCAGCAGCCGCAGCTCGCGCACCGCCTCGTGGTAGTCCGGTTGCAGCACCGCGGCGCAGGCGAACAGCCGGGTCGCGTTCTTCGAATCGCCACGCAGCTTGTGGAGCCGCCCGAGCTGATGGAAATTCGACGGCTCGGTCGGGTCGCGATCGATCGCGGTCTTGAACAGGATCTCGATCTGGCGCAGGCGGGCCTTGGCCTGCGGCCTTTGGCTCAACATCGCGTGCGCCGCCTGCGCATGGTACTGGCTCTGGCTCGGGTCGGTCGAAAGCGCAAGCTCGAAAAACTCGATCGCCTGCTCGATTAGGTGATCCTGCAACAGGACCAAACCGCGCAGAAAATGCTGCTTGGCTTTGGCGCGGCGGCGGTCGAGATTGTAGACCGAGGCCGCGCCGGCGCCGGCATCGGGCTCCGGGTCCGGACCGGCGCTGCGCACCGTCTCGTAAGCCTGGTTGATGCGGACAAAGAAATCGTTGACCTCTTTCTGCAAGTAGCGGTAGGGCTCGCCGGCGAATCGATCCGGGTGAAATTCCCGCACCAGCTTGCGGTAGGCGGCGCGGGCCTCATCGGACGAACAGCTGCGGCTCAGCCCCAGGATCTGGTGGGCGGTCTGGCGCTTCGCTTCTCGGTAGCGGGCCAGAAACTCGGCAGGGTTCATGCCGCGGCGGCGTCAGTCCGGACCGGGAACGACGCTTTGCTGCGCGCGCAGAAACTTGCGGGTGTAATAAATCCGATGAAACACCGCCAGGTGACTGGTCAAGGTCAGAATCCAGAGCGCGGTCGGCAGCCGATTCAAAACCGAACCGAGAATCAGAAGCACGATCCGCTCCGGGCGCTCCATGAAGCCGACCTTGCACTCCGGGATCAGGTTCTCCGCCCGCGCCCGGGTGTAGGAGACCAGCACCGATCCCATCAGCGCGAGCGTGGTGAGGGCCACGTAGCCGGTGGCGTGACGCCGCGCGAAGAGCACCAGAATGCCGGTATAGAGAAACAGGTCGGAATAGCGGTCGATCACCGAATCCAGAAAGGCCCCGAACTTGGTCTCGCGATTCGAGAGCCGCGCGACCCGCCCATCGACCATGTCGAACGCGCCGGCGACGAATACCACCAGACCGGCGGCACGGATGCTTCCTTGGGCGTACAAGCCGGCCGCCAGCGCGGTCACCAGCAGCCCGAGCACCGTGAGCAGATCGGGATGCACGCGAGCCCGGGTCAACAGGCGAACCAAACCTCCCAGCACGGTTCCCAAGGAGGCGCCAATGACGCGCGTGATCATCCTCTACGCCAGCGGCGGCGGGTCCGGCTCCCCCAGCCCGGTGGCCGTAGGCTAACCCTGCGATGCATCGTTTGACAAGGGGCGCGCGCCGCTTCTAAAATCAAAGTCCCGTGGAGAGAGCGTGCCGCCGGGTCGCGCGCGGGTCGCGGGCCACGGGAAGCCCAAGCCCTCCTTTCATCGGCTTCCGTCGGCTGCGCCGCTCTCCGTCGCGCGCTGGCCGCAGCCGACTTGGGCCGAAGACTGGGTCCGAACCAAGCCGCCCGGATCGACCATGAGAGTGCTCGGCATCATTCCAGCGCGGTTGGAGTCGACCCGCTTGCCGCGCAAGCTCTTGCTCCGAATCGGCGGCAAGGCGCTGCTGCAGCATGTCTGGGAAGCGGCGCGCCGCGCACGGCTGCTGGACCGCCTGGTGATCGCCACCGACAGCCTCGAGCTCGAGCGCGCGGCGCGCGATTTCGGCGCCGAGGTCGAACGCACCAGCTCCAAACCGCGCAGCGGCAGCGAACGCTGCGCCGAAGTCGCCCAGCGGCTGCAGGCGCGCGTCGTGATCAATATTCAAGGCGACGAGTTCGGGGTGCGGCCCGCCATGGTCGATGCTCTGGCGCGCACCCTGCTGGATCATCCGCGGCTCGCGCTCGCCACCCTCAGCCAGCCGCTGACCCGCCCGCGAGACTGGCACGATCCGGCGGTGGTCAAGGTGGTGACCAATCGGCGCGGCCAGGCGTTATATTTCTCGCGGGCCCCAATCCCGTACGGCACCGGCCCGACCGTGCGTCCCGGCCTCCGGCGTCATATCGGCCTCTACGGCTACCGGCGCCCGGCGCTGCTGAATCTGGCGCGCCGGCCGCCGACGCCGCTGGAACAACTCGAGGGCCTCGAGCAGCTGCGAGCGCTGGAAAACGGTTGGATCATTCAAGTCGTGCCGACCCGACAACGCAGCGAAGAAATCAACACCTGGGCCGACCTGCGACGCGTGCGCCGGCAGCGCGGGCGCCGCGCGGCCCACAACCTTTCGACCCGGCGCAGCCGATGATCGACCCTCGGCTGCCAGCGGGTGTACGCGACCGGGCCCGCGCGATCGGGTCCGCCAGGAGGACGCGGTGGCCAAATACATCATCGTGACCGGCGGCGTGGTCTCTTCTCTGGGCAAGGGCCTGGCCAGCGCCTCGATCGGCTGCCTGCTCGAGCGCTGGGGCTACCGCGTGACCTTGCAGAAGCTCGACCCCTATCTCAACGTCGATCCCGGCACGATGAGCCCGTTCCAGCATGGCGAGGTCTTCGTCACCGACGACGGCGCCGAAACCGATCTCGATCTGGGACACTACGAGCGCTTCACCCGCT
Source organism: Acidobacteriota bacterium (assembly GCA_036398155.1). Classification (GTDB taxonomy): domain Bacteria; phylum Acidobacteriota; class DASWHO01; order DASWHO01; family DASWHO01; genus DASWHO01. The sequence continues at coordinate 3,309 of DASWHO010000409.1, forward strand.
TTCAAGGAGCGCGGCGCCACAACTACACCACCGGGCAGATCTACGAGCGGGTGATCAACCGCGAGCGCCGCGGTGATTACCTGGGCAAGACCGTGCAGGTCATCCCGCACATCACCGACGAGATCAAGGGCGTCATCTATGAGCTCGGCCAGGAAGCCGACATCGTGATCGTGGAAATCGGCGGCACCGCCGGCGACATCGAGTCGATGCCGTTCCTCGAAGCCGCGCGCCAGCTCAAGCAGGAAGTCGGGCCCGGCAACGCGATCTTCATCCACTTGACCTTGGTGCCTTACATCAACGCCGCCGGCGAGCTCAAAACCAAACCGACGCAGCACTCGGTGAAAGAGCTGCGCGCCATCGGCATCCAGCCCGACGTGCTGCTGTGCCGCACCGATCGCTTCTTGCCCCGCGAGATCAAGTCCAAGATCTCCTTGTTCTGCAACGTCGCCGAAGACGCGGTGATCACCGCCAAGGACGTCGACACCATCTACGAAGTCCCGCTGGTGTTCGCTCAGGAGGGGCTCGACCGGATCCTGCTGCGGCTGCTGCAGCTTCCCGCCCGCCAGCGCGATCTGTCGGACTGGGAAGCGCTGGTCGAGACCATCCGTCATCCGCGCGAGGAGATCAGCATCGCGATCGTGGGCAAGTACGTCGAGTACGAGGATTCTTACAAGAGCCTCAACGAGGCCCTGGCCCACGGCGGCATCGCCAACCGGGTGCGGGTCCGGCTCCACTGGGTCGAAGGCGAGCAGATCGAAGAACACGGCTGCGAAGAGTTTCTCAAAGACGCGCATGCGGTCCTAGTTCCGGGCGGCTTCGGACCGCGCGGCGTAGCCGGCATGGTGCGCGCCATCGGACACGCGCGGCGCGAGCAGATTCCATTCTTCGGCATCTGTCTCGGGTTCCAGTGCGCGGTGATCGAGTTCGCCCGCGAGCGCGCCGGCCTCGGCCAGGCCGACTCGACCGAGTTCAACTTCTTTCCCTCGGCGGACCAAAAGGTCATCGTCATGCTCCCGGAGCTGCTCGGCATCGAAGCGCTCGGCGGCACCATGCGCCTGGGTCAATGCCCCTGCGTGATCCGGCCCGGTTCGCTGGCCCACGCCGCGTACGGCAGCGAGCTGATCCAGGAGCGCCACCGCCACCGGTACGAGTTCAATACCGCCTTCCGCGCGCCGCTCGAAGCGGCCGGCCTGCAAATCACGGGACAGTCGCCCGACGCCAAGTTCATCGAGATTCTCGAGCTTGACGGCCACCCATGGTTCGTGGGTGTGCAGTTCCATCCCGAGTTCAAGTCCCGGCCGCTGGCGCCGCATCCGCTGTTTAGCGACTTCGTGCGCGCCGCGTTGACCCACAAGCGCGGGCGCCGCTAGTCTCTTCGCGTAGCCCCGGCGATCGATGCGGGTCCTCAAAGCGCTGCTGCTCACCTTGGTGCTGGCCGGCGCCTCCTGGTTCGCCGGCCTCAACGTTGGCACCACCGTGACCGTGCAGCTGCCGATCCAGCGCGTCTACCCCGACGTTCCGCTCCTGCTGCTGCTGTTCGGGTCCGTGCTGCTGGGGATCGTGATCGCCGGCGCGGTATCGATTCCGGATGTCCTGCGGCGCCGCTCCGAGCTGCGCCGGCTGCGCCGTCAGCTGCGCGCGTTGGAGAGCGAGGTTCGTTCGCTGCGCAACCTTCCGATCACCGACAGCTTCGACGAAGCGGACTCCGGCAGCGCCTGACGAGGATCGCGCGGTGTGGACCGACCTGTTCCCAGCGTTGCTGGTCGGGTTGCTGCTGGCGGCGGTCAGCACGGCGCTGCTGGTCTGGGCCTGGCGGCGCAGCGGGCGCGGCGCCAATGCCGACCCGGCGGTCCGCGCGCTCGCCACCGGACTCAGCCATCTGATCGCCGGCGAAGTCGACCCCGCCGTCGAAGCGCTCAGCCGCGCGGTCGCGGCCGGCGCCGCGCCGTTCGAGGCCTACCTGCTGCTGGCCAATCTGTTTCGCGAGCGCGGCCAGCTCGAACGCGCGGTGCGCATCCATCGCGGCCTGCTCCATCGCGGCGATCTGAGCGCCGAACAGCGCATCCAAGCGCTCTACGATCTCAGCCTCGACTATCGCCGCGGCGGCTTTCTGGACCGCGCGGCGGCGCGCCTCGAGCAGCTCCTCACGCTCGACCCGCAGCACCCCGGGGCTCTGCGCCAGCTTGCCAAGCTCCATGAAGCGACCGGCAACTGGACCGCCAGCCTGGCGATTCACCAGCGGCTCGCCGGGCGCGACGGCAGCCGCCAAGCCTCGAACCTCGCCAGCCTGCTGGTGGAGGTGGCCGGCGAATCGATCGCGGCCCAAAATCTGCGCGAGGCCGAGCGCCAGCTCGCGCGCGCCCTGCAGCTGGTTCCGGAGCTGCCGGCGGCCGACCGCGCCATGGGCCAGCTCTGGCTGGCTCGCGGTCAGTCCGAGAAGGCGCTCCAGCTCTGGGAACGACGCCTCGATGCCGAGCCGCGCTCGGCGTATTTGCTGCTGGAGCCGTATCAGCTCGCCTGCCTCGAGCAAGGTCAGATCGATCGCCTCGACCGCACCTTTCGCCGCTTGATGGAACACCAGGGCTGCTCGTGGTTCGCGGCCTGGAAGTATCACCAGTTCCTGCGCGATCGCGGCCAGCCGGAGGCCGCGTTCGAAGCGCTGCTCCAAGCGCTGCGCGATCGCCCGGGCGCCATGCCGCTGCACCGCTCGATGGGAGACTTTCTGGCCCAGCACCCGCTGCCGCCCGCGCGGCTCAACCAGTACTTCAAGCTGCTGACCTCGATCGGCGAGACCTCCCCCGGACCCCACGTCTGCAGGCACTGTCGCTACCGCACTTGGGAGCTGCTGCCCCGCTGCCCGCACTGCCAGGAGTGGAACAGCTTCGAAGAAGCCCGCCGCGGCTAGGTGCCCGGCGGCGGATCTGCCGCCATCTGCTTCGTTGGGCTCGTTCGCCCTCCTCCGGCGTACCTTTAGTACGCCTCCGTCTGCCGCATCTGAGAGCGGGGGAACTCCCCCGCACCCCCTGTCGCGCGCCTCGCAGCTGACGGCAGCTCCACCGCCCTCTGCCCCGTGCCCTGGTGCTGGTGCGGGCGCGGTGCACGCTCGGGTCGACTTCGCTTCGCTCGTCTCGCGCCGTGCGCCGCTCGCGCCCGGTTGTCATTCCGGCGCAAGCCGGAATCCAGAGGCCTTTGCACCTTCCTGCGGCCTTGCCATCGGGCTGGCAGGAAGGCTGGCTCGTGTGAGGGGCGTCGAAGCCGCGCCAGGGCAAGGCATTCTTGCGATGCTCTCTTCTCGCGGCGCGGCTGAGCCGAGGCGCGCGCCGGAGCCCTCAACCTGCACCTGCGCGCGCCGTCCCCGAACATGAGCTAGCCGCCCGGCCAGCCCGAGCCTCCGTCGTGCTGGGGCGGCGGAGCTGCCGCCCACCGCGCCATGCCCTGGTGCTGGCGCAGGTCTCGGCGGCGGTCAGGCTTTGATGCGTTTCGGTTTGGGCGCGGCGCCGGACCCGGGGCCCAGCATCAAGCGCTGCTGGGCGATCGCCAGCAGGTTGGTGACGAACCAATAGAGGATCAAGCCGCTGGGCATCTCCAGGAACATGACTGTGAAGATCAGCGGCATCAGCTGCATCATCTTCTGCTGCGCCGGATTGGTGCCGGGGTTGGCCGGCATCATGCGCATTTGCAGGAACCACGATGCGCCCATCAACAGCGGCAGCACCAAGGTCGGATCCTTGGCCGAGAGGTCCGAGAGATAGAGAAACGGCTGGCCGCGCAGCTCGATCGCGTTGTTGAGCAGATTGTAGAAGGCGATGAAGACCGGAAACTGGGCCAGCATCGGCAGGCATCCGCCCAGCGGATTGACCCCCTCTTTGCGAAACAGCTCCTGCAGCTCCTGGTTCATCTCTTGCTGTTTCTTGATGTCGCCCTTGTGCTTGCGGTAGCGCTCGCGGATCGCGTTCATCTTGGGCTGCAGGGCCGACATCTTTTTGGAGCTGTCGATCTGAATCTTGTTGAGCGGATAGAACACCACCCGCAGCGCGATCGTGATCAGGATGATCGCGACCCCGTAGTTGTGGACGTAGCTGTGCAAGAACTTGAGCGCGTAGAGCAGCGGCACCGCCAGCCAGCCGAACCAGCCGAACTCGATCGAGCTGCGCAGATCGACCGGCAGCTTGCCGAGCAGCTCGTAGTCCTTGGGGCCCAGAAACAGCGGTAGGCTGCGGTCCGGAGCCAGCGGAATCGCGATCCGCAGCGCCGCCTGCTGGGCCGGCGCCGCCGCCGGCTCGAGCCGAACCCACGGGAGCGGTGCGGCGCCCGCTTGGCTCCAGCCGTAGGCCGCGGCCAAGAAGTACTTGTCCTGCAAGCCCGCCCAAACCAGCGGGCCGCGGATGCGCCACGGCTTGGCCTCGACCTGATCGGCCTCGACCTGCTTGAGGCTGCCGTCGCCGCCGACATACACCGCCCGCGCCGCAGTCAAACCTTGGGCCTTGCGCTCGCCGGGCCTGGGGTTGCCGAGATCGGGACCGAGCTGCAGCGCGACTTCGAGCGGGCGGCCGTAGCGCGCGACCCGGGCTTCGACCTCGACCTGGTAGCGGTCGGCGCGAAAATGAATCCGTTTTTCCGCGCTCAAGCCCCGGCCGTCGCTGAAGACGAAGCGGAGACTTCCTTCCGGATTCGCCTCGGTCAGCCGCAGGCCGGCAGCCGGCTCGACTTCGAACAGCGCTCGCTGCAGCCCCTGCTCAAGCTGCCGGTCCTTGAGCGCAAAGTCGAGCGGCAGTTGATCGGCCTTGCGAAAGCGGGCCGAGACCATGTCGGTCGCTCCGGCGCCGCCGCCCCGATATCCCTTCAGCCACCAGTTTTCGACCCGCGCGCCTTCGTTGGAGAATCCGATCCGCACCAGCGGCGTCTCGACCTCGACCTTACGCACTTGACGGGCCTGTCGCGGCGGCGCGACCGGACCGCGCGGCGCCGGCTCCCGGATCTTCGGTGCAGCGGCGCTTGGCGGCGCGGCGGCGCGAGCCGGCGCCGGCTCGGGCCCCGGTTGAACAACCGGTTTCGGAACCGGGCCGGGCGGCGGCGGCGGGAAGATATAAGTATTCCAGAGAACGATGAAACTCAGCGCCACCACGGTCGCGAGCAGGGCTCGAAGCAGATCCTTTTGTTCCACGGGCAGGGAGGCAGCGAGGACGAGCTACGCTGGCAGCCTAGGGGTGGGTCCCGAGGCTGTCAACTCAGCGATAGATGGTGAGCAGCATCCCGGGCAGCAGATAACTCACATCCTCGAGCTGGTTCCAGCGCGCCAGATCCCCGATCGAGGCGCCGAAGTTGCGCGCGATCTTGCTGAGCGTGTCGCCGCGCCGGACGCGGTACACGACCTTCTCGTCGGCGGCGGCGGGCTCTTGGGCCGCGCCGTCTTCACCATCGCGCCAAACCACCAGCTCCATACCCGGATGCAAGGTGTGGTTGCGCCGCAGGTGGTTGAGCGCCAGCAGTCGCTCGATGCTGGTCCCATAACGCTGGGCCAGGGCGTAGAGCGTATCGCCGCGGCGCACCTGATGAATCCGCGGCACCGAGGACGAAGTCGCCGCGCCCCGAGCCGGCGGCGCCGCGCTGGCCGAGGCGATCTCGAACTCACCCGACGCGGCCGGAAAGGGCACGATCAGGGTCTCGCCGATGCCGAGACTGTGGATGTTGTGGAGCCGGTTTGCTTGCACCAGCTCGGAAAGCGCAACCCCGTAGCGATCGGCGATCCGTCCCAGCGTATCACCGCGCTGCACAATGTAGCGCTGATAGCTAGCCCGATCCTGCTGCGGCACGGAGGCGAGCTGAGCCAAGAAGCGATCGCGGCTGTCGGCCGGCAGCTTGAGTCGGTAGCCGCGCGCATCCCGCGGCGTGATGCCGCGCCGCAGCTCCGGATTGAGCTCGCGGATCTCATCCAAGCTGGCGCCGACGCAGCGCGCCACCAGCTGCAGATCGATGCTGCCGTCGATCAACACCGTGTCGTAGCGCAGCGGCGGCTCGGGCTCGATCGCGAAGCCGAAGCCGGCCGGATCGCGCGCGATCCACATCGCGGCCAGGATCTGGGGCACGAAATCCCGGGTCTCACGCGGCAGCGCGCGGCGCCGCGACAGCTCCCAGAAATCCCGTTTGCCGACCCGCGCGATGGCTCGCTCGACCCGCTCCTCGCCGCAGTTGTAAGCGGCCAAGGCCAGATACCAGTCGCCGAAATTGTCGTACAGGAAACGCAAGTAGCGCTGCGCGGCGCGGGTCGCCTTTTCCGGATCGGAGCGCTCGTCGATCCACCAATTGATGGTCAGTCCATACTTGCTGCCGGTGGAGGCGATGAACTGCCACAGACCTTTGGCGCGGGCCCGCGAATAAGCGTAGACCTTGTAGGCGCTCTCGACCACCGGCACGTAGGCCAGCTCCTCCGGTAGTCCCTCTTCCCGCAGGGTGGCGCGGATCCCGTCGAGGTAGCGGCCGGCGCGGCTCAGGCCGCCCTCGATCTGGGACCGGCGGTCGCGCCGCGATTGGAACAGCTTGATGAACTGATCGACCTGCGGGTTGCGCACCAACGGGAAGGCCGCGGTCGGCGGCGCCGGCGGAGCGCCGGCGGCCGCTCGCACGGCACGGGCCGGCGGACCGGGCTCGGCAGCCGGTTCGGATAGCTCCGAGACCAGCTCTTCGCTGGTGCGGTTGAGCTCGAAATCGACGATGCCGGTCAGGATCCTTTCGATCTGCTCGACCAGCTCGATATGGCTGTCGAGCGGATAGCCGGAGCGCAGGATGACGTCGATCGCGTCGTTGAAGGCGCGGTTGGCCTCCTGAGGCCGGCCGGCTTGATACGCCCGCATGCCACGGTCGTAGTGGTGCTGCGATTCGTTCAAGATCGCGTCGACCCGCGAGGGCGGGACGCGCACTACCGGCTCCGCGGCAGCCAGCTCGGCTGCCGCCGGCGTTGGGACCGCGGGCTGCTCCGAAACGGCGGTTTTCTTGGCGCAGCCGGCCACCCAGCCTGCCAGCGCCACGCCCACCACCCAGCGCATCCAATTCCCCTTCACACCACCCCCATTACGTCTCAAGCGCCGTCTCCCCGCGGCCGGCGGAAGACCGTTCCGAGCCGCGAGCGCGATCCCTGCGGCGCCGGCTGGTCTCGTGAATCCGGCGTCTAGGCGCATCCGCCGCATCGTACCCGACCGCCAGCGGATTGTCCATACCTTTGGCTTTCGATTTTCCAATTTAGTTGCTAATACTTATGTTAACTAATGTAAGGTGAAGTATGAGATCCATTTCCCGGGCTCACTCGGCCAGGAAAACCCCCGCCCGCTCGCCCAAGTCCCGCGCCAGCGCGGTCACCCGGGTCCGCGGACCGACCACCAGCTTGTAGCCCTCCCCCTGCGCCCGGCGGACGTCCTCCTCGCAGATCAGATCGAGCGCGACCTTGCGCTCGGCCGGCGCGGCAGCGGGCTTGGTGGCCGGCGGAGCGGCGGGCGGCGGAAGCGGCGCCGGCAACCGGACCCCGCCCTCCGCGGCCAGGCCGCGCGCGCGCAGATACTCGCGCACCAGCGATCGAAGCGATTCCGGGTCCAGGCTCGGGACCTCGGAGCGCGCGGCGCCGGCGGCCTCAGCGCGCGGCGCCGGCGGCCGTTGCGGCGCCGGCGGAGCAGGAGCCGAGACTTGGGAGCCGGCCTGCACCTGAACGCCGCCGGACGCGTGCGAGCCCAGGCTCAAGCCGTGCGGCCGGATCTCCCACGCCAGCCGCTTGACGTTCATCAAGTGCAGCGGCGAGATGTTGTCGGATGTGATGTTGCCGCCGACCGCGCCGCAGCCCAAAGTCATCGAGGGATCCAGCGCGGTGGTGAACCCGATCGCCCCGAGCGTGGTCGGCGTGTTTACCGTGATCCGAAACGCCGGCTTCTTGAGCGCGAACTGCAGCACCACCTCTTCGTCGTTGGAATGAATCCCCAAGGTGTGCCCCATGCCGCCGTACTTGAGCAGGCTGTGGCAGCGCTCGCAGGCCTCGCGCCAGTCCTCGACCTCGTAGTAAGCCAGCACCGGGGAGAGCTTCTCCATCGACAGCGGGTAGTCGCGTCCCACACCCTCCAGCGGCACCAGCAGCACACTGGCGTCCGGCGGCACGTCGAGCCCCGCCATTTCCGCGATTTTCTGCGGCGACTGGCCGACGAATGCCGGATTGATCAACGGTCCGGGCAGCACCATGGCTTGGGCCAGCCGCTCCGCCTCATCGCGATTGACCCAGTAGCCGCGCAGCCGCTCGAGCGCCTGCCGCACCTGGGGCGCGATGACGCGGTCGCAAACGATCGCCTGTTCCGACGAGCAGATGGTGCCGTAATCGAACGTGGTGCCGACCAGTATGTTCAGCACCGCTTGGTCCACCGTCGCGCTGCGTTCGATGTAGGCCGGCACGTTCCCCGGCCCGACCCCGAATGCCGGCTTGCCCGAGCTGTAAGCCGCCCGCACCATCGCGCTGCCGCCGGTCGCCAGCACCACGCCGGTCAGCTTGTGGCTCATCAGCTCCTGCGTGCCCTCCAGGGTCGGCGCCTGCATGCAGCCAATCAGCCCCTCCGGCACGCCGGCCGCCAGCGCCGCGCGTTCCATGATTTCGACCGTGCGCCGGATACACTTTTCGGCCCGCGGATGCGGGCTGATCACCACTCCGTTGCCGGCCTTAAGCGCGATCAGGATCTTGTAGATCGCGGTCGAGGTCGGGTTGGTGGTCGGAATGATGGCGGCGACCACGCCGACCGGCTCGGCGATCTCGGTGACCCGGCGGCTGCGGTCGTCGCGGATCACTCCGACCGTGCGCAGCGGGCGAATGAAATTGTAGACGTTGCGGGCGCTGAACTCGTTCTTGAGCTTTTTGTCCAGCGGCCGCCCCATGCCGGTCTCTTCGACCGCCAGGCGGCCGAGCTCCTCGGCCGCCGCCAGCGCCGCGCCGGCCATGGCGTCGATCACGCCGTCGATTTGCGACTGGGAGAATTCGGCGTAGTGGCGCTGAGCGCGCCGCGCCCGTTCGAGCAGGTCGCGGGCCTGCTGAATCGACTGCAAGTCACGATCGGGCATGACGCCGGATCCCCGCCCGGGGAGCTACTTCTTGGGCTTGGGAAGGACCTGCTCGACCTCTTCGTGCGGGCGCGGAATCACATGGACCGCGACCAGCTCTCCGACGCGGCGCGCGGCCGCGGCACCGGCATCGGTGGCGGCCTTGACCGCTCCGACGTCTCCGCGCACGAATACGGTCACGTACCCGGCACCGATGTACTCCTTGCCGATCAAGACCACCTTGGCGGCCTTGACCATCGCATCCGCGGCCTCGATCGAGCCGACCAGGCCCCGAGTCTCGACCATGCCCAACGCTTCCATGCACCCCTCCTCGCGCCAGCGGCATCTCCAGCAGCGGCAACGGCTTCGAGTCGAACACCGCCGATCGACAGGGGGTTGAGACTAGCACGGCCGGCGCACTGTGGTCAACCGCGGATCGACTTGACCCCAGCCGATCGGTCGCGTAAATCTGAAGCCCATGAGCCTCCACCGAGCCTGCTTGGGGACCGCGCTCGCCGCGGCCGCGCTGCTGGGAAGCGGGTGTCGCAAGCCCGCCCAAGGACCGCAATACCCGATCACCCCGCGCCTGGTCCATGGCTTTCCGGCGGTCTATCACGACGGTCCGATCGAGCTCGGCCTGGCTTGGGAGCTTGCAGCCGATTGCCCGCCGCTGCCGCGGCTGCGGGCGTTCGTGCACTTCGTCGATCCGCAGGCCCACCAGGTGCGCTACTTCTACGATCACGATCCGCCGCTGCCGACCGAACAGTGGCAGCCCGGCACCACGGTCCGCTACGACCTGCTCAGCTTTCTCGAAGGCGTGGAGTACACCGGCCCGCTCGAGATTTGGGTCGGACTCCATGATCCCAAACAGGTCCGGCGCCGCGCCCAGCTGCAAGGCGAGGCGCGCGGCAAGCGGCACGACGCCTACGCCATCGGTCGGCTGGAATTCCGCGCCGCCAGCCAGCGTTTCCTCCCGCTCTACAAGGCCGGCTGGTACGAGCCCGAAAGCGCCCCCGGCCTGGGCGAGTGGCGCTGGACCTCGCCGCATTCGGTCGCTTCGTTCAAGGCGCCGGGACGGCGCGCGACCCTCTACCTCAAACTGTCGTTTCCGACCCGGGAGATCGGCGCTCCCCAGAGCTTGCGGGTCCGGCACAACGACCAGACCCTCGCCCAGATCGAGCGCAGCGATCCGGCGCCTTTCATCGCCAAGGTCGCGGTGCCGGCCGAGCTGGCGGCGGCGCAGAGCTGGTTCGACATCGCGCTCGAAGCCGAGCCGGCGTTTCGGCCGTCGCTGCGGGGTCCGAGCGCGGATACGCGAGAGCTCGGGGTCAAGGTCCACCACCTGTTTCTCCGCCCCAGCTCGGAGGATGGAGGTTCATGAGCCTGGGGTCGGAGCTGCGCGATCAACGCCAGAGCCGCAACATCTCCCTGGATCAGATTCAAGCATCGACCAAGATCAGCATCCGATTCCTCGAGGCCATCGAAGCCGATCAGTTCGACCGCCTCCCCGGCGGGGTGTTCAACCGCGGATTCTTGCGCGGCTACTGCGAAGCGGTCGGTCTCGATGCCGAGCGGTTCGTGCGCCGCTACGACACCGGCGGTGACGATCCGGCCGCGGATCCGGTTTCGGCTCACCCGCCGATCTCGCAACCGCAGGCCGCCGGCCGGCGCGATCGGCCCTGGCGCTGGCTCGGGCCGGCTCTGGGAGCCACCGCGCTGTTCGGCTGGTGGCTCGGGGCGCGCCCGCCCACCCCGACCGCTCCACCGGACTCGAGCCCCCCGGCGGCGGCCCGGCCCGCGCCCGCAGCGCCCGCGGCCGGCGCCAAGCTTCAGATCGGGCTCCAGACCCAGGGCGAATCGTGGGCCGAAATCCACGTCGATGGGGAGCGCCGGATCTACCGCATCCTGCAGCCCGAAGAAACCTTGAAGCTCGAAGCCGACCGGCAAGTGCGTCTGACGCTCGGCAATCCGGCCGCGGTTGCGCTGCGGCTGCAAGGCGAGCCGGCCAGCTGGCGCCAGCCGCTCAGCCGTCCGATCCACGCCCTCACGATCACGCCCGAGAACGCGGCCCAGTTCTTGCTCACCCCGCAAGAGCTGGCGGCGGGCGCCGGCGAGCCGAGCGATGGACAGCTCTGATCTCCTGGGCCGGAATTGGGCCGAGCTTCAAGGCCAACTGGAGCGGCTCAGCGACGATCAGGTCCTGCTGCTGGTGGAGCGCGACGATTTCGACGCCGAGAAGCTCGCGACCCTGATCGAGCGGTTCCCGACCCAGCGTCGGATCCTGTCGGTCCTGCTGGCCCATCCGCTGCTGAGCGACGCGACGCTTGAAAGCCATTTGCTGCGGGCCGATGCTCAGCATCTCGAGTGGGTGGTTCCCTATCTCGAGGCGCTCGAGCGGCCCCCCGCGCTGCTCCTCGACCTCAGCCCCGGTCCCGATCCCGAGCCGGCCGATCCGGAAACGCTCCAGCTCGACGAGGCCGAGCTCGAGGCAATCGGCCAGGCACTGGAGCCGCCCGAAACGCTCGAGGCTCCGATCCTGACTCCGAACGAAGGCGAGTCGGAGTCGGCGGCGCTGGTGCTCTACCGGCGCGGCGGCGGCGCTGCAGCCGAGTCTGCCTCAGCCTCCGAACCGGGAGTGGTGCGCTCCTCCAAGGCCGATCCCCGCGCGCAGCGACGCTTCAAAGCCTCGATTCTGGCGCGGCTCGCGAAGATGACGGTGGGGCAGAAGATCGCGCTGGCACTCAAAGGCAACGGCTACGAGCGCCTGTTGTTGGTTCGCGATCACAACCGCTTGGTCGCTACTTCGGTGCTCAAGAGCCCCAAAGTGACCGAGCCCGACATCAAGTTGTACTCCCAGTTCAACGTCTCCGACCAAGTGCTGCGCATCATCGGCCTGCATCGGGAGTGGACTCGGAGATACACGATCTGCCTCAATCTGGTCAAAAACCCCCGCACCCCGAGAGCCACCAGCATGAATCTGATCCATCGTCTCACCAACGTCGACCTGCGCTCATTGCAGTTCAATCGCGACGTCCCCGAACAGGTGCGGCGCGATGCCCGCAAGGTGCTGACGGTTCGCAACCAGCGCGATCTGGGGCAGAAAGGGTCCCGGTCGGGTTGAAGGGGCCGGCCCGCGCCCTCGATTTGATCTCCTTTCGCAGCCGACCGGCGCATCCGCTCGCACGCATCCGGCCGGCCCTGCCGGGCGGCTGGCTGCCGGCCGCGATCGCCGCCGCGGCGGGAATCTGGCTGCTTCCGACCCTCCGGCTCGGCCAGCACTCGGAGGGCCACTATTTCGATCTGCTGGCCCGCGGGCTCGACTGGCCGGATTTTATGCGCGCCAGCTGGCCTTCGCGCGCCGACGTTTTCATCCGTCCGCTCGCGTTCGTGAGCTGGAAGCTCAATGCCAGCTTGGGCGGCGACTCCGCCTATCACCTGGTCAATATCGGATTGCATCTGGCGGCGGTGGTCTTGCTCTTTGCGCTGGCGCGCCGCTGGAGCGGGTCGCGCAGCTTCGCCGCTGCGCTCGCTTCGATCTACGCCTTCTATCCCGCTCACGCCGCCACCGTCGGCTGGGTGGTGGCCCGCTTCGATTTGCTGGCGATCGCCGCCGCGCTTTCCGCGCTGCTGCTCTTGCAGCGGATCCTCGACGGCCGCGGCGGCAGCGGACATGCCGCCGCGGTCGCCCTTTGTTTCGGCGCCGGTCTGCTGTGCAAGGAGTCGATCGCGGCTCTGCCGCTGGTGCTGAGCGCCTGGCCCTTGCTCCAGCTTCGGCCCAGCGCTCGGCTGCGTCCCGCCGCCGGCGCCGGCTTCGGCGCATGGGTGATCCTGGCCCTTTATCTCGGCTTTCGGGTCGTTTACCTCGACCACCCTTGGGGCTATGCCCAGGTCGGCTGGGACCTGACGCTGGCGCAAACGCTGCGCGATTTCGGCGCCGCACTGGCCGCCAATCTGATCCTGCCGTGCAGCGCGGTCCGGCTCGGAGCCGCGGCCCTCGCGGCCGCCGCTCTGCTCGTCCTCGCCGTTCTCGGCGCGGCGGCCTGGGGCCGCGCCCCGGCGGCGGCGCTCGGCGCCGCCCTGCTGCTTTCGGCCGCGTGGTTGGCGCCGGTCGCCGCGATCGTCCATTGGACCCTCACCGAGGATGATTGGTACTACCTCTCCGCTCCCGCGCTCGGGATCGCCTGGATGCTCGCCACGCCGCTGCTCGCCCGCCGCGCGCCGGCGCGCCGCACCGCGGCGCTGCTGATCGGGCTGGTGCTGATAATCTACGCCGTCGAGCTTCGAGCTCAGCTCGGCGCGTGGGAACGCGCCGCGCGCCGGGTCGACGCGCTCGCCGCGCGGCTCAGGCCTCCTGCAGCCGCCGGGAGCGCTCCCGCGGTCTATGTGTTCGGCCCGCCGATCCGATTCCCTTGGGTGGTGGGTGTGAATCTGCTCACCACCAAGCTGCGCGACGCGCCGGCGGCGGCGGCGCGCAGCTACCGCTACGGGCCCGGGCTCATGAACCTCGATCGACTCGCCTGGCTGCAGACTCTACCCCCATACCGCGCCTACACCGAGCACGGCCGGCCCGGAATCGACGCGATCTCGGATCGCTTGGTGCTGGGCGGTCTGAAGCTCGGCGCCGGCGACAGCGTGTGGTTCTGGAACGCGGAGCGGCTCGAGCTGCAGGAGCTCACCGCCGCGCTGCGCCGGCGTCTCGCTTCCAGCCACGCCGGGCCCGCCCTCGACATTGAGCTTGCGCCTACGCCGTCCCGATCCGGGCGCCGCGCCGAGCTATCCATCCCGCCCACCGCGGCGCTGGCGATCGCCAGCATCCGGCTTCAGCTCGATTCCACGCTCCTACCCGGCCAACTCGCCGAATTGCGCTGGCGCGCCCTGCCGCGGCCGCGTTGGCATCGGATCGCCTTCGAGCTTCGCGGCGGTTCGGGCGCGGCGCTGGTTCGGCTCTTTCCGCAGCGCTGCCTAAGCTGGGCGCTGCAGGATCGGCCGATCACCGACCTGCGGCTCCAGTTCCCGGCCGGCCAGGAGCTCGAGCGCATCGCGCTCGAATCCGCCGCGCCGGATCCCGCCCCAGCGGCGCCCGCCGTGGTGAGCCTGCGCTGCCCCGCGCCGCGCAGCTCGGACCTCGCCTCTGATATCTTTGGGCGATGACCGCCGGCGACCCGCAGCTCAGTCTGGTCCTGCCGGTGTTCAACGGCGCAGGCTATCTGCGGCGTTCGGTCGAGACCGTTCGGCGCCGACGCTGGTCCAGCCTCGAGCTCCTGGTGGTCGACGACGGCAGCTCCGATGCGACCGCTTCGATCGCCGCCGAGCTCAGCGGCGCAGGCGTGCGCTTGCTGAAACTGCCGCGCAACCGCGGCAAAGGCGCCGCGGTCCGCGCCGGCATGCTGGCCGCGCGCGGCCGCTTCCGCTTCTTCTCCGATGCCGATCTGCCGTACGAGCTCGAAGCGATCGATCGCATGCTCGATTATCTGCAGCGCAAGGAATTCGACCTGGTGATCGGCGCGCGCGATTTGCCGGGCTCGCGCTTCGAGGTCCGCCCCACCCGGCCGCGCCGGATCGCCAGCCGGCTGTTCACGGTTTTGATCAGTCGGCTGGTGGTCACCGGGGTGGTCGACACCCAGTGCGGCTTGAAGGGATTTCGCGCCGCCGCCGCCGACCGCCTGTTTCGACTCGGCGTGGTCGACGGCTTCGCCTTCGATGTCGAGCTGCTCTATCTGGCCTACAAGCTCAACCTCGACATCAAGCGGGTCGCGGTGCGTCAGGTGCGCAACGAGCCCAGCACCATTTCGCTGCCGCTGGGCTCGCTGCGCATGCTCTGGGATGTGCTGCTCTTACCGCTGCGTTACCATGGCGGCGGCTATGATCTGCCCGCTGTGTGAGGCCAAAGACCCGCCCCAGCCGCTGCACCGATTTCCTCCCTACACGGTGGCGCGCTGCCCGCGCTGCGGGCTGGCTCGACTCGAGCCGCAGCCCAGCGCCGCGGAGCTGAAGTCGCTCTACGACAGCCCGCACTACTATGGCGGCGCAGCCGCGAGCGCCGGCTACCGCGAAGACTACGCCAGCCTGCAACGCTGCTTGCGGCGCAGCGCCGCGCGCGATCTCGAGCTCCTGGCGCCCCGCGTGCACGGCGGCGATCTGCTCGAGGTCGGATGCGGCTACGGCGCCTTTCTCGAGCTGGCCCGCGAGCGCGGCTACCGCGTCCGCGGCCTGGAGCTTTCCGCGGCGGCGGCCGCGCGCGCCGCCGCAAAGCTCGGCGCCGCGGTGCTGCGCACCACGCTCGAAGCCTACGCCGCCGCCCACCCCGACTGCGCCGACGCGATCTACTGCTCGCATGTCATCGAGCACGTCCCCGATCCGCGCGCGTTCGTCGCCGCCGCCGCTCGCGCGCTGCGGCCGGGCGGCTTCTTGCTCTGCATCACCCCGAACCGGCGCTCGCTGCTGGCGCGGCTCAGCGGCCGGCGCTGGGTCTCCTACAAGATTCCCGAGCATCTGTTCTTCTTCGATCCCTCGACCATCGGCCGGCTGCTGGCCGCCGACTTCGAGCTCGCCGAGGTCGATCCGGCTTGGCACTACTATCCCGTCCCCATGGTGGCCGATCGTTTGCGCCGCCTGCTCGATCCGCTGGGCCGGATCGTGCCGCGGCTCGAGCAGCGGCCATCTCTGGCGCGGCGCATGGTGAGGATCCAGGACGGCAGCATGCGGGTGCTGGCGCGGCGCCGATGAGCTCGGCCGCGCTTTGGCGCTGGAGCGCGGCCGCCGCCGCCCTGGCGGCCCTCCTGCTCCACCTCCCGGTGCTGCGCCAGGGTGCGCCCTATCTCAGCTTCCACCTGTTGTATTACGGCCAGCCGGCCGCGCCGCTGCCGCCCGAGCTGCCGCCGCTGAATCCGGCTCTGCACGACCAGAGCTATCAGCTCTATCCGCTGCTCGAGGAGATCCGCGCCGCGCTGGGCCGCGGCGAGCTGCCGCTGTGGACCGACTCCGTCTTCTGCGGCGCGCCGCTGCTCGCCAATGGGGTTGCCGCGGCGCTCCATCCCCTGCAGTGGCTGGCTTTGGCGCTGCCCGGCGCCTGGGGCCCGACGGCAGCGGCCATCGCCAAAACCATCCTGGCCGCCCTGCTGATGCTCGGCTACCTGCGCCGGCTCGGCGTCGGCCCGGCGGCCGCGCTGCTGGGCGCGGCCGGCTTCGCCGGCCACGGCCTGATGATCACCTTTTTGCTGTTCCCCAACAGCACGGTGGCCGCGCATCTTCCGGCGCTGGCGTGGGCGCTGGAGGAGATCCGTCGCGGCGCCGGTGCGCGCGCCTACGCGGCCCTGGCGCTCGCGTGCGCCTCCGGGCTGCTCGCCGGACATCCCGAGGTCTTTTTTCTGATCGCCAGCGGCGCAGGAGCCTACGGGCTGCTGATCTTGTTTTGGGACCGCCCGCAAAAAGGCGGCGCCGCGCCGCGCCGCGCCGCCGCGTGCCTCGCCGCTGCAGGGTTGGGAGCGATCCTCGCCGGGGCCCAACTGATCCCGTTTCTCGACTACCTGGGCCGCTCGGCGGCTCTCGGCAAGCGCGCCGGTCTTGATCTCCATCTCGAGCCCGGCGCCGCGATCGTCGCCTTGGTGCCCGACTTCTTCGGCCACGTGCGGCAGGGCAACTACTGGGGCACCCTGGATGACACCAACGAGGCGGCTTTCGTCAGCTTGGCGCTGATCGTCCTCGCGCTGCTGCCGCTGGGTTGGCCGGCCCGGCCGCGGCTGCCGCGGGTCTTGCTGGCGCTGGCGGCCGTCTGCCTGCTGGTCGGTTACGGTGTCCCTCCGGTCGCCGATCTGGTCCGGCTCCTGCCCGGTTTCGACCGGGCGCTGCCTTCGCGGATCAACAGCGTGCTCGCGTTTGCGCTCTGCGCGCTCGCGGCCTTGCGCCTCGACCGCCTGGTCCGCCATCCTGCGATCGTCCGCCGCCGAACACTCGCCGGCGCCGCGGCGCTGGCCGCCGTGCTGCTCGCCACCCTCGCCGCCGCCCGGTTCCATTATCGAGCCTGGTTGCCCACGGCAGCCCACGACCAGGCGCAGCGCGAAGCGCTGCACGAGGTCGTCTGGCTCCTGCTGGCGGTCCTGATCGGGCTCGCCTGGCTGGCGAGCGGTCGCGCGAGGCGGCTGGCGCTGCTGACCACCGCCGCGCTGGTCTTGCTCCCGATCTACCGCTACGCGCTGCCCTTCAACAGCGTGGTTCCGGCCTCGATCGACTTCCCTCGGCCGCCCGCGCTCGAAGCGCTGCGCGCGAGGCCGGGCTGGTTTCGCGCCGCGGCGCTCGGCGCCGTTCTGCCGCCCAACGCCGCGGCTCTGTACGGGCTCAAAGATGTCCGCGGCATCGACGCGCTGACGCCGCGGCGCTACGAAAGCTTCCTCCGGCGCGCGGATCCGGCCAGCGCCAACCTCTGGAGGCTCCCGGCACTGGTCGGACCGAGCGCCGCCCGGCCCGGATCGCCGCACGCGCTGCAGGCCCGCACCTGGCGCCGCGCCCTGGCCGGGCTCGAGCGCGAAAGTCCCGGCTACGCGCGCCGCGCCAGCAGCCTGCTGCTGCTGTTCGATCCGCGCTCCCCCCTGCTCGATCTGCTCGGATTGCGCTTCGTCCTGACTCCCGGCTCGACCGCGGATCGGCTGATAGTGGATCAGCCGAAGCGCTGGCGCCGCATCTACCGCGGCGACGTCGACGTGCTCGAAAACCTGCGGGCGGCGCCGCACGCCTACCTCGCCGCCCGGGTCCACCGGCTCCGCGATGCCGAAGCCGCCTTCGAGCTGATGAGCAGCCGATCCTTCGGCGCGGGCCGCGACGCAGCCGTGATCGGCGATCCAGCCGGCGCACTCGGCGCATTCGGCCAAGCCGCGCTGCTCCCGGGCGAAACGGTGCGCATCCTGCAAGCTAGCCCCAATCGGCTGCGGCTCAAGGTCGAGACCGCCCAGCGGCGGCTGCTGGTTCTCTCGGAGGCCTACGATCCAGGCTGGCGCGCGTGGATCGATGGGCAGCCGGCCGCGGTCCTCAGCGCCAATCTGGTTCTGCGCGCGGTCCCGGTCCCAGCCGGCGACCACCAAGTCGAGCTGCGCTACCGGCCGGCGAGCTGGACCCTGGGGCTGGCTCTCAGCGGCTTGGGAGCGATCCTGCTCGCGGCGCTTTGGGCCGCAGGCCGGCGCAGCCGGGCCGATCAGGCCGCCGGCGGCTGAGC
Organism: Acidobacteriota bacterium; assembly: GCA_036398155.1. GTDB lineage: Bacteria > Acidobacteriota > DASWHO01 > DASWHO01 > DASWHO01 > DASWHO01. The sequence goes on from DASWHO010000409.1 coordinate 21,574, forward strand.
CTGGGGATTGGGACGGCCGGCGGTGGACCGGATCCGGCGAATCTTGCGTTTCAGCAGCTTGATGTGACGGCGCACGCTCTTGAGCTGGCGCGGATCGCGCTGCCGCGATTCGAGCAGCGCCACACGCTGTTTGGCGAACTCGCGCAAGTGATGCTTGATGTCGTGGATGGCGGTCGCGCGCCGCGGACCGACCCGCGGCTCCTCGATCCCGCGCGCTCTCTTGATCGCGCTGAGCAGCGCCTCCTTCTTCATCACCGAGACCCCCTCGAGGCCCTCGATCTGGTGGGCGATCTCGCGCAGCTCCTTGACCGTCATCTTGTCCAGGTCTTGCATGGCGATTCCTCCTCGGTCG
>DASWHO010000410.1:0-1733 GCA_036398155.1 Acidobacteriota bacterium
TTCCGCGGCTCGGATCGCCCGCCATCATCCCACGATCGATTCTATCCCGCCGCCGGATACCGGCGCTGAGAAACGATCCCGCCGCCGGCTGGCACGCTCCTTGAAAGCACAGGCTCCAGACGGAGTCCCGTCCAGCCAATCCCGCTTTGGGAAGGAGAAATACGTCATGGCGATCGCGACCGCTGACAAGAAGGCAGATCTCGCCGGTCCCGGCATCGGCGACTACGAGGAGTTGGAGCGGATCCTGCCGCAGGACTACCGCTCGCTTTTGGACCCCAAGCAGACCCAGCTCGCCATCACCGCGGCCAAAAGCTACATCGAAGAGCAGCTCTGCAAGCAGCTCAACCTGATCCGGGTCCAGGTCCCGCTGATCGTCGACGTCGAAAGCGGGGTCAACGACCTGCTGGACCGCGACGGCTCGCGCACCCCGGTCCAGTTCCACATCTCCAACGACCACGACCGCCATCCGGTCGATGCGCAGGTGGTGCAGGCCGCCACCAAGTGGAAGCGGATCGCGCTCAAGCAGTTCGGCATGCAGCCGGGCGAGGGGCTCTATACCGACATGCACGCGGTGCGCAAGGACTACTTTCTGGACCACGACCACAGCGCCTTCGTCGATCAATGGGATTGGGAGCTCGCGATCACCGAGAAGCAGCGCAACCTCGCGTTCCTGACCGAGGTGGTGACCAAGCTCTGGAACGTGCTCACCGGCGCCGAGCGGCACCTGCAGAGCCTGTTCCCGCAGCTGCGCCACTCGCGCTACCCCAACCTGCCCGAAAAGCTCACCTTCCTCCACGCCGAGGACATCCTCGAGCGATACCCGGATCTGCCGCGCAAGCAGCGCGAAACCGAGATCCTGCAGAAATACCCGGCGATCTTCATCTACGGCATCGGCTGGACCTTGAACGACGGCTACCCGCACGAGCTTAGGGCCGCCGACTACGACGACTGGGTCACCGAAACCGTCTCGCGGGACGGTCGTCCGATGCACGGCCTCAACGGCGACATCCTGGTCTGGAACCCGGTGACCCGGCGCCGCCACGAGCTCAGCAGCATGGGCATCCGGGTCAACGCCGCCACCCTGCGCCGCCAGCTCGAGCTCACCGGCCAGCTCGATTTCCTCAAGCTGCCTTACCACCAGGCGATCCTCAAGGGCGAGCTGCCGCTCAGCATCGGCGGCGGCATCGGCCAGTCGCGCACTTACATGCTGCTGCTGAGGAAGGCCCATCTCGGCGAAGTCAGCGTCACGGTCTGGCCCAAGATCCTCAAGGAGATGTGTCGCAAGAAGAACATCCACGTCCTCGAGTAGCCAGGCGGCGGCCCCGAGGGCGGGCACAGGCCCGCCCCTACATTTCTCCTGGTTTGCCGGAATGTCACAGGCGCGGGTCGGCTTGCCCGAAGCGAGTCAGCGATTAGTCGGCAGAAGGACTTGAGACGCGCCTTTGCCGGCCCGCGGCCCGGCACCGAGGTTGCAGAGTCAGCTTGGCGGCTATGGATGATCGGAGCCTCGTGGCTGATGGGGGCTGCCCGATCGCTCCGCGTCCGGCCGCCGAGCGGATGCTGCATCGGCCCGATGGCGGCCATGGAGGTCGAGCATGACGCCGATCCGAACCGTCCTGTGTCCGGTGGACTTCTCCACCAGCTCGCGGCGCGAGCTGGCGCTCGCCACCCAGATCTGCCAGCGCACCGGAGCCCGCCTGGTGCTGCACCACGATCTCGAATCGGTCCCGCCG
>DASWHO010000411.1:0-6693 GCA_036398155.1 Acidobacteriota bacterium
CCTAGACGGCGGCCAGCAGCAGCTTGCCGGCCCAGATCAGGCCGGCGAGCAAAAGCAGAGGCAGGCCGAGGACCAGCAGAAATCCGAGCAGCAGCGGTCCGATCACGACGGCTGCAACGAGGCCCACGGTCAGCAGGAGCAAGAACTTGGCGACTCCAAACAGGATGGCAAACGGAAGCAGGGCGATCTTGAACACCAGCTTCACCACTCCGATCACCAGCAGGAAGCAGAGCAAAACGCCGCCCACCAGGAGCGCTACCCCGATCAGGGCCATGAGTTCGAACATCTTCCTCGGACCTCCGCTGGAATGATACGGCGGGCGGCGCGGGAAGGTTCCTACCAGCGAGCCCGGATGGTGTCGGGCTCGATGCGAATCACCTTGAGCTGATGCAGGCGGCTCTCGGTGAATTCGATCCGCGGCTCGAGCCGCAGCCAGCGACCGGCGCTCTGATCGCCGCGCGGCACGACCGCGCGGAGCTGCTGCGCGGAGGCTGCTTCGACCAGCGAGGCCGGACCGCTGAGCACGACGCTGACCCGCTCGGGCTGAACCGCGGCGCCGGCGGGCTCGGATTGCACTACCACGCCCGTCAGCGTGCGCTCTTCTTCGTTCTCGCGAACTCGGACCCGAACGTTGACATGGTTGGCGTGGAGCACCGTGAGCTGCGGGTTGACGATCAGCCGCACCTGCCGTTCGAGATCCTGGGTCTGGCCGCGCAGATCGATGGTCTCGGTGGTGATCAGGTGAATGTTCTGCGCCAGGCTCTCGGGGCCTTCGATCTGCACCACCGGCGGTTCGACCGTGAAGCCTTGCTGGTCGTAGCCCGGGGGCGGAGAGCCGTTGAAGCTCGGAATCACGCGCACCGAGCGCCGCAGCTTGCGGTCCAACTGCAGGGTCATCGAGGGCGGGTTGACGCTCTGGGCGGCGACCGCGAACGGCGCCCCGATCTCGACCCGGGTGTCGCGCAGGAAATCGATGTAGACCTCGCTTCCGACCGGCGCCTTGCTGAGATCGACCCGCACGAACACGTCGGCGGTGCCGATCGCCTCGACCTGGTTCTTGGGGCCGCGCAGCCGCACCTGCACGCGATCGACCCGCGGGCGTCCGGACTCGAAGTAGAGCGCGGCGTCGGGCGGTAGATTGACGAATTCGATCGGCACCTCGACGTCCTTCTGCACCGGGTTGGCGGTATTGACGTTGAGCCACAGCAGGAACGCCATCAACAGCGCCAGCAACTTCAGCGGCAGGTTGTCGAGCAGCCGTTCCCACCTCACCGCAGGTCTCCGCCACTCGGGGGCACGGTCGGATGGATTCGGGAGCGCAGCCGCTGCCACAGCTCGCTGAGCCGCGCGGAACGCGGCGCGGCGCTCTCCGCGAACTCCTCCAGCACCCGGCGCACGCTCGAAAGCGGCACCCGGCGCTGGAGCTTGCCGCCCAGCGCGATCGAGAGCTTGCCGGTCTCTTCGCTCACCACCAGCACCAGCGCGTCGCTCTCTTCGGTCAGACCGATGGCGGCGCGATGGCGCGTTCCCAGCTCGGGATCGAGGCTCGGGTTGCGGGTCAGATTGAGGAAGCAGGAGGCGGCCGCGATCCGGTCGCCGCGCATGATCACCGCCCCGTCATGCAGCGGCGACTTGGTGTTGAAGATCGCCAGCAGCAGGTGATAACTGATCTTGGCGTCGAGCTGAATGCCGCGCTCGGCGAAGTCCTTGAGCCCGACCTGGCGCTCGATCGCGATCAAGGCGCCGGTGCGGGTTTCCATGAAGTGCTTGAGCGCCTCGATCAGCTCGCCGATCATGCCGGCCGACTCGGGGCGCGCCGCCATGGTGAAAAAAGGCCCGCGGCCGAAGGTGGCCAGGGCGCGCCGGATCTCGGGTTGAAAGACGATCACCACCACCAGGCCGAGCGATCCCAGCACCACCGTCAGCAGCCAGTGCAGGGTCTCGAGCCCGAGGGTGGCGGCGAAGCTCTTGAACAGGATCACCAGCAGGATCCCGAGCGAGATCTGGACCGCCCGCGTGCCGCGGAAGAACAGCAGCAGGCGGTAGAGGATGACGGCGACGATCAGGATCTGGAGCAGGTCGGCCCAAGAAAAGGCCGGCAGGTTGGTCCATCGCGACAGCCACCACATGACCCGCTACGCCTCCCGGCCCGCGCCTCGGGGCCGGCCCGTTCGGAGCTTGCTCATGGCTTTAGTGTGACGCAGGGGGCTCGGACTGCCAAGCATCGGAGCCCCCGGGCCGTCACTCGTTTCACATCGGCGACCAAAGCATCCCCGCCGCAGCGCGGCCCGCGGTCCGGCCGGCGGTAGAATGAGGCATCGATCGATGCCGGCCCGCAACCGACCCTTCACCCGTCTGCAGCTGTCCGGCGGACGCTCGCTTGGTCTGGGGCCAAAAACCCTGGTGATGGGCGTCCTCAATGTAACTCCGGACTCGTTTTCCGATGGCGGCCGATTCCTGGATCCGGGCCGGGCCGTGGCGCATGGGCTCGCACTGCTGGCCGAAGGGGCGGATCTTCTCGACCTCGGCGCAGAATCGACCCGACCGGGCTCGGCCCCGGTCTCGATCCCGGTCGAATGGCGCCGACTCGAGCCGCTGGTGCGGCGGCTGCGAGCTCAAACCGACCGGCCGATTTCGATCGATACCACCAAAGCGGAGGTCGCGCGGCGCGCCCTGGACCACGGCGCCGATCTGATCAACGACACCAGCGGCTTGACCGAGGAGCCCGAGCTCGCCGATTGGGTGGCCCGGGCCGGTGCGGGTCTGATTCTGATGCACCGCCTCGGACCGCCGGCGGTGATGCAGCGCGCCCCGCGTTACCGCGATTTGTTCGGGGACATCATCCGCTGCTTGCGGCGCGGGCTGAGCCGGGCCCGGCGAAGGGGCGTGCGTCGCACCAGCTTGATCGCGGATCCGGGAATCGGCTTCGGCAAGACCGTGCGCCACAACCTGGAGCTGTTGGCCAACCTGCAGCGGCTGCGGGTTTTGAACGTGCCGCTGCTGGTCGGCGCCTCGCGCAAGAGCTTCATCGGCAAGCTGACCGGTCAAGAGGTCGACCAGCGGCTCGAAGGCTCGCTGGCCGCCGCCACCGCAGCCGCGCTGGCCGGCGCCGCGATTGTCCGAGTCCACGACGTGGCCGCGACCGTCCGTGCCCTGGCCGTCGCCGACGCCATCCGCCAACACCGAAGGTAGCGGTCGCGAATCGGGCGCCGCTACGTGGGGGCTTCGGTGGCCGGATGGAGCCTAGGCTCGCGCGGCTTACTCTTGACGCTCTTCTTGGCGGTCGCCTTCTCGGCGGCTTCCTGCTCGGCGCCGGCGGCCTTGGCGGCGGCGCGCTGGGCGCGAATGTCGCGCACCTCTTTGCCTTCGATGATCCCCTGGATCTCGATCGAATCGAGCACCTCGTACTCCAGCAGCGCCCGGGCCATCCGTTCCAACAGCTCGCGGTGCTCGGTCAGAATCGAGTGGGCCCGCTGGTATCCCCGCTCGACGATCGACTTGACCTCCTGATCGATCACGATGGCGGTCGATTCGCTGTAGTCGCGGTGCTGAGCGAACTCGCGGCCCAGGAAGATCTGCTCTTCTTTCTTGCCGAAGGTCAGCGGGCCCATCTTGTCGCTCATGCCCCATTCGCACACCATCTTGCGCGCCAGCTCGGTGGCGCGCTCGATGTCGTTGCCGGCCCCGGTGGTGAGCTGGTTGAGCATCAGCTTCTCGCTGGCCCGGCCGCCCATCAGCACGATGATGCTCGACTCCAGATAGTCGCGCGAATAAGTGCGCTTGTCGTCGATCGGCAGCTGCTGGGTCAGCCCCAGCGCGCGCCCGCGCGGGATGATCGTGACCTTGTGAATCGGGTCGGTGTTGGGCAGCTTGGTGGCGACCAGGGCGTGACCCGCCTCGTGGAAGGCGGTGGTGCGCTTCTCCTCTTCGCTGATGATCAGCGACTTGCGCTCCGAGCCCATCAGGACCTTGTCCTTGGCGGCTTCGAAGTCCGGCATGGTGACCATCTTCTGGTTGCGCCGCGCCGCCAGCAGAGCGGCTTCGTTGACCAAGTTCTCGAGATCGGCGCCGACGAAGCCCGGGGTGCCGCGCGCCAGCACTTCGAGCTCGACGTCTTTGTCCATCGGGATGTTGCGGGTGTGGACCTTGAGGATGTCTTCGCGACCACGCACGTCGGGCTTGTCGACCACGATCATGCGGTCGAAGCGGCCCGGCCGCAGCAGCGCCGGGTCGAGCACGTCGGGCCGGTTGGTGGCGGCGATCAGGATCACGCCTTCGTTGGATTCGAAGCCGTCCATCTCGACCAAGAGCTGGTTCAAAGTCTGCTCGCGCTCGTCGTGTCCCCCGCCGAGCCCGGCGCCGCGGTGGCGCCCGACCGCGTCGATCTCATCGATGAAGATCAAACAGGGGGCGTTCTTCTTGCCCTGCTCGAACAGATCGCGCACCCGGCTGGCACCGACCCCGACGAACATCTCGACGAAGTCGCTGCCGGAAATCGAGAAGAACGGCACGTTGGCTTCGCCGCTGATCGCGCGCGCCAGCAAGGTCTTGCCGGTGCCCGGCGGGCCCATCAGCAGCACCCCCTTGGGAATCCGGCCGCCGAGCTTCTGAAACTTCTGCGGCTCCTTGAGAAACTCGATGATCTCCTGGGTCTCTTCCTTGGCTTCCTCGATCCCGGCGACGTCCTTGAAGGTAACCTTCTTCTTGCCGCCGGCGGTGAGCTTGGCTTTCGATTTGCCGAACGACAGCGCCTTGTTGCCGCCGGCCTGCATTTGGCGGAAGAAGAAGATCCAGATCCCGACCAGCAGCACGATCGGAGCCCACTGCAGCAGCGCGATCACCCAGGTATTGGCATTCGGCTCCTGGGCCTTGATTCGGGCCCCGCTCTTTTCCAAGTCTTCGAAGAACTGATCGGCCTGCGGCGGCAGCACGCTGTGGAAGCGGGTGCCGTCTTTCATGGTCCCTTCGATGCGGCTGCCGATGATGGTGACCTTGTCGACCTGGCGGTCATCGACCGCCTGCCGCAGCTCGGTGTAGACCAGCTCCTTATCGGATACGCCGGCGGTGCGGAACACTTGGTACAGGATCACGACCAGGAACATGACGATGATCCAGAAGAACACGTTCTTGGTGGTTGAGTTCAACTTTTCGCCTCCGCTGCCATTGTACACGCTCGGTTCGCGACCTGCTCGTTTTGGCTTAATCGCCGGCCGGCCCTGGCAGAGGGCCGGCGCCGGCATCCTGGTCGCGCCGCAGCTCGAGAATCAGAACGTTTTTGGTCGCCGGTTGGATCCGAAAGTCCTGCGCGATCGGGGCTCCGGGCACCCAAACCAACTTATCGGTGCAAGCCACCACCGGCCAGCGCCGCCGCAGGGTCCGGTCCAGCCGCCGGTCGATGAACAGCCGGCTCAGCTTCTTGCTGCCGGGCGCCCCCAGCGGCCGATAACGGTCGCCTGGCAGAGGGGAGCGGACCCAGAGCGCCGCCCCGATGGTGTCTGCGTCCGCGTAGGCTCGCAGCGGTGGATCGACCCTCCAGGGGCGCTCTCCGGCCGCATTCCAGCGCGGCGGCGCGGAGCCGGCGCGGCAGCCGAGACTCAGACCCAGGCCGCGGATATTCACCGATCCTTCGATAGCGAGTGGATAGCGGTAAGCGACCTCCGGTTGGGGCGGAGATGTCAGCCGTCTCACGCGCAGCTTGCCGCCGTCGAGGGTCGCAGCCGCGCGCCGCGGCAGCGCGACGGACCCGCGATCGGTCGCGAGCAAGGCCAGCAGCTCGTCGGCGCGGCTGTATCCGAGACGCAGAGCCGGATCGAGCCGCTGGCAGGCGAGACGCAGCACCCGACTTTGCAGCGCCGGGTCCAAATCCCGGAGGCCGCCTAGATCCAGGGCGAGCGAGCCCGCGCCGGCCGCCGGACTCAGCAGCCGCCGCAGGGCATGCTCGGCCTCGCGCTCGAGGTAAAGATGATCGCGCCCCACCAAGGTCGCGGCGCGGCTCAGCGCCTCGATCAGGCGCGGATTGAAATCCTCCGCCAGCCGCGCCAGATGGCGGCTCCGGAGCCGGTTTCGGGCATAGGTCGGATCGGAATTGGTGCGGTCGTCGCGCCAAACCTGACCGAGCGCGCGCAGATACCCGCGCAGCTCCTCGCGTCCGATCTCGAGCAGCGGCCGCAGCAGCCCGCCGGCACCGGCTGCGGGCATGGCGGCGAGGCCGGCGCTCCCGGTTCCCCGCATCAGGTTGAGCAGCAGCGTTTCCGCCTGGTCTTCGCGGGTGTGGCCCAGAGCGATCCATGCCAGTCCGCGCTCGCGGGCAATCCGGCTGAGGAAGTCGCGCCGGTCGCGGCGCAGCGCGTCCTCGCTGCAGGACTTCGAGGCCGGTCTTTCGCCGCGGTGAAACGCCAGGCCCAGGCCAGCCGCAAGCTCGCGGCTGAACTCGGCGTCCCGGTCGGCTTCGGCGCCGCGCAGGCCATGATGGTAATGCGCGACCTCGAGGCGGTCGCCGCGCTGCGGCTGCAGGGCTTGAAGCAGCCTCAGCAGCGCCACCGAATCGCCGCCGCCGGACAGCGCCACCAGCATCGCGGATGGCTCAGGCACAAGCCGCTGCAAAGCGGCCTGAGCCCGCTCCAAAACGCCGTTCGGCCTACCGCGCGTCATGGGCCACCGCCTCCCGATCGGCCTGGATTCCGGCTCGCACCG
>DASWHO010000412.1:0-20004 GCA_036398155.1 Acidobacteriota bacterium
TCCTCCTCGCGCCTTGCCTGCGACTCGCAAGCCCCATGCGCGCGACCCATGCTTTCTGCCGCGCAGGCTCCTAGCCGCTGATTTCGAGTCGAATCGGCGTGTTTCGCCGCAGCCGAAACCCGGGCTCGGGATACTGGCGAATCACCACCCCCGGCGGCAGGCCTGGATAGCCGCGGCGGTTCACGCGCTCGAGAACGAAACCGCGCGCGCGCAAGAATCGAGCGATCGGCTCGAACGGCCGATCGATCAGATCCGGCATCACGTATCCGGTTTCGGCCCGCCCCAAGCTGACCACCAGATCGACCCGATCCTCCGGCTCGGTTTGCGCCTCGCCGGGCGGCTCCTGGGCCAGCACGGTTCCGGCCGGACGATTGGGACTGTGGACCTGGGCGATGTCCCCCAACTTGAGACCGCTGTGCGTAAGCACCAGCCGCGCCTGGCGCAGCGATTCGCCGACCAGCCGCGGCACTTGAAGACGCGCCGCGCCGCGCGAAACTTGAACCCGCACCGCGCGGCCCGGCTTGAGCGGCGCGCCGGCTTCGGGCTCGTGCACCACGATCTGCCCGCGCGGCACGCTGTCGCTGTGGACCTCGGCGGCAACCTGAAGGTCCAAGCCCAGGGCACGCAGCCGGGCGCGCGCCTGCTCCGGCGCGAGCCGCCGCAGATCCGGTACCGTGAGCGCAGGCTCCACCACCACCAGCGCCATCGCGATCCATGCCGCGAGCCCGGCGGTCAGGATCAGAGCTCCAACCAGCGCCGCGGCCTGCAGGGAACGCTCGACCGACCAGACCATGATGGATCCAGACATTACACAAACCCACGCAGCGACAACACCTGGGGCGCCGCAGCGTAGAACGACAGCTCGGTATCGCCGTAGATCTGCCGCCGAACCCGCTCCAGTGTTCCGAACTGATCCCCGGGAGCTTCCCGACTCGAATGCTGCACGATCAGCGTCCCGCCGCGGACCAAAAGCCGCGGCAGCTCGGGGCTCGCGGCCAGCGCGCCGACCAGCCCTCGTTGGTACGGCGGACCGGCGAAGATCAGATCGAATTCGAACTGCGCGCGCGCCAACCGGCCGAGCTCGACGAACACGTCGGCCTGCGCCAGTCGCGCCGCGGCGCCGAAACCCAGCTTCTCGATGTTGCGCCGGATCAACTGCGCCGCCTTGGGATCCCGCTCCACCAAGACGACCTCAGCGGCGCCGCGGCTCACCGCCTCCAGCCCCACCGATCCGAACCCGGCGAACAGATCCAGGAAACGCGAGCCCGCCAGCCGCGGCTGCAGGATGTCGAACAGCGAGGTGCGGGCGCGCCCCATCAGCGGACGGGTCGTGTCGCCGCGATCGGTGAGCAGCCGCGTGCCGCGGGCGCTACCCGCCAGGATTCTCAAAGACCGCTCCCGGGCCGAGCTTGAGGCCGTGCGCCGCCGCCGCCGCGCTCAACCGGCGCCGGCCCTCGAGCTGGATCTCGAGCAGCTCGAGCGTCCCGCTGCCGCACCCGACTTGAAGGCCGGAGCGCGTCAGTGCGAGAACCGCGCCGGGCGCGCCCGAACCCTCCATCACCCGCGCGCGCCAGATTCGGATCCGTTCCGAGCCGAGCCGAGTCGAGGCCACCGGCCAGGGCACCAGCGCGCGAATCTGATTGTGCAGCTCGAGCGCGGCGCGGCGCCAATCGATCGGACTGAGCGCGGCGCTGAGCTTGGGCGCGTGGCTCACTCGGCTCTCGTCCTGCGCCTGAGGGCGCAAGCGGTCCTGGAGCCAAAGCGGGATCGTCCGGCTCAGCAGCTCGGCCCCCAAGCCGGCCAGGCGCTGTTCCAACTCAGCGGCGTTCTCTTCAGGACCGATCGCGACCGCCTCCTGCAACAAGATCGCCCCGCTGTCGAGCTTCGGCTCCATCAGCATGGTGGTGACGCCAGTCGTGGTTTCGCCCTGGAGCAGCGCCCACTGGATCGGCGCCGCGCCGCGGTAGCGCGGCAGCAAAGAGGCGTGCAGATTGACTGCGCCCCGCGCCGCGGCCGCCAGCAGGCCGGCGGGTAGGATCTGCCCGTAGGCGGCGACCACCAGCAAATCGCCGCCCAGCCGGCGCACCTCCGCGACGAACTCGGGAGCGCGGGCCTGGAGCGGTTGGAGCAGCGCCAGCCCCAGCTCGCGCGCCGCCTCCGCGACCGGAGGCGGGGCCGGCCGGCGACCGCGTCCTTTCGGTCGATCCGGCTGCGCCACCACCGCCAGCACCTGATGCCCGGCGCCCACCAGCGTTCGCAAGCTCGGCACCGCGAACCCGCCGCTGCCGAAGAACACCAGGCGCGCGGAAGCGGAACTGGACTCGGCGGAGCTCGACACTCGACCCTTATACCCGAGCCGCCGAAGCGCCAACAATCGGCGCCGGCCTTCTATAATGCAGGCGATGACGGCGCGCCTGATCGACGGCACCCAAATCGCGCGCGAGATCCGCGCCCAGATCCAGGTCCAGGTTGAGGCTCTCCGTCCTCGGATCGGACGGGCGCCGGGCCTCGCCACGGTGCTGGTCGGGGAGAATCCGGCCTCGCACGCCTATGTGCGCTCCAAGCGCAAAGCCTGCCGCGAGGCCGGCATGGAATCGATCCATCAGGAGCTGCCGCGCGATTGCTCCGAGGCCGAGCTGCTCGAGCGGATCGCCCAACTGGCAGACGATCCCGCGGTCGACGGCATCCTGGTTCAGCTGCCGCTGCCCCAGGAGCTCGACGAAGAGAAGGTCCTGGCCGCGATTCCGGTGCACAAAGACGTCGACGGCTTCCATCCGATCAACATCGGACGGCTCGGGATGAAAGGCCGCGAGCCCTGGTTCGTACCCTGCACCCCCAAGGGCGTGCTCGAGCTGCTGCGGCGCAGCGGCGCGCGCTTCGACGGCGCCCGCGCGGTGGTGCTGGGCCGCTCCAACATCGTCGGGCTGCCGGTGGCGCTGCTGCTGCTCAAGGAGAACGCCACCGTCGTGATTTGCCACTCGCGAACCCGCGAGCTCGCGGCTCTGTGCCGCGAAGCCGACATCCTGATCGCCGCCATCGGCCGGCCGCGCATGGTCGGAGCCGACATGGTCAAGCCGGGCGCTTTCGTGATCGACGTGGGCATCAATCGGATCGAAGATCCAAGCGCCAAGCACGGCTCGCGCCTGGTCGGCGACGTCGACTTCGAGGCGGTGTCGGAGATCGCCGGGGCGCTGACCCCGGTCCCCGGCGGGGTCGGGCCGATGACCATCGCGATGCTGCTGCAGAACACGCTCGACGCCTACCGGCGATCCGCTCAGTAGATTCGAGTCGATCCCAAGGCCCCGGCATTGATCGATCGGTTGGCATCGAGCTTGAGGCGCACCCGCGAGGCGCTGCTGGCGCCGCTGCTCGAGCGGCGCGGCGAGCTGCCGCTCGCGGCCGACGACCTCGAACGGCTCGAGCTCGCGCTGATCGAGGCCGATGTGGGGGTGCGGACCGCCGCGCGACTGACCGCCGCGCTGCGCGACCTGCCGGCCGCCGAGACGCGCGACCGCCTGCGCGCCGAGCTGAGCCGCAGCCTCCATTTCGAAAACCCAATCCCCGAAACCGTGACGCCACCTCGGGTCGTGGTCCTGGTCGGAGCCAACGGCTCGGGCAAAACCACCACGGCGGCCAAGCTGGCGCATCGAGCCTTGTCCGCCGGCGCCCGGCCGCTGCTGGGCGCGGCCGACACCCACCGCGCGGCAGCCGTCGAGCAGCTCGAGGTTTGGGGCCGGCGGCTCGGGGTTGCGGTGATGCGCGGTCCAGAGCGCGGCGATGCCGCCGCGGTGGCCCACGACGCAGTCCAGCAGGCGCTCGGCCGCGGCTTGGACCTAGTCTATCTCGACACCGCCGGCCGCATGCACACCAACACCAATCTGATGGCCGAGCTCGGCAAGCTGCGCCGCGCAGTCAGCAAAGTGCATCCTCCAGCGCCTCAAGACGTGCTGCTGGTGCTCGACGGCGGCAGCGGGCGGGTGGGTCTCGATCAAGCCGAGCGCTTCGTCGCCAGCGCCGGCGTCACCGGCGTGGTCCTGACCAAGCTGGACGGGACGGCGCGCGGCGGGATCGCGGTCGAAGTGGCCCAGCGGTTTCAGCTGCCGATCCGCTACCTGGGCTTGGGCGAAACGCTCGCCGATCTCGAACCGTTCGATGCCGACGCATTCGCTCGCGCCCTCATCGCCTAGGCGACGGATAGGGCGCCGTCTGCCAAGGGGTGTGGGGGTAGTTCCCCCACTCACGATGTCGTTGGGCTCGCTCGGCCTCCTCCAGCGTACCTTCCAGTACGCTTCCGTCGGCCTCGCTTCGCCCGCCTAGCATCCGGCACCCTCTCCGCCGCCCACTACGCCGTGCACGGGTGCTCGCTCGGGCGTTGTCGCGCGTTCGGGCCGACATCGCTTCGCTCGTCTCAGGCCGAATCGACAATAGTAGTGCTGCAGCGTGCCATCGGGCTGGCGGGTCGGCCGGCTCGTGTGGAGGGCGTCGAAGCCGCGCCATGGCACTCGAGCTGCACGATACTCTCTACCGCGGCGCGGCTGAGCCGAGGCGCGCGCCGGGCGCTTCAACCTGTACCTGCGCGCGCCGTCCCGGAACACGAGCTGGCCGACCCGCGCGAGTGAACCGGCCCGGTTCTGCCCGTCCTCGGGGAGGGGACCAGCCCCTCCCCTACTTTTCCATCAGCTCGAGGAGCTTGACCGCTTTCATCGAAACTTCACTGCCGGCGGCGCTTTGGATGATGCTGCGGGCGTAGCTGGCCGCACGGTCGCGCTGGCCGGTAGCGTAGTAGAGCTGGGCCAGCTTGTAGGTCAGCTCCAAGTTGTCGGACCGCGCCTTCAAGCCCAGCTCGAAGCTCTGGATCGCCTCGGCCAGGCGCGACATGTGCTCCAGCATCTCGCCGCGGCGAATCGCGGCGTCGTAGAAGCGCGGGTCGGCCTGGAGCGCCTGGGCGTAGTGACGCTCGGCCAGATCCAGGTCGCCTTGCTCCTGCGCTATCAAACCGAGGTTGTAGTGGGCCGCCGCCCGGCCGTTGTATTTGGGGTCGGCCAGCGCGATCTCGAACTGCTGTTTGGCCCGGGGATAATCTCCCAGCGTCGAGTAAGCGCTGCCCAGGTTGGTGTGCGCTTCGCTGAGCTTGGGGTCGATGCGCAGCGCCTGCTCGTAGGCGGCGATCGCCCGCCCCACGTCGTTGCCGGCGTAGAACGCCAGCCCCAGCGCGTTGAAGAAGGTCGCCTGACTGCCGTCGAGCGCGATCGCGCGTTGAAAGTCCTGCTGGGCCAGGACCGCGTCGCCGCGATGCAGATGGGCCAAGCCGCTCTGATAGTAGTGCTGCGCCTGGCCGCGCATCAGGGTGGTGGGCTGGTTTTTCTTGCAGCCCGACAACAGAGCCAGCAGGAGCGCCGCCGCCCACAGCGCCGCCGGGGCGCCGCGCCGCCTCATCCGAGCCGCTCCCCGATCCGCGCAACGCTGGTGCGCCGCGTCGGTCCGGTGGTGTTGCGCGGCCGGATCTCGCCGCGCTCGACCGCCGCGATCAGGCTGGCGACCACCCGTCCATCGTAGCGGTCGCGACTCCATTCGGTCAGCTTCTGGAGCACGAATTGCAGATCGCGCGGCTCCTGATACGGACGCTGGGTGGTCATGGCGTCGAAGGTGTCGGCCACCGCGATGATGCGTGCGACCAGCGGGATCTCCTCGCCTTTGAGCCCGGCCGGGTAACCGAGCCCATCGATGCGCTCGTGGTGGTAGTGCAGGCCGGGGATCATGTCGCGGAGCTGCTCGACCGGACCCATGATCCGCGCCCCTTTCTCGGGGTGGAGCTTCATGATCTCGAACTCCTCCGCGGTCAGCTCGCCGGGCTTCTTGAGGATGTCGTCGTCGATTCCGATTTTGCCGACATCGTGGAGCAGAGCGCTGATGCCGATCGTCTCCACCTCCTCCTCGGGCAGACCCATGTGGCGCGCGATCGCCATCGAGTACTTCATCACCCGCTCCGAGTGACCCTTGGTGTACGGGTCCTTTTCGTCGACCGCGGCGGTGATCATCCGGATCGAGCCGAGAAACAGCTCGCGGTTCTCGCGCGCGGCGCGCTTGAGCCGCTCGACGTAGCCCTGCAGCCGGCCGACCATCTCGTTGAAAGTTCCGGCCAGCGCTCCGATCTCGTTGCGGCTGCGGATCTCGATGCGCTGGCTGAAATCGCCGTGCGCGATCGAGCGGGTCGATTCGGCCAGCCGCCGGATTGGCTCCGCGAGCTGGCGCGCGAACACCAGCCCGATCCCCAGCGCCAGCGCCGCGGCCAGCAGCGCCCAAGTGCCGGTTTGGCGCCGCATGTCCGCGATCGAGGCGTAGGCCAGATCCTCCTCGATCATCGCCACCACGCTCCAAGGCGGATCGTCGAGCCGGGTGTAGGCGCCCAAATAGCGCTTGCCGCCGCCGCTGAACGGGGTCGCGCCGCTGGTCCCGAGCGGGCTGCGATCGAGGTCGGCCACGATCGAAAGCCGCCGCATGTCGGCCCGGGTCAAAGCCTGGCGCCGATCGGCGTGGGCCAGCAGGCGCCCTTCGGAATCGACCACGAACACCGAATACTGCTGGCGCGACAGCTCCCCGACCCAATCCTGGATCGGCTCCAGGCTCAGGACCGCGGCCAGCAGACCCACGGTGGACCCGCCCGAGCGCACCGGCTCGGCATCCACCAGACACAGCTCGGCGTCCTCGGCGCTGCGGCCGACCACCAGCGGATGGCTGGTGAACCGCCCGCCGCCGATCACCGAGCGCAGCGCGGTACGGACCAGCTCGTCGGCCGCGCCGTAGCGATCCGCGGGTCCGTTCTGGGCCGCGGTGCCGCGGCCCCGAGCGTCGAGCACGTAGAGCTTACGCAAGCGGTCCGGATAGCGTTCGATCCAGCCCTCCAACTCGCGGGTCAGCTGCGGATCCTGAAGCCGCCCCGCAAAGTTGGGGCTGAGGCGCAGCAGCTCGACCATGTTGCTCACCAGATCGCGCGAGACGTCGACATAGACGCGAATCGTCTGGCCCAGCGAGCTGGTCAGGTTGATCTGCAGGACCTGCTGGTTGCGCTTGAGCACCTCGCGCGACAGCGAGATCAACTTCCACGCCGAGAGCCCGAGCGGAACCAGCGCGACCACGAACAGCGCCAGCAGCAGCGAGGTGCGAATGCTGCGGGTCGGCACGGCTCAATTATTGGTTCGAATCCTCCGCAGCGCAAATAGCCCGTTCAGTAAGCCAATTCCCGCCCAGGGCGGAAGCGCCCACCGCGCGTCTCGCGCCGGTTCTGCATTGCGGCGCAACACGAGCGAAGCAACCTTGTCCAACCTCCACCAAGGTCCGTCCGAGTACCACAGCACGGCGCAGTGGGCGGTGGAGATGGCGCCGGATGCAAGGCGCGCGACGCGAGGCTACCGGAGGCGTACTGAAAGGTACGCCGGAGGAAGCCGAGCTAGCGCAACGCCGCAGCCGGCGGCAGATCCGCCGCCTAGCCTTCGAACTCGGGCTTCAAGTTGCGGGTCATTAGCTCCCAAACCGCCTCGCCCGGCGGCTTGCCGGCGTAGAGCACCGCATGCATTTGAGCCACGATCGGCATCTCGATGCCATGCTGGCGGGCCAAGGCGTGGGCCGACGCGGTGGTGCGCACCCCCTCGGCGACCGCGCCGACCTCCCGCTGCGCGGCTTCGAGCGACTGCCCGCGCCCGAGTCGCACGCCCACCGCGCGGTTCCGGCTCAACGCGCCGGTGCAGGTCAGCACCAGATCGCCCAATCCCGCCAGCCCGGCCACCGTCTCCGGCCGGCCGCCGAGCTGGGCGCACATCCGTCCGATCTCGGCCAGGCCGCGAGTGATCAGCGCGGCATTGGTATTGTGGCCCATCCCGAGCCCCTCGAGCACGCCGGCCGCGATCGCGACCACGTTCTTGAGCGCGCCGCCGAGCTCGGTGCCGATCACGTCGGTATTGGTATAGAAGCGAAAGCTGCGGGAGCTGAACGCGCGCTGGAGCCGCTCCGCGGCTTCCAGCTCTTCGGCCGCCAGGACCACGGCGGTCGGATCGCCGCGCGCCACTTCCTGCGCGAAGCTCGGCCCGGAAAGCACCACCGTGCGCGCGCCGACCGCCGCGCCCCATACCTCGGTCATGATCTGACTGATCCGCCGCAGCGAGCCGGTTTCGATGCCCTTGATCGCGCTCACCGCCAGCGCAGCGGCCGGCAACCGCTCGCCGACCTGCGAGAAGACGTCACGACACACGTGCGACGGGACCGCCAGCACCACCACCTCCGCTTGCTCCAGCGCGCGATCGAGCGCGGTCTCGATCCGGATTTCCGGCGCCAGCCGGATCCCGGGCAGGTAGCGGCGGTTCTCGCGCTCCCGTTCCATCTCCCGGGCCGCCGTCTCGCGATGGGTCCAGAGTCGGATTTCGTGCTCCAGCCGGGCCAGATGCACCGCGAGCGCGGTGCCCCAGGCGCCGCCGCCGAGGATGGCGACCCGGCTCACGTTCCCGAACCGCGCGCGCGGCGCAGCTCGAAACGATGCTCGGTTCCCGCCAGCAGGCGCCGCCAGTTCTCGTGATGCTTGATCACGATCAGCGCGGCGCACAGCGCTCCGCCGATCACGATCGGCGGCGGATAGTGCAGGCCCCAGGCCCACAGCGGCAACGACAGCGACGCCAACACCGAGGCCAACGAGACAAAGCGCGCCCCCAGCAGCACCAGCACGAAGACCCCCAGCGCCGGCACGATCGCAAGCGGCGTCAACACGCTGAACACGCCGAGCGCGACCGCCACGCTCTTCCCGCCGCGGAAGCGCAGGAACAGCGGAAAAGCGTGGCCGACCAGCGCCGCGACCGCGCCGGCCGCGAGCCAGGCGGGCTCGGATCCCAGCCCGCGCAGCGCCACAACCGCCAGCGCCCCTTTGCCGGCGTCGAGCAGCAAGGTGATCAAGCCGGCGCCGGTCCCGAGCGTGCGCGCCACGTTGGTGGCGCCGATGTTGCCGCTGCCGTGACGCCGGATGTCCTCGCCGCGCCGGACCCGAAACAGCAGGTAGCCGAACGGGATCGAGCCCAAAAGATACGCCAGCACCACGCCGGTGATTCCCGTGATCATGTTCGTTCCTGCAGATGGTGCCAGAGCAGCCGCAAGGCGTACAGAGCGGACTGCTGCTGGATCTCGCGGCGCGCCCCGCGCAGCCGCAGCTCCTCGACCTGGGTGCCGCCGGAATGATCCAGCGCGATGTAGACCAGCCCGACCGGCTTGGCGCTGCTCCCGCCGCCGGGTCCAGCCACTCCGGTGATCGCGAGCGCCAGGTCGGTTCCGAGTCGCGCCCGCACTCCCTTGGCCATCTCGGCGGCGACCGGGCCGCTCACCGCCCCGCTCGCTTCCAGGCGCCGGTCCGACACACCCAGAACTTCCTGCTTGACTCGATTGGCATAGGCCACGACGCCCCCGGCGAAGTAATCCGAGGCGCCGGCCACCGCGGTGATCATCCGCGCCAGGCATCCGCCGCTGCACGATTCGGCGACCGCCAGCTGCAACCGGCGCTCGCGCAGCAGTCGCCCCACGGTCTCGCCGAGCTCGGCATCCCCCTCGGCGAACAGCGCCGGAGCGAGCAAGGCCCGGGCGCGGCGCAGCACCGGCCCGAGCGCGCCGCGGCGCCGGCGCACGAACACATCGACCTGGCCGCGCTGCGCCAAGGTGGTGATCTCGAGGTCGCGAAAGCGCCGCTCCAGCTCGCGCAGCCGCAGATCGACGTCCGATTCCGCCAGCCCCACGGTGCGCAGGCGCGCCACCGGCTGCGCCGGCTCGACCGGCAGCCGCGACTTGAGCGCGCTGTCCCAGATCGCCCGCAGCTCGCCGGGCACCCCCGGCAGCAGGATCAAGTGGCGACCGCCGCGCCGGATCCACTGCCCGGGAGCGGTGCCGGCGGGGTTGGCGAGCAGCTCCGCGCCGCGGATCACCTCGGCCTGGCGCTCCAGATTATAGCGCCGCGCCGCGTCCGGCAGATGCCGCAAGCGGCGCCGAATCAATTCCAGCAGCTCAGGGTCGCGCACCAGCCGGCGGCGCAGCAGGCGCGCGACCGCGGCGCGGGTGCGGTCGTCTTCAGTGGGCCCCAGGCCGCCGGTCGCGATCACCAGGCGGTAGCGGCTGAGCATCCGGCCCAACACCCAGCGGATCTCGGCCTCGTGGTCGCCGACCGAAACGATCGAATCGACCCCGTGCCCGAGCCGCTCGAGCTCGGCGCTGAGAAACGAGGAGTTGGTGTCGATCCGGCGGTAGCGGATCAGCTCGCTGCCGATCGCGACGATACCGGCTCGCATGACCCGGACACCTTCACCGCACCGGCCCGAGCCCGAGCCGCAGCAGCAGATGAATCGTCGCGGCCGCGTACAGCCCGGCCACCAGATCGTCCAAGGTCACGCCCCATCCGCCCGGCAGCCGCTCCAAACGCCGCGCCGGAAACGGCTTGAGCACATCGTAAAGGCGGAAGAAGAACAAACCGGCGAGCACCGAGAGCCACGACAGCGGCACGCCGATGAAGGTCACGAACATGCCGGCGATCTCGTCGACCGTGACTCGCGCTGGATCCGGCTCGCGCCACACCCGCACCGCGACCCCGGCGCAGATCACCGCCAGCGCCGCCCACAGCAGGCAGCCGAGCAGGTACGGAGCGCCGTCGCCGGCCCAGTGCCGCCAACCGATCACCAGCGGCACCGCGACCAGGCTGCCGGCGGTGCCGGAAGCGAACGGGACCAGGCCGCTGCCGAAACCGGAGGCAACTGCCAGCGCCAGGCGCTCAGGCGGGGTCCGAGCCGCTGCGGGATCAGGCGACAATCCGCCCCACCAAGTCGTAGGGGTGGGCCGCTTGAATCTCGACGGTCGCGAACTCGCCCGCGGCGCCGACGCCGTCGTTGATGATCACCCGGCCGTCGATCTCGGGCGCTTGGCTGGCCAGACGCGCGGCCAGCAGATGCTCGGTTTCCGGATGCGCGCCGTCGATCAGCACCCGCAGCTTCTCGCCCACCAGCGCGCGATGCCGCTCCAGCGCGACGCGCTGCTGCAGCGCGAGCAGCTCGCCGCGCCGGCGGCGTTTCTCCGCCGCGCTGATCCGGTCGCGCAAACGGCCGGCCGCGGTGCCGTCCTCGTGCGAGTAGCAGAACACTCCGAGGTTGTCGAACCGCGCCGCGCCGGCGAACTCGAGCAAGCTGCGGAAGCGCTGCTCGCTCTCGGTCGGGTAGCCGACGATGAACTGGGTCCGAATCGCGACCCCCGGCACCGCGCAGCGGATCCGCTCGATCAGCCGCAAATACGCTTCCGGATGGCCGCCGCGTTTCATCGAGCGCAGAATATCGCGATCGCAGTGCTGCAGCGGCAGATCGACATACGGCAGCAGCCGCCCGCCGCGCGCCAGCGCGCTGAGAAAGCGCGGCGTGATGCTGGTCGGGTAGGTGTACATCACCCGCACCCATTCCGGCGCGCGCTCGGCCGCCGCGAGCCGCTCGAGCAGCTGGGCCAAGCCGTCGTGCAGCCCTTGATCGCTGCCATACAAGGTCGAATCCTGGGCCACCAGGATCAGCTCGCGCACCCCGTCGCGCGCCAGCGCCCCGGCTTCGCTGAGGATCGAGGCGATCGGCCGGCTGCGCTGGCGGCCGCGCAGCTTGGGGATGATGCAGAAGCTGCAGCGGTGGTCGCAGCCCTCGCCGATTTTCAGATAGGCGTAATGCGGCGGCGTCGAGCGCACCCGCGGCGTGGTGTGGTCGTAGAGGAAGGTCGGCGGACCGACCTGGAGCCCGGCCAGCTCGCCGCGGGTCGCCGCCACGATCGCGGCGCCGCCGTCGATGCCGAGCCAGACGTCGACCTCGGGGATCTCGCGCGCGAGCTCGGCGGCGTAGCGCTGCGACAGGCAGCCGCTCACCACCACCCGGCCGACCTCGCCGCGCCGCTTGCGCTCGACCGCGTCCAGGATCGCGGCGACCGATTCGCGCTTGGCGCCGTCGATGAAGCCGCAGGTGTTGATCACGACGGTCTCGGCCCCGCTCGGATCGGGCTGCAGCGCGTAGCCGGCCTGCCGCAGCCGCCCCAGCATCACCTCGCTGTCGACCAGGTTCTTGGGGCAGCCCAGGGTCACCAAGCTGACCGCCGAGTTGACCACATTGGGATCGCGCTTCATGGGTAGAGCCGGTAGATCATGCGCGGAAACGGAATCGTCTCGCGCAGATGGTGAATCCCGCAGATCCAGGTCAGGGCCCGCTCGATGCCCATGCCGAAGCCGCCGTGCGGCACGCTGCCGTAGCGGCGCAGATCGAGATACCAGCGAAACGCTTCCTCCGGAAGCTGATGCTCTTGGATCCGCCGCTGCAGCAGCTCCAGGTCGTGGATGCGCTGGCCGCCGCCGATGATCTCGCCGTAGCCCTCGGGCGCCAGCAGATCGGCGCCCAAGGCGCACTCCGGACGCTCGGGATCGGGCTGCATGTAAAAAGCCTTGACCTGGCTCGGAAAGTGGTGCACGAACAGCGGCCGGTCGAACTGCTGGGTCAGCAGGGTCTCGTGGCCGCCGCCGAAATCCTCGCCCCAAGTCATCGGCTCGGCGCTGGCGGCGAGGCGCTCGACCGCCTGATCGTAGTGCAGGCGCGGAAACGGCTTCTGGACCTGCTCGAGCGGCTTGAGGTCGCGCTCCAGCAGCTCGAGCTCGGGGCGGCAGCTCTCCAGCACCCGGGCGACGATCGCGCAAACGAAGTCCTCCATCAAGTCCATCACGTCGCTCAAGGTGTAATAGGCGATCTCGGGCTCGATCATCCAGAACTCGGTGAGGTGGCGCCGGGTCTTGCTGCGCTCGGCGCGAAAGGTCGGCCCGAAGCAGTAGGTGCGGCCGAACGCCATCGCCGCCGGCTCCTGATAGAGCTGTCCGCTCTGCGACAGATAGGCCTTCTGGCCGAAGTACTCGGTCTCGAACAAGGTGGTGGTGCCCTCGCAGGCGTTGGGGGTGAGGATCGGGCTGTCGACGCAGAGATAGCCGCGCTCGTCGAAGTAGTCGCGGCAGGCGCGGATCAAGTGGTGGCGGACCCGCAGGATCGCCTGCGGCCGGCGCGAGCGCAGCCACAGATGGCGGTGATCGAGCAGGAAGCTCGAGCCGTGTTCCTTGGGCGTGATCGGGTACTCTTCGCTGATCTGGACCGGCACCAGGCCGGTGAGGGTGAGCTCGTAGCCGCCCGGGGCGCGCGGATCCGCGCGCACCAGGCCGCGCACGATCACCGAGGACTCCTGGGTCAATCGGCCGCAGAGCTCGAACAGCTCGGGGCCGACGTCGCGCGCGCTGACCACCGCCTGGACCAAGCCCGAGCCGTCGCGCAGCAGCAGAAACTGAAGCTTGCCGCTGCTGCGGCGGCTGTAGAGCCAGCCTTTGACTTCGACCTCCGCGCCGACATGCGCGGCGAAGTCCACGATTCGAACCCAAGGCACCATAGCGTGTCGGTCGAGCTTGCTGCTAGCGGCGCGCGATCAAGGAACCATCGGCCGCCGCGCCGGCGCGACCGCAGCGGTCTTGGTCGCGAGCGGAGCGGTCCTGGGCACCAGCGCAGCGGTCCTTGGATAATAGCGCCGCACGAACAGCGCGCCGAGGAAATACCACCAGGTGCAGATCGCCGCCATCCACAGCAAAAACTCCGCGCCGCCGCAGACGATCACCACCATGCCCCAAAACGGCATGGTGCTGCGTTTGGCGTACTGGTTGATCCATTTCATGAGAAAAGCGCCGCGATTCTCGCTCGAGCGCTTGTCGAGCTGCTGCTGCACCATGGTGGCGAAGCCGCTCGGGTTGGTGCCGCCGTAGCGCCGCCGCTGCCAGGCGGTGATCAGCTGACCGGCGACCACGCCGCTGAGGGTCGAAGCGCCGGCCCACAGCACCCAGGGCGCATGGGTTTGGCGGTAGAGCCCCGCCACCAGCCCGCCGAAGAAGAAGAAGTAGTAGGCGTAATCGGCCAGCGAATCCAACCAGCAGCCCAGCGATGACTCCTCGAACTTGAGCCGCGCGATCTCGCCGTCGCAGCCGTCGAGCACCGCCGCCAGCCAGGACAACACCGCGCCCAGCGCCAGCCCCCAGTACTCGCCGCGCGCCATCAGCAGGCCGGCCGCGACCCCGACGCCCAGCGTGAGGACGGTCATCCAGTTGGCGGTCATCGGGGTCGGAAGCAGCAGCCGGGTAAGCGGGAGCGAGATCCTGCGGTTCATCCGCGCGTAAAGATTGTCGGTCGGCTTGTAGATCGAACGGTAAAGCTTGCGGGTGGCCGCGATCAGGTCGGAGCGGCTCTCGACCTGAGCGGCGAACTCCGGGAATTCGGGTCGATAGGCGCTCGCGAGCCCGCGCTCGAGCAGCGCCGCCAGCGCCGGCGCGATTCCGCCGCCGGGAGCGCTGCGCAAGCGGTGCGCCACCGCGGCGCTGGCCGCAGCGCGCAGCCAAGCGATTGCCGTCGCGCGGCCTGCGGCATCGATCGCCGCCGCCGAGCCTTCGCCCGCGACCTGACTCAAGCCGGCCGGCAGGAAGCGGCTGATGAACATCCGGCCATCGGCCAGCACGATCGGCTGCTGGGTCAGCTCCGCGTCGCCCAGCAGATCGGCCAGCGCTTCCGCACCTCCCGCGCGCAGCTCCAGCTCCGGAATGCCCCGCAGCGCCTGCGCCACCCGGCTCTGGGGCGGCTCCTCGGTCACCACCCAGACCCGGTCGCAGCCCGCAGAGTGCAAGGTCAGCGCCAAGCGCCGCAGCGGCACCAGACCGGCGACTCGATCCACCGCCGGATTCGGCGCTTCAGGTTCGAGCTTCGGCAGATAAACGATGCCCAGCATGACGTTTCAGGTGCTCGCCGGTCGCGAGGCGGCCGCGAGCTGACTTTCGGATCGATGCAGCACCCAGAATAGCACCAGGCCCACTCCAACCCACAAGAGCGCCCGAACGCGGCGCAGCAGGGCGAGCCCCAAACCCAGGGTCGAGCCCAAGCCGAGCCCGGAGAAGACCAAGGCGTGACCGCCTTCATAGGCCCCGATCGCGCCGGGAATGAACAGGTTGGTCAGATTCGAAAGCTTGCTCACCGCTTCGATCAGCACGATTTGTGAAAAGCGCAGCCCGACGCCCAAGGTCGCCGACAACAAGCCGATCTCGAGGCAGCCGACCAGATAAGCCAGCAGGCTCAGCAGCGCGATGATCGCCAATCGGCTCTTGTGGGTGGCATAGAGCTCGAACAGATAGTCCTCGAAGTGCCGCGCGCCGGCCCAAGCGCGGCGCCACAGCCCGGAGCGGCGCTGGCTCACGACGCGGAGCAACCCGCTCAGAAAACGCAGCCGGAGCTGGGCGACCACCACCAGCAGGGCCGACCAAGCGAGCAGCACCGCGAGCACGATCAACGCCAACCATGGCGCGGCCATCCCGTGGAGCCACTGGCGGCCGGCGCCGAGGATCGCGAGGGCGATGAACGCCAAACCCGAGATCATGTAGATCGCCCGCTCCGCGGCCAGCGCCGCCAAGCTCGAGCTGGCGGGAGTGCGATGCTGCACTAGGAGCGCCTTGACCGGCTCGCCCAAGAGACCCGAGGCGAACGAAAGGTACCCGATGGCCTCCCCGGCCAGGCGCGCGCAGAACAGCTCGTGGAAGCGCGGTCTTCCGGACCCGGTCAAGGCGTATTGCCAGGAGAGCGTCCGCAGGGCGTGCCACAGCAGATTGGAGACCAGCACCAAGGCCACCGCCCAGCCCAGACCGCGCAGATGGATCTTATGCAGCTCGGGACCTTCGCGGATCAGCAGGGCCGCGAACGCGATCAGACCGAAGCTGAGCGCCCAGCGGCGCAGCACATGGACCTTGGCCATGTCAGAGCGCCGCCGAGGCGAGTGAACGGGGTTGGAGTTGCCGCCACAGCACGGCCGCCTGCTCCAAGGCCGCCGGGGTGTCGATATCGAGCCAGCGGGCCGCGCCGATCTCGAAAGCCCGCAGCCGTCCGCGCTGCGCCAGCTGATTCATGCCGTCGCTCAAGGAGCAGTCGCCGCCGCGCCGCGCCGCGCGCAGCGCTTCGAACAGACTCGCCGAGCACACGAACAACCCGGTATCGAGCGCGTCGTAGCCGCTCAGGCCCTTGCCGAGCGCGAGCACCTTGCCGCCGCGCGTTTGCACCTTGGTGGCGTCCGCCAGATCGGGGCACGCGCCGATCTTGCGATCGATCGCAAGCAAGCACTCGCCGTCGTCCAACCGGTGCTCGAGCATCTGCCTGAGGACGTTGGGATCAAACAGATGGTCCGCCATGAGCAAGGCGAACCGAGGATCGCAGCCCGGTTCGGCGCGCAGCGCCGAGAGCCCGTTGGAAAGCTGGTAGTCGGGATTGAACTCGAAACAAACCCGGCCCGAGCCGCGGTCGGGCTCGAAGGTGTCTCTGAGCTCGCGGTCAAAGCCGCCGGTGGTAATGACGAAACGCTCGATTCCGGCGCTTTCGGCCAGTTCCAGAATCCGGCGCAGCAGCGGCTCGCCGTCCAAGGGAGCAAGCGGCTTGGGATAGGCCTGCCCTTCCAGCCCGAGACGGGTGCCGTTTCCGGCAGCCAGGACCAGCGCTTGAACAACACGGGAATGTCTGCTCATAGGGATTGGGGTCGGAATTCTCCGAGGAAGAAACTCGGTTGTTGTTGGAAACTGTTTGCATCGTACCGAGTTAGTTGTGAACTGTCAAAGCCTGTTTGTTAACCATCCAGCACACCCAAGCGGTGCAAGAGCGATGCTAGCTCGGGCCCTTCAGACAGCCTCCTCAGATGGCCCACGATGTTGCGGCGGGCGCGGGGAACGTGCCTCATATACCCCTTTCGGCCCCAGACCAACGCCTGGGCCGCGAACGTGCCCAGCTCCTTTAGATTCCGCTGCAGCCCGGCGCGATGCAGGTCGAGCTCGAATGCGCGCCGCGGCCGGCCCGGCCCCTGGCGGGCCCGGTTCCAGCGGCCCAGAAACCGCGCGGTCAGGGCGGCCCGGCCGCTGACCCCCTGCCGCGACGAACTGTCAAACAGCAAGGACGCCAGGTCGTAGCTGTAAGGGCCCCATTGGGCATCTTGGAAATCCAGCATCCAAAGACGGTTGCGACAAATCATCAGATTTCGGCTCATGAGGTCGCGATGGCAGAACACCCGCGGCTGCCGGGCGAGCTCGGAGCACAAATCATCGAAGCAGTGATCCAGCCGCGCGCCGTTACCGCGCGACACGCTCCGCTCAAGCCATCCGGCCAGGTAGTGACGCCGGAAGAACTCGAGCTCGAAGCGAAAACGCAGCGGCGCGAGCTCCGGACACGCCGGCAGCGCAGCCCGAATGCGCGGCGCCGGCAGGGCCTGGATCCGATGAATGAGCCTGCGCCCGCGCTCCAGCCACTGTTCGGCCGCCGCTGCGCCATGGCTCCGAACCCAATGCTGCAGCGTGGTATCACCCAGATCTTGGAACGCCAGCACGCCCGCGGCCGCATCCTTGCCGAGCATTCGCGGCACCGGCAGGCCGGCGCGAATGAGCAGCCGGTGAACCGCCAGCGTCGCCTCGAGCTGCTTGGAATCTCCGGCCGGAAACAGCATCAGCACCGCGCGCCGCCGCCCCCGGCGCCAGCGCCAAAAGCTGCGGGTCGACGCGTCGCCGGCGAGCGGCGTCAGCCGGCCGGCGCCGAGCCGGGCGGCAGCGAAGGCGCGCGCGCGCTCAGCCGGCTCCACGGCGGGTTATCCCCGAATCCAATGGAAAGAACTGCAGGCCGCCGTTGGGACCCGCCAGCGCGATCTGGCGCTCCATCCGGCATCCCTCCGGCAACTGCGCTCCCGCGGTCACGATCGCATCGCGCAGCTCGCACCCCGAGCCGATCTCGACATCCTCCCAAAGCACCGAGCGCTCGAGGCGCGCCCGGGCTCGAACGACCGATCGCCGGCCCACAGTGCAGCGGCTCAGCTCGGCGCTGGAGTCGATGCTCACCTCTTCGGCCACGCAGTTGCCGGCGGTCAGCGCCGGCCCGTGCGCACCCAACCGTCCGTCCAGCAGCCACTGATGGGCGCCCAAGTACGCGCCCGGATCACTGACTTCGCACCAAGGGCCGGGAAACGGCTCGATCCGGATCAGGGCGCCTTCGCGCAGCAGCGGAACGTAGAGACCGGTCACCAGATCGGACGGCGCGCCGGCCGGCAGCCGCTCGAGCAGGGCCGGGCTCAGAAACTGGACCCCGGTGAACATCCAGCCCTCGGGCTCGGCACCGTTCGGCCGCCGCTCCCTGGCGAAGCTGAAGCGCTCGAGCCGGTTGGTGGATTCGTCCCACAGCAGCCTGGTGTAGCGCATGGGGTCGAGGTTGGGCCAGACGAACAGGGTTGCTGCGGCGCCGCTCTCGAGATGGCGGCGGCGCGCAGCCTGGAGATCCCCTCCGAGCAGCAGCTTGCCGTTGAGCAGCAGCAGCGGGCCGGCGCCGAACCGGTCGCACAGCGCTCGCGGTCCCCCGCCGGTACCCAAAAGAACCGGCTCCTCGACCGCGTGGACCGCAAGTCCCCAGGCTTGCGCCGGCGCCAGTGCCCGCCGGATCGAGCCGGAGAGGTGGTGCAGATTGACCGCAACCGCCTCATACCCTTGGCGCCGAACAAAACGCAGCGCGTACCAAATCAGCGGCCAGTTGCCGATCGGACAGGCCGGCTTGGCGCGCACCGAGGTGAGCGGTCGCAGCCGCTCGCCGCGCCCCGCCGCCAGAATCATCGCGCCGAGCTCGAAATCGGATGCGTTCGAGTCGGACGACATCGGGCGCAAAGCGGCCCCACCGGCCAAGCGGCAAGCGTCCTATCTTACTAGAGCGAGGGCTCCGCCCTCGCGCTCCCGCGGGCGCCTCGCGCCCGATGCTTGCGGGTGACGCGGTGCCCGATCTTTGCGCAACGAGAACAAGATTCTGGCTGGCACGCGCACAACGGTCTATCTTACTGAATGACCGGCAGCGGCGCGCCGGTCAAGTTCTGCACGCTGATCTGGGCCGCGGTCCGGCGCGTCAGCTCTTGGAGCGCCTGCGCCGCGGCGCTGGGCGGCTCGCGCAGGGCGATCGGCCGCCCCTCATCGCCGCCGGAGCGAACCTCGAGCTCGATCGGGACCGCGCCCAGAAACGGCACGCCGTACTTTTCGGCGGTCTGGCGGCCGCCGCCTTCCGAGAAGATCGGGCTGACCGTGCCGCAGTGCGGGCAGGCGAAACCGCTCATGTTCTCGACGATGCCGAGCACCGGCACGTTGACCTGGCGGAACATCATGATCGCCTTCTTGGCGTCGAGCAGCGAAACATCCTGCGGCGTGGTGACCACCAGTCCGCCCATCAGCGGCACCGCCTGCACCAAGGTGAGCTGGGCGTCGCCGGTGCCGGGCGGCAGATCGATCACCAGATAATCGAGCTCGCCCCAATCGGTCTGGAACAGGAACTGGCGGATCGCGCTGTGCACCATCGGACCGCGCCAAATCAGCGGCGTGTCCTCGCCGGTCAGAAACGCCATCGACATGATCTTCACGTCGTAGTTCACCATCGGCACGATGCGGTTGCCTGCGGCGCGCGGCGTGCCGTGGATCCCCATCATCAAAGGGACGTTGGGGCCGTAAATGTCGCAGTCGCAGATCCCGACCTTGGCGCCGCTCTGGGCCAGCGCCACCGCCAGATTCACGCTGATGGTGGTCTTGCCGACCCCGCCCTTGCCGCTGGTGACGGCGAAGATGTTGGACACCCCGGGCACCGCCTGCTTGCCAGATCCGCCGCCGCGATGCTGCGGCACCTTGGCGTCCCACTGCACCGTGACCGATCCGAGGCCGGCGATGCGGCTCAGCTCGCCGCGGGCGCTGGCTTCGATCTCTTTCTTCAGCGGGCACGCCGGAGTGGTCAGAACGATCGTGAAGGTGACATCCGCATCTTCGATCCGGATGTCGCGCACCATGTCGAGGGTGATCAGATCGCGGTGCAGCTCGGGCTCGATCACCCGCGACAGCGCCTCTCGAACTTGAGCTTCAGTAACGGCCAT
>DASWHO010000413.1:0-7305 GCA_036398155.1 Acidobacteriota bacterium
AGCAAAAAAGCGCCCGGCCCATTTGGGCCGGGCGCTCTGATGTTCGAGCTGAGCGAATCTAGAAAACGTAGCGGACGCCGAGCTGCATGCGCCGAACTTCGGTGGTTACGCGGTTGTTGACTCCGAAGCTGGTCAGCGGCGTGCCACCGGGGGTGTTTTCGTAGATCGTGTTGGTGGTGAACGGATTGGCCTCGTTGGTCAGGTTGAAGACCTCGAACAGCCCTTCGACGCTGCCGGCCGGACCCAGATCGAAGCTCTTGGCGATCCGGATGTCCCAGTTGAAGAAGCGGTCCTGGCGTTCGCTGTTGCGGCCGAAGACCGGCTGCCCGCCCGACCACGGCCGGTCGAGCGCCACCGCGCCGCTGCAGAAACGGTTGCCGTCGCCATTGGCGTCGTTGTTGGTGCAGGCGGTGTAGGGCCCGCCGCTCAGGACCACCACGATGGTGCTGAGCTGGATGCCCCAGAACGGCTCATAGATGCCGCTGAACACGAACTTGTGGGTGCGGTCCTTGTCCGACAGGGCATACTCGTTGTCGAGGTCGAACTGGTTCTCGGTGTTGATCCCCGAGGCGTTGCGCTCGTTGCTGTCGTTGTCCTTGTCGCGCGACCAGGTGTAGTTCATCTGGAACTGATAGCCGTTGCTGTACTTCTTGTTGAGCGCGAACACCACCGCGTGGTAGCGCGATTCGGCGTCCATGGTCGATTGCAGGATCAGGCCGAAGTTGGGATCGACCCGAACGCTGCGGTTGAACAGCGGCCGGCCGCCGGGTCCGGCGCCTTCGACCGGCGCCATCAAGTTGAGATTGCGAATGCGCTGCAGGTTTTCGGTGCGGGCGTAATTGTAGTCGACCGAAACCGCGATATCCGGCGCGATCTCACGCTCGTAGCCAATGTTGGCCTGCCAGGTGCGCGGGATCCTCACGTCGGGATCCAAGGTGGCGATATCGAACACGGTGGGAATCACGACCCCCGGCGGCGGTGGATCCGGCAGCGGATCTGGCAGGACATTGCAGGATGCCAGGCTGCACTGCGGTGCGCCGACGTCGTTGGGGCTGCGGAACGAGACCCGCGCGCCGGAAACGCCGTTGTTGAGCAGCGGCTGGGCCAGCAGCAGTGAGGGGATGCGCGAGTAGAAGATCCCGGTCCCGAACCGCACCACCGATTTGCCGTCGTTGTTGGGATCCCAGGCGGCACCGAAGCGCGGCGCCCAGTTGTTGGTGTCGTCGTTGAGCACGCCGATGTCGTCGCGCAGCGGGCTGGTGCGGCCGTCCTCCTGGTACAACCCCTCCCAGCGCAGACCGTAGTTGAGGGTCAGATTGGACTTCGGCTTCCAGGTGTCCTGGACGTAGAAGGCATACTCGTTCTGCGGGATCGTGATCGTGCTCGCCTCTTCGGTCGACAGGCCGTTCAGGCCGATGAACTGGATGAACTCGAAGTAGTTGCCGGCGACGAAGTCCTCATAGGTGTTGTAGCGGAAGCGGCCGGTGTAGTAGCCGCGGAAGGTCTGACTCGCGTCGGTGAGGTTGGCGTCGACCCCGATCTTGAGGTCGTGGTTGCCGAACAAGTAGCTGAAGTTGTCGGTGATCTGGTGGCGCTTGAGGTCGAACGGAATCGGCAGGAACGATACCTTGCCGAAGGTGAAGCGGTCGGTGGAGAGCTGGATCTCGGCCTCGTAGCTCGGGTTCGGTGCGATCTCTCGCGGCCGATCCTCGAAGGTGTAGTTGTAGCGGAACTCGTTGAAGGTCTTGTCGCTCAAGAGCCAGGTGTGCTGCCCGACGAAGGTGGCGGTCTCGGCCAGCTCCAGGCCGTTGTTGTCGGTGCCGCGGTTGAGCACCCCGCCGGTGTTGGTGCCGTTGACCTGCTCGCTGTCGCTGTAGTTGAAGCGGGCGGTCAGGCTCTGGTCCTGGGTCAGCTGGGTATCGACCTTGACGAAGAACACCAAGTTGTCGTCGGTGCGATCCAGCGGTCCGACCAAGCCCATGCTCTCGAAGAACGCGCGGCCGGCCGCCGACATCGGCGAGTTGGGGTCGACCTCGGTGCGCTGTACGTCGCTGCGGTCCTGGATGTCGATCGAGCCGAAGAAGTGCGCCTTGTCGCGCACGATCGGGCCGCCGAAGCTGCCGCCGTACTGGTACTGATGGAACTCGCCGATCGGGAGGTTTTCCTGCCCGATGGCGGAACGATTCTCGTCTGAAGCCAGGTCGTTGTTGCGCACGAAGTAGTGGAAGCCGCCGTGCAGCTCGTTGGTGCCGGACTTGGTCACCACGTTGATCAGACCGCCGGCGCTGCGGCCGAACTCGGCATTGTAACCGCCGGTGATGACCTGGAACTCGCGTACCGACTCCTGGCTGATAGTGAACGGCGGCCGGGTGCCGCCGAGCTGGCCGCCGAAGAAGGTGTTGCTGGCGTCCGCGCCGTCGATGGCGGTGGTGGTGCCGGAGGTGGAGCGCGATCCGCCGACGCTGATGCCCTCGCGGCCCGGCGAGATGTTGGCTTGCCCGGTGAGCAGGGCGAAGTCGACGAAGTCGCGGCCGTCGATCGGCAGGTTCTCGATCTCCTTGGTGCTGATCGTCGCGCTGACGTTGGTGGTGTTGACCTCGACCAGCGGCGCTTCGGCGGTCACCGTGACCGCTTCGGCGACGCTGGCGAGCTTGAGCGTCGCGTCGATGTTGAGGCTCTGGCCGATCGACAGATAGACGCCCTCGCGGGTGGTGGTGGCGAAGCCTTCGAGCTTGAAGGTGACCACATAGTCGCCCAAAGGCAGCAAGGCCGCGAAGTACTTGCCGGTTTCATCGGTGAAGAGCGTGCGGGTGTATCCGGTATTCGGCTTGACCAGGTCAACCTGAACGCCCGGCAGCACCGCGCCGCTCTCGTCCAAGACGGTCCCCTGAATCCGACCCGTGGTGGCTTCGGATTGCGCCAGCGCGCTGGGCGCCGCCGCAACCAAGCAAGCTACCGCGAGTCCTATAGCCCAAAAAAGTTTCTTGCCCATCGATGCTTTCTCCTCCTTACCCTGTTGGAGCGAAACGGTTCGAACACCACCCCGGTGTCCCCTGATTGAGCCGAGCTGCCTTCGGCGGGCAGCTCAGCAGCTTAGGTCGATCCTGAAGAGGCACAATCTGGAAAACCGATGTAAGCGGGTTGCCAATTGTCTGTAAACAGCTCGTGAACGCACGGACGATTCCCTGCGATGGCGCCGAGATTAGCGCAACTGCTTTGTGGTTGTAAAGAGGGCATTGAGGCGTTGGCGCAGCTTTTGCGCCTCTTGGGTCGTGTTTTCGCTCGCCGGTAGCGATTCAAGTATTTGGATCGCCGCTTGGTAGGCGGGCTGGAACTTTGGGCTCAACGAGATAACGATTCTGAGCTGCTCGAGAGCCGGCAGTTTTTGTCCCCGGCGCAGGAGCACCAGCGCCAGCCCGTAGTGGGCATCCGGCAGGTCGGGATCGATCTCCAAGGCGCCGCGCAGCTCGCGCTCGGCCTGTGAGTCTTGCCCCTGAGCGATGTAGGCGCCCGCGAGGTGGATCCGGCCGCGGGCGTACTGCGGGCGCAGCTCGATCAGGCGGCGGTAGGACGACTCGGCTTCGGCGCTGCGACCGAGCTGCTCCAAGACCAGGCCGCTCGCCTCCCAGCCGCGCCAGTTGTCCGGCGCGAGCCGCAGCGCCTCCTCGGCCCGGCCCTGCGCGGCTTGGAGCTCGCCGCTCTGCAGCGCTCGAAACGAGCGCTCGACCAAGACCGCGGCCAGCCGGCGGCGCGGCTCGCGCGCGGCCGGATCGTTCGCCAGCGCGCGCCGCAGCCAGGCCTCAGCCGAGCCGAGCTGATCGCGCTTCTCGGCGAGCAGGCCGAGCTGACCGTAGACCACGGCCGGGTCGGCGCCGCGGCGCAGCGCGCGGCGGTAGCTCGCCTCTGCCGTCTCGATCCGGCCCAACCGCAAATGAGCGTCTGCCAGCGCCACGTGGGCCGGTCCGATGTTGGGATAGATCGCGAGCGCGCGCCGCAGCCGTTCGGCGCCCTCGGCATCGCGCCCGTTCTCGATCAGCTCGAGCCCGTAGTTGAGCTGGGCGGTGGCGCTGCGGGAAGAAACCTCCGCCGCGTGAGCGAACAGCGTTTGATTGCTGTTCCAGAACCGGGTCGCCCAAGCGGCCTGGATTGCGTAGCAGAGCAGCAGCAGGGCGATCGCCGCGCGCCAGGCTCGCATCGGCCGCTGCAGCGCGGCGGCCAGGGCCAGGCAGAATCCCAAGGACGGCAAGTAGAGGAAGCGCTCGGCGAACAGGCTGCCGGTCAGAAAGGGCCACTGGGAGTAGGGCAGCAGGGTCAGCAGCAGAAACACCAGACCGAGGGCGGCGAACCCGCTGCGCCAATTCCAGGCCAGCGCGAGCAGGCCGGCCAGCGCCAGCAGCGAAGCCAGCACCGCCGGCTCGAACGGGCCGCGGGCCAGCGGAATCTGATCGAAGTAGTAGTCGCTGGTCAGGCGCAGCGGCACGAGCAGCTTGAGCAAATAGAGCCCGATCAGCTTGAAGCCGGTCCAAAGCCGCTCCCACGGGCCGGCCGCGATCAAGGGGTTTTCGACGAATCCGATCGCCATGCCGGCCGGCTTGAGCGGCGCGCCCAGGGCGTAGGTGCGCAGCGCCAGCGCCGCGAGCAGCGGCGCCGCGTAGGCGGCGTAGCGTCTCCAGCCGCCGCGAATCTCCGCGCCGATCCGGAGGCCGAGCTCGCGCAGCGCCGCGCGCGGTGCCGCGCGCGCGGCGTCGCCCAGCAGCAGCGCGGCCGGCAGCAGCACGCTGCTCTCCTTGCTGAGCAGGGCGGCGAAAAACGCGAGCCACCCGAGCACCGCCCAGCGCCGGCCGCCAGAGAGCGCCTGCAAGTGGCTGTTCCAGGCCAGCAAGAAAAAGAACGCGGCGAGCAGCTCGGAGCGGCCCGCCACCGGAGCGATCGCTTCGGCGTGAACCGGATGCAGCACGAACAGCAGCGCGGCCAGCAGCGCGAGCCGGCCGTCGCCGGTCAGCTTGACGACCACGCCGAAAGCGAGCCACGCGACGGCGGCATGGAGCGCCAGGTTGGCGGCGTGATAACCGAGCGGCTCGAGCCCGAAGATCGCGTGCTCGAGCGCGAAGCTCAGCAGCACCAGCGGCCGGTAGAGCCCGCTGGGATGGCCGGTGAAGCTCCAGTAGTCGGCGCCGAGCAGCTCCGGCAGCCGGTTCAAATCGTGGACCAGCGGGTTGCGCACCACGAGGCCCAGATCATCGAACACGAACTCGTGGGTCAGGATCTGGCCGAACACGGCCAAGGTCAGGATCAGCAGTCCGGCCGCGACCGAGAGGGACGTTGGTTCAGGAGCCGGTTGGGGCGAGGGCGGCCGGATCATAGACCTCGAAATCGGCGCTGGTGCGCGCGGTCTGCTTGGTCACCAGATCTTCCACCACCGCCACCAGCGTGTAGGAGCCCGGCACCAGCCCGCGGAGCTCCAAGACCGATTGGATTCCGAGCTGGCCGCGGTCGGAGGCCGACAGGTAGCTCGAAGGCACCTTGGTGACCAAGTGGCCGCCCCGGCGCCGCACGAAGTACTCGACCCGGAGCGAGCCGCGCTGCGCTGCGGGATCGAGCGCGTACCCGTAGGCTTGAAAATACCAGCCCATCCGCTGGTCGATCGGATAGCGCCGGTCCAAGCTCGGCACCACCTTGGTGTCGCCGAAACGGAACGGCTCTTTCTCCTCGACCTCGCGCCAGCGCTGATCGGGCAGCTGGTAGAGCGCCTCGGCCAAAGTGATCGAGCTCAGCGACAGACCCGGGCGGGAGAAATCCTGCACTTCGAGCGCCTGCCGATCGGTGCCGACCTTTTCGCCGATGTTGTCGCGCACCACCACCTGGAGCTGGTAGCGGCCCGGCGCGGCGCTCAAGTTGAACTGATAGAGATAGGACTGGCGCTGGATTTCGCCGTAACGGTCGCGCTGGAACTCGGCGTGGATCTGATCCTGGTGCTGGGCGACCAGCTCGCCTTCGGGCGTGCGCAGCTCGGCCACCAGATCGAAGCTGTAGAACATCGAGCTGACCACGTCCCGCGCTTTGAGCTCATGGTAGGGGACTGCCAAGGTGACCGGCAGGTAGGCTTGGGCCTCTTTGTCGCGATAGGCGTCGGCCCGCACCTGAATCGCCATCGGGTCGAACGAGACCTTGCTCTTGATCACTTCGGTGAGCGGCGGCAGGTCGAGGGTCGGCGAGCGCCGCACCTCTTCGAGGATGCGCTGGAACTCGAAGAAGTTGTGGGCTGCGCCGGCCGGATCGGTGATGGCGCGCTCGATGCCGGGCTCGGCGAGCTGCTCCGCGCTGCGCACCTCGCCGGCGCGGCGCAGCGCGGTTGCCTCCAGCTGGCTCATCACCAAGGTGCCGAAGGCGTCGCGCACCGGGGCGGTTTGATCGATCGAGGAGACCAGCTGGTAATCGCCGCTGCCGCTGAAGTCGACGAAGCTCAAATCGAGGCTGCCGGGCAGCTGCTGGTTGGGCAGGCTGTTGTAGGTCCAGATCTCGCTGGGCCGTTCGTAGCCGCTGCGGCCCATCGGGTTGCGCTGAATCTGGTTCGGCGGTCCGAACAGGATGTAGATCCGGCCCCGTTCGGTGGCCCAGCCGGGCTTGCCGGCGCCGAAGTTTTTGACCGCGTACTGGAAGCGCTGCATGTGCTCTTCGCGGAACTCGTTGGCCGCGGTGCCCGGGCTCGGATCGCGCCGCAGCCAGAACCATTCGATGAAGCGCAGCTTGTCGGCGTCCCTCTGGAGGGCGTCGAATTCGGCGCGCTCTTCGTCGCTGATGATCCAGCGCACGTACTGCTCGCGCCATTTCTGGGTCAGCTCGGGGAGGTCCTCGGCCGGCGGCGGAACGTCGCCGCGCGCCGGCGGCGCAAGGACCGCCGCCATCAGCAGCGCGCTGGCAATCGATACCGGTCTCATCGGCGCACCAGGATGCCCCCTATTGTGCCAAGCCGGCGCGGAGGATTCCAGTCGCGCCCCCGGGGCCGCCCGGCGCTCCCCGTTCTCTCGTTGCGGGCGCGATGCCGGTTCCAGCGCGGTGGCCGACCTCCCCGTCCGGGGACGTCGGAGAGAAACGGGGACTGGTACGAATTCCCAGCACGGATGACCGCTCGTGTTACGGCGCCTCCGGGAATTCGCTACCTGTCCCCGTTTCTCGCTGCGAGGGCCGTGCTGGTTCCGGCGGGGTGGCCGGCCTCCCTGCCCGGGGACGGCGCGCGCTGGATCGATTGAAACCGCCGCGCGCCTCCCTGCGGGCGCGCCGCGCAGCGCAGAGGCGCGCGCGTGC
>DASWHO010000414.1:0-14705 GCA_036398155.1 Acidobacteriota bacterium
GCCCATCTCGGCGAAGTCAGCGTCACGGTCTGGCCCAAGATCCTCAAGGAGATGTGTCGCAAGAAGAACATCCACGTCCTCGAGTAGTAAGGCGGCGGATAGGGCGCCGTCTGCTTCGTTGGGCTCACTCGCGCTCCTCCAGCGTACCTTTCAGTACGCTTCCGTCGCCCTCGCATCGCCCGCCTCGCATCCGGCACCCTCTCCACCGCCCACTGCGCTGTGCACCGGCGGCGGATACGGCACCGTCTGCCAGCGGCTGTGGGGGAGGTTCCCTCCAGCCCCTACGAGCCTTATCCAAGTTAGCCAGATTTGGGGCGTTGGATTGCCGGAATGTCACAGACGACCGATCCGTTTGTACGAAAGGAGTCCCCGGTTTCAACCGCAGAAGGACTCTATCGACTCCGAAACGCGGCTCCTCCATCTGGCAGCCCGGCACCGAGGTTGCAGAGTCAGCTTGGCGGCTATGGATGATCGGAGCCTCGTGGCTGATGGGGGCTGCCCGATCGCTCCGCGGCCGGCCGCCGAGCGGATGCTGCATCGGCCCGATGGCGGCCATGGAGGTCGAGCATGACGCCGATCCGAACCGTCCTGTGTCCGGTGGACTTCTCCGCCAGCTCGCGGCGCGAGCTGGCGCTCGCCACCCAGATCTGCCAGCGCACCGGAGCCCGCCTGGTGCTGCACCACGATCTCGAATCGGTCCCGCCGCCGTGCCTGGGAGCCGGCTGGATGTGGAGCGAATCGCACGCCTCCGAAGAGCAGGCCAAACAAGCCCACGCCGAACGAGTTTTGGCAGAGCTGATGGGTCAGCTGCCGCCCGGCCTGACAGTCGAATCCAAGATCTCGAAGGCCCCGCTGGGGGATTCCATCCTCTATTTGGCGGACCGCCTGCCATCCGATTTGATCGTCATGGCCACCCACGACGGCCGCACCCCCGACCACGAACCGGTCACCGAGCGCATCGTGCTGCGGGCCCGCTGCCCGGTGCTCACCACCCGGGACGCCGGCGATCGGATCGTGCTGCCGGATCTGGGGCCGCGGTGCAAGAACCGGATCCCGGTCCTGGTTCCGATCGACGGCACCGAGCACGCGTTGCGCGCGCTGCACTACGCCTTTGAGCTCGGCGACTTCTTCCCGTTCGACTTCGAGCTGCTTTGCGTCGAGGGCCGGATCTGCTGGGATGATCTGCGCCACGGAACTCGGTTCAACGTCCGCGAGCATCGCGAGCAGCGGCTGGAGAGCGCGCGCCAGCGGCTCCACGAGATGATCCCGATTCGGCTCGAGCCCCGGACCCGGGTCGCGGTCCGGCTCGGCCCCGCGGCCGGCGAGATCCTGCGCCACGCGCAGGAGCGCGGCATCCAGTTGATCCTGTTGGGGCTCCATGCCAAGAGCGTATGGGCCCGGCTGCTCAGCGGCGCCACCTCCTGCGAGATCCTGCACCAGTCCATCTGTCCGGTTTGGTTCGTTTCCGAGGTCGCCGCGCGGCACAGCCGGCGTCCGATCGCGGAGCTCGCGACCGCGGCGACCGCTTGAGGGCCGGCGCGGCCGGCGCGCGGCGCTTGGATTCGATGCGCGCGCGGGTGCTAAGATCGAACGCTCATGAAGCTCGCGTGGATTCGCGAACCGGCGCCGCGCTGGGACGCCGACAAAGCCAGGATCCTTGGCGCCGCGCCGCCCGGCACTTTCGAGCTCGCGCCGCTGCCGAGCGGCGATCTGATCCCGGGCGAGTGGTGGCGGGTCGAGCAGGACGGCGCGGTCGCGGGCTACGGCTGGATGGACACCACCTGGGGTGACGCCGAGGTCCTTCTGGCGGTCGATCCGGCCGCCCGGCAGCAAGGCATCGGCGGGTTCATCCTCGATCAGCTCGAGAAAGAGGCGGCGACCCGCGGCCTCAACTATCTTTACAACGTGGTGCGTCCCGATCACCCGGAAAGAGAGCGGCTGACTCGCTGGCTCGAGCAGCGGCGCTTCACCCGCGCCGACGACGATCGGCTGATGCGCCGCGTCCGCGACGCCGCGCGCGGCACCTCCTGAATATTCAACGCTTCTGCGTGGAAAGTGGGGGCACTCCCCCACGCCCGCTGGCAGACGGCGCCAGATCCGCCGCCGGGCACGGCCCCGGCGCATCCAGCAGCTCGCGTACTCTGCGCCGCAGCTCGGACGGCGGACACGGCTTTTGCACGAACGCAAAGCCGAGCTCGTGCCCGGCGCGGACCGAAAGCGCGGTATCGGAGTAGCCGGAGACCAGCATCACTTTCATGCCCGGCTGGCGCGCCAGCAGCTGCTGGGCCAGCTGCGCGCCGCTGATTCCGGGCATCACCACGTCGGTAATCAGCAGATCGATGCCGCCAGGATGGCGGGAAAAAACCGCCAGCGCCTCGGCTCCGTCGCTGGCCCGCAGCACCCGGTAGCCTTCGGCCTCCAGCAGCTCGGCGGTCAGATCACGCAGGAGGCCCTCGTCCTCGACCAGCAACAAAGTCTCCGATCCGGCGCCGGGGACGGCGCTGCGGTCCTCGGCCGCTGCGCTCTCGACCGGGGCATCGACCCGCGGCAGGTAGATCTCGAACACGGTGCCGTGGGCGAGCTCGCTGTGGGCCGCGATGTGTCCGCCGCTCTGGCACAAGATCCCGTACACCGTGGCCAGCCCCAGCCCGGTGCCTTTGCCCAGCTCCTTGGTGGTGAAGAAAGGCTCGAAGATATGCGCCATCCACTCCGGTTTGATCCCGGTTCCGCTGTCGCTGATCACCATCTGGACATGCCCGCCGCAGCGCAGCGGCGGGTAGCGGCGAGCAAACACCTCGTCGACCTCCACATTCCCGGTCCGGATGTGCAGGGTGCCTCCTTGCGGCATGGCGTCGCGCGCGTTGAGCGCCAGATTCATGATCACCTGCTCGATCTGGCTGCGATCGGCTTCGATTCGCCCCAGCGCCGGATCGAGATCGGTGACCAGCTCGACGTCTTCGCCGATCAGACGTCGCAGCATGGCGCCGCTCTCGCCGATCACGGTATTGAGGTCGAGCACCCGAACTTGGAGCTGCTGGCCGCGGCCGAAGGCCATCAGCTGGCGGGTCAGGGCGGCGCCGCGCTCGGCCGACTGCTGGATTTCCGCGATCCGGCGCCGCTCCGGCACCGCGATCCGGTCCTGCTCCAACAGCAGCGCACTGTGACCCAGGATGATCCCGAGCAGGTTGTTGAAATCGTGGGCCACACCGCCGGCCAGCCGCCCGACCGCCTCCATCTTCTGGGCCTGGCGCAGCTGCGACTCGAGCTCGCGGTGCTCGCTCACGTCGCGAAAGCTCCAGACCCGGCCCACCGCTTTGCCGTCGAGCCACTGCGGAATCGAATAGCGCTCCAAGACCCGTCCGTCCTTGAACTCGAGGATGTCGAAGCTCTGCGCTTCCGGCTCGGCGTAAAGCTCGTTCACCTTGCGCATGAACTCGTCGGGGTGTTTGAGCTGGTCGAGCACGAACGCCAGCGCCCGGCTGTCGTCGCGGCTCGCCATCACCGCGTTCGGCAGCCGCCAAATCTCGACGAAGCGCCGATTGAAGGAGACGATCTTGCCCTGACGGTCGAC
The DNA here is from genome assembly GCA_036398155.1 of Acidobacteriota bacterium. Lineage (GTDB taxonomy): Bacteria > Acidobacteriota > DASWHO01 > DASWHO01 > DASWHO01 > DASWHO01. Next base: position 3,572 of record DASWHO010000414.1, read on the forward strand.
CACCAGAATCCCGTCGGCGGTCGAGTCGAGGGTCGACTTGAGCAGCGAAAGCGAGCGCCGCATCGCGTCCTTGGCGCGCTGGCGCTCGAGCGCCACTCCAATATGCTGCGAGACGAACGTCAGAATGTCCTTCTCCGCTTCGCCGTAGCGCTTGGCCTCGGTATAGCTCTGCACCACCAGCACGCCGATGGTCGTCCCCTCGCGGCGCAGCGGCACCCCCAACCAATCCAACGACGGCGCGCCGATCAGCTCGACCTCGCCGCGCATCACCATGGTCTCGAACTCGGGCTCCGGCGCCAGCAGCGGCCGGCCGCTGCGCAGAACATGCTCGGTCAATCCCTTGCCCGGTTTGCGCGGCTCCGGCAGCGGGTCGAACTGGTCGACGAAATACGGGAAGGTGAGCAGATCCCTGGCCGGATCATAGAGCGCGATATAGAAGTTCTCGGCGAACATCAGCTCGCCGACGATCGCATGGATTTCGCGGTAGAGCTGATCCATGTCGGCGGCCGAATGCGTGACCTCCGAAATGCGGTAGAGGGCCGCCTGCAGCGACTCGGAGCCCTCCGGCTCCGAGCCCGCTTGGAATCCCTCTCCATCGGCCGCGACGCGGCCGCGAGCCGAGGAGATGGACGCCTGACCCCAATAGTCCTTCATCCGAGCCACCGCCCTCGTGGGTGCGTATTGCGCTGCAATGGCATCCTACCGCAAAAGATCCGGAATTTTACGCACGAGTGTTTTCCAGGCTGCGGAGCAGGCGGCGGCGGCGGTCGAGGACGGAAGCCGGGCAAGTAAGCGAGGTAGCGCTGGAAGGCCCTATTGCAGGCAGCGGCGCAGCACCGACTTCCAGCGCGCGGCGTCGATCGCCCAGCAGACCTCGAGATTGGGCGCGCGCTTCAGCACCCCGAGCTCGTCGACCACGGTCATGCCGCGGGTGATCTCGCTCGCGGTTTCGACCTCGACGTGGTGGCGCGAGCGCCGGGTGCAGACCGCGGGATCCAACGCGATTGCCATGGCGACCGGGTCCGGCAGCCCCAGCCCGGGATCGCCGAGCCACTCGCGACTGGCTTGCAGCGCGCAGCGGTTGCAGTCGAGGGTGAAATCCGCGTAGGGCGTGCCGAGCGACCGGAGCTGCTCGATTTCGTCATCGAGCAGATTGGCCGCGCCGCGGCAGTGTTCCCAGCCCACCATCAAGATCGGCAGGCCCGAATCGAACACGATCCGCGCCGCCTCGGGATCGACCCAGATGTTGTACTCCGCCGCCGGCGTGATGTTGCCCAGGCACGCCGCCGCGCCGCCCATGACGTAGCACATGCCGATCAAGCCGGCCAGGTCGGGCGCTAGACGCAAGGCGGCCGCGATGTTGGTCAACGGACCCAGAGTGACCAAGGTGTATTCGCCCGGATGCGCCCGGGCCGCCGCGATCAGAGCCGCCAGCGCCGCTCGCGACGCCGGCGGACGCTTGGGCGCGGGATAGTTCATGCCGCCCATGCCGTCGGGGCCGTGGAAAAACAGCGCCCAGCGCGGTTCGCGCAGCAGCGGCCGCGCCAGGCCCTCGTGCACTGGCGTCTCCGCGCCGCAGAGCTCGACCGTGGTCCGGGCATTGCGCGATCCCATTTCGAGCGGCACGTTGCCGGCCACCACCGAGATCCCGTCCACCTGAACGCCCGGCCAGCGCAGCGCCATCAAGATCGCCACCGCGTCATCCGAGGCGGTGTCGGTATCGATCCAGAAGCGCCGCATGGTTCATGCTCCTCGGCCGCGCGGGCGCGCCCGTCGCGTCCCCTACCCAAAACGCTCGCGGATGATTGGAATCAGAACCTCGCTCAGGGCGCGCCCGAAATCGTCCTGCGGATCGAAACCCCAATCCCGGCGCGCCGAGTCGTCGTTCACATCCTGCGGCCAGGAGTCGAGGATCCCCTGCCGCTTGGCGTCGATCTGATAGCCGATGCGCTGGCCCGGAAGCAGCCGCGCCAGCGTGGCTTGGATCTCCTCGGCGGAGGGCGAGAACGCCCCGAGATTGTAGGCGGTGCGGGTCAGGCTTTTGCGCGGCGCTTGGGCCAGGCGGAGCAGGGCCTCGACCGCGTCGGGCATGATCATGAACGGAATTCGGGTGTCGGGACGAGCGAAGCAGACGTAAGGCTGGCGGCGCACCGCCGCATGGATCATCTCCGGAGCGAAATCCGAAGTTCCGCCCGAGGGAACCGTCAGCGCCGAGATCAGGCCGGGGAAACGCACGCAGCGAAAATCGACCTTGCCGCTCAGGCTCTCGGCGGCGAGCTGCTTGTAATGCAGCGCGTAGTACTGGCCGAGCTGCTCGCAGTACAGCTTGTTGCAGCCATACATGGTGGTGGGGTGGTTCCAGTCGTCCTCCGTCACCCGACCGGCGCCGGCCTTGGTTTTCAAATCGGGCAGGCCGTAGACCGCGATCGACGACGGATAAAGAAACACCACCGGGCGGCCGTGGGACTCGCCCAGGCGCTGCGCGAACTCGAGCAGATTGAGGGTCCCTTCGACGTTGACCTGGTGGGCGGTGACCGGGGTGAACTCGGCCCGGGTCGAGAGCAGCGCCGCCAGATGGTAGATCCGGTCGACCTCGAACTCGGCCAGGATCCGCTCCAAGATGCCGACATCCAAAATCGAGCCGACGAACTCGCGCTGAACCAACTCGGCCTGCGCCGGCTCGAGCCGGTTGAGATCGAGGGTCAAGATAGTGCGATCCTCGGCGGCGGCGAGCCGCGCGAGCAGCGCGTGCCCGATTTCGCCGCCGGCGCCGGTGATCAACACGGCCGATTTGCGCATAGCTGGGTCGGACCCGTCTCGAGGCGAAGCGCCACGCTATCGAGCCCTCGGCGCTGCCGTCAAGAGCAGGCACTGCCCTCAGCATCTGGTCCGGCCTGCGCCGGAATGAGGGTGGGGCAAGCCCGCCTTTCTCACAAGCCATCGTAGCGAGGCGGCGTAAGGTGCGGTGGCTGCAAGGCATGCGCCGCCCGGCCGACGCAGGCATACTGGACAGTATGTCGAGGGGTACGGGGAGTGCCCCGTTCGATATGAGGCCGGGCAAGCATAACGCCGCAGACACCGTGCATTACGTCGCCGCAGTAGATGGCTTGCGAGAAATGCGGGCTAAGGCGCGCCCGGACCAGCGACCCGACTCCAGCGCCGGGCGGCCGGGTCGTAGCTCCACAGGCGCACGCGAGCGGTCGGACCGTAGATCACCGCGCCCAGGACTCGGTCATCGGGACCCAGCAGATACAAGCTTCCCGAGCTCGAGCTGCCCAGCGGGCTGACCGACAGAATGTCGGTCGATCCGAGCTGAATCGGATCGCGCGGATTCAGCTCGCCCGCGGCCGGAGGAATCCGAGGGATCGGACCGGGCAGGCCGAAGTCGATCGGGCCCAGCTCGCGCCCGATCTCGAATGGTCCATCCACCAGCGGATCGACGCCGGAAGCCAAATCCGCACTGCGGACTCCGTCCCCGTCGCCGTCGCGATACAAGCCGTATCGCCATCGCTCGCCGCGGCGCTCAAAGACCATGGCGAAGGAGCATCCGTTGGCCAGCGCCCGCCAGCGCAGCTCCCGCACTTCCCGCACCAGCCGGGCGCCGCCGCCGGCCAAGGCCGCGCGGCGCTGCCACTGGCCCAGCGCCGGCGCCGCCATCGAAGCGGCCGCGGCAGCGATCAGCAAAGTGACCAGGGCCTCCAGCAGACTCCAGCCGGCCTGATTGCGGCTCCACACCGAACCTGCTCCCATGGCGGTCGGCGGGCCGGGCGCCGGAAGCGCGCCGGCCCGCCGGATGTCAGCCTTTCAGCTTGAGGTTGGTCGGTCCGGAGATCGCCAGATGAGCCTTGAAGCTCTCGAAGGTGCGCTCGCCGATCCCGCGCACCTGGAGCAGCTCCTCAGCCTTCTTGAAGCCGCCCGCCTTGGTGCGGTACTCGATGATCCGCTGGGCCAAAGCCGGACCGATCCGCGGCAGCACCATCAACTGGTCGGCGCTGGCGGTGTTGAGGTTCACCGAACCCTCGAGCGGGTCGGCCTTGGCCGAAGCGGCCTCCTCGGTTTGAGCCGGAGCGGATCCTGCCAGCGCGACCAGCGCCAGCAGCATCGCCGCGACCACGTTTCGGGTATGCCCCATTTGAATCTTCCTCCTTTCCCGGCCGCTGCCGGCCGGCTGAGGAGGGCTGGAGCAAGCCCGCTGCCACGGGCCGGAACACCAGATAACTTACTCATAATATTCGTGTTATGCTCAGGCTGATCGGCAACCGACCCGGCGAGCCGACAAGCGAAGATGACACGCCAAAGCGGCCGGACCAGCCGCCAACTCCACGGCCGGCAGCCCTTTGCACGCTCCACCCGGGAAGCATCGATTCCGAAAGGCGCCGACAACCAAGCTTGCCCACCGGCGTCTCCCTTCTCTAAGCTCATGCCGGTCCGAAGCCGAATCGCCATGAACACCATCCTCGTGATCGACGACAGCCCCGAGGTGCTGGCGATGGTCGAAAACACCCTCACCCGTCAGGGCTACCAGGTGATCACCGCCAGCGACGGCGAAAGCGGCATCCAGGCCGCCCGCGAGCGCCAGCCGCAGCTCATCATCCTCGACGTGCGCCTGCCCGGCATGGACGGTTTTCAGGTCTGCCGCACCCTGCGCGCCGAACGCCACACCGCGCACATTCCGGTCCTGTTCCTGACCGGCCGCAGCGCCATCGAAGACATGGAGACCGGCTTCGAGGTCGGCGGGGCGGATTACCTGCCCAAGCCGTTTTTCTTCCGCGAGCTGCTGGCTCGGGTCGATTCCTTGATCCGCCGCTCGCGCGAGCACATCGAGGCCCATCCGCGCACCATGCTGCCCGGCCGCTTGGCCTTCGATCAGAACCTGACCGATCGGATTCAATCCGGTCGGGCGTTCGCGGTCGGGTATGTCGACATCGACAACTTCAAGGCGTTCAACGACACCTACGGCTTCTCGCGCGGCGACGACGCGATCGCGCTGACCGCGGTGATCCTGGATCAAGCCCTGCGCAAGGAAGGCAACCGCGACGATTTTCTGGGGCACATCGGAGGCGACGACTTCCTGCTGATCACCAGCCCCGAGCGCATCGAAGCGGTCTGTCAGTTCGTGATCCGGGAGTTCGACCAAACCGCCCGCACTCTGTACGATCCCAAAGATTTGGAACGCGGTTATCTGCTGCAACGCGATCGGCGCGGCCGGATGACCTACTATCCGATCATGACCGTTTCGATCGCGGTGATCGACAGCACCCGGCGCACCATTCGCCACCCGGCGCGGGTCAGCGAAATCGCGGCCGAGATCAAACACGCGCTCAAAGAGATCCCCAAGTCGATGTTCCACATCGACCAGCGCGGCGACCAGGAGGCGCCGGTGGGCCAGCAGTCGCTGCTGCTGGTCCAACCCTATCCCGGCCTGCGCGAGCAGCTCGATCCGCTGGCGGCTCAGGCCGGGCTCGACGTGGTCTGCAGCCATAACGGACCGGAGACGCTCCTGATCATCGACCGCATGCCGCCGCGCTTGATCGTTATGACCGGCGACACCGCCTTGATCGACAGCGCCAACCTCTACCAGCTGCTGCGATCCCAGCCCAGCCTGACCGCGGTTCCGATCCTGCTCCTGGTCGACCCGGCGGATCCGCGGCTCAGCGACTATCAGTCCCAGATGCGCGGCGGCGATCTGCTGCTCACCACTCCGCTCGAAACCGCGCTGGCCGCCGGGCTCCAGCAGCTGCTGCGCCCATGAGCCGCGCCGAACGTCCCACCGTGTCGGTGGTGGTCCCGATCTTCAACGAAGCGGCCACCATCGAGCGCCTGATCGACGAGCTTTCCAGCGTCCTTCCCGGCTGCTGCCGCGAGTACGAGATCCTGATCATCGACGACGGCAGCAGCGACGGCAGCGCCGAGTTGCTCGACAAGGCCGCGGCGCGCGATCCGCACCTGCACGTGGTCCACTTCCGCACCAACTTCGGCCAGACCGCGGCCCTGTCGGCCGGGTTTCATCGCGCCCGTTTCGAGGTGGTGGTCACGCTCGACGCCGACCTGCAGAACGATCCGGCCGACATCCCCGCGCTGCTGGACAAGATCGCCCAAGGCAACGACATCGTCAGCGGCTGGCGCCACCAGCGCCAGGATCCGTTTTGGACCCGCCGGGTGCCCTCCTATGTCGCCAACCGCCTGATCTCGAGGATCACCGGGGTCAGGCTGCACGACTACGGCTGCACCTTGAAGGCCTATCGCCGCGAGCTGCTGCAGCACATCCAGCTTTACGGCGAGCTGCACCGCTTCATCCCGGCGCTGGGGGCCTGGGCTGGCGCGGCGGTGGCGGAGGTGCCGGTGCGTCACCACCCGCGGCGCCACGGGCGCAGCAACTACGGGCTGTCGCGGGTGTTCAAAGTCCTGCTCGACTTGCTGACGGTCAAGTTCCTGTTGGATTACGCCACCCGTCCGATTCATGTCTTCGGCGCGATCGGTTTCGCCAGCGGCTTGATGGGCGTGCTCACGCTGGGCGCGACCGTTCTGCTCCGTTTCCTGCCCCCGCCGGGAGAGCGGCTCGACATGTCCGGTAACCCGCTGCTCTACATCTCCCTGCTCGCCATTCTGTTCGCGGGACTGTTCGTGGCCATCGGGCTGCTCGCCGAGCTGCTGGTGCGCACCTATCACGAAACCCAGCGCAAGCCGATCTACGTGATCCGCGGACCCGCTGCGGCGCGGACCGACGAGCCCGACGGCGCCGACGATTTCTCCGCTCGCGGTTGACATGACCGCACCCGCTCGCGCGGCGCTGACCCTCGAGCAGCGGCGCCGCTTGCTGGCGATCGCCCGCCGCGCGCTGTTCGACGGTCTCCGGCAGCCGGCCCGGCCGCTCGAGCCCCCATCCGATCCGGATCTGCCCGCTCGCGGCGGCGCGTTCGTAACCTTGCTGCGCGGCGCCGAGCTGCGCGGCTGCGTCGGGCGCATCCACAGCACCGACCCGCTGGCTCAAACCGTGCACGAGATGGCGCTGCGGGCAGCGCGCGACGACCCTCGCTTCGAGCCGGTCACGCTCTCGGAGCTCGACCAAATCCGCATCGAGATCTCCGTCCTCTCCGAGGCCGAACCGTTGCGGCGGCTTGATCGCATCCGTCTCGGCATCGACGGGCTGATCGTCTCGTCGGGCCCGCACCGCGGGCTGCTGCTGCCCCAAGTCGCGACCCAGAACGGCTGGGATCGCGAGACCTTCCTCAGCCAGACCTGCGTCAAGGCCGGCCTCGATCCCAACGCCTGGCGCAGCGAATCCACCCGCCTCAAACGCTTCCAAGCCCAGGTCTTCTCCGAGGGCGAAGCGCAGCGCTAACGAGGTTCCGTTCCAGCGCGGCCCGAAGCCCAGGCATCCCGACTGGATCCCGGCTTGCGCCGGGATGACGGCGCCGAACGCATGCCGCGCGCAGGGCGGCAGAACGCCTCCAGCCGGAGACGAGCGCAGCGAAGTCGACTCGAACCCGCGACGAGGTCCGCCCCAGCACCAGTGCACAGGGCAGAGGGCGGCGGAGATGCCGTCAGCTGCGAGGCGCGCGACAGGGGGTGCGGGGGAGTCCCCCGCTTGCAACGCCAGGCGACGGAAGCGAGATACGGGGACAGGTAGCGAATTCCCTGGAGCACTGAGCCAGGAGTTTTGGTCTTGCCGGGAATTCGTACCCGTCCCCGTATCTCGGAGGAGCCCGACCGAGCGCAACGAAGCAGATGGCGGCAGATCCGCCGCCATGACTACTGCAGTTCGATTTCGTCGCCGCGATGAATCTCGCCGAACGAATGGATGATGCGGGCGACGCTGGTGGTTTCCATCGGAATCAACACCACCAGAACCCCCTTGTTGTGACGCGGCAGCTCCTCGCCGTGAACCCCCTCTTGCTGCCCGAAGATGGTGAAGTAGTCTCCCGGCAGAACACCCTCGCGGCTGCCGACGTCGATCACCACGGTATCGCCGGCGCCGACGCTGATGATGTGCTCGGTGTCCTCGATGATCACCCCGGTCAACTTGCCGCTCGGGCGCGCGAACCGATCCACCAGCGGCGCCGCGTCGCGCACCGGCCGGACGAAGTCCGAAAACGGCATCAGGTCGTCGCCGCGGTGAATCGCGTCGCAGGCGAAGGTGATCTGCGCGGTTGAGGTGTGCTCCTGAGTGACTACGATCTTGAGCCGGCCGACGAATTGATGATAGTTGCCGATGTAATCCCGATTGCGCGGATGATGCACCGGGCGCTCGCGCCGCACCACGAAAAACTCGTCGCCCGGCAGCACCCCGTCGGCCGAGCCGCGGTTGATGTAGACCACGTCACGGGTAACCTGCCCGACGTGCTCGTACTCGGCGCCGATGATTTCGGCCTCGCTCTCGGGATCGGAGCTGACATAGCCCGAGCACCAGACGTCGGAATCGAGCGCGTGCGGGAGCGGCGGCTGCGGGCGGGCCGTAAACTCCTCCAGCTCGTCGACCTCCTCCACCGGTTCGGGTTCGGGCTCCGGCTCGGCCAGCTCCTGAGCGATCGCCTCGTCGGTCACCACTTGAACGCCCGGCAGCAGGATCGGATCGCCGGGATAGATCAAGTTCGCGTCGCTGATGTAGCCGTTGGCCTCCCAAAGCTGAGGCCAGAGCAGCGGATCCCCCAAGGTGCGGCCGGCAAGCTCCCACAGCGTGTCGCCTTCGACCACGATGTGGACCCGCGCCCCGGACGGGATCTCGCGCGGAGCGTTGTACGGCGTCCAATGCTCCGCCACCACGAACGGTCCCTGCTGCAGACCCTCCTGAGCTCCCGAGCTCTCAGCCGCCGGCTGCGGCTCCTGCGCGGCGCCAAAGGCCGCCACCAGGACAACTGGACCCAGCACCATCCCGACCCGGCGCAGGCTGCTGTGGGCTCGGCTCATCCGTCCCCCTCCTTTTGCGCTCACACTCTAGCGTCCGCCGCTGCGACGGACCCCTCGGCTAGTCCGACTCATGTCCCCGCCGCGCCCGCGGAGGGCAAGTTGCGCGCGACCTCTTGCTCCAGCTCGTTCACCGCGCCGCTTCCTGGAAAGCTCTCCTTGAGCAGCTCCAAAGCCGCCGCGGCCCGTCGCGGCTGCTTGGCCTTGAGATAGGCCCGCACCAGCATGGTATGGGCCTGCTCCGAAACCGTCGAGCGCGGGTACCTCTCCGCGATAATCCGCAATCGTTGAACCGCCGCCAGCGGCACGCCGAATTTGATGTAGTGCTCGGCGACCAGCAGATCGTGGTGGGCGCGCTCGCCCTGGGCTCGCGACAGCGCCTCGCGGGCCTGCGGCACCAAGGGGCTGGCGGGGTAGTCCTCCAGGAATTGCAGCAGCGCCTTCTCCGCCTCCAGGGTCGCGACTTGATCGCGATCCGACTCGCGCATCCGTCCGACGTGACTCAGCGCCGCCTGCAAGGCCGCGTAATCGACCCGCGCGTGGGTCGGGTAGATGGCGATGAACTTCTTGTACTCGACCTCAGCCTGCTGATAGCCCAGATTGGAGTCTTCTTGAAAGAAGCTGTCGGCGATCATCAACTGGGCCTGCGCCACCAGCGGGCTGTCGGGGTGCTGCCGCACCAGTCGCTCCAAATAGGCGCGCGCGTTGGCCTCGTTGCCAGCGGCCAGCTCCTGCTGCCCGTGCTCGTAGAGCTTGGCGTCATCGAGGCCGATCAGGTTCTTCGGATCGACGCGATGGCCGCAAGCTCCGGCCAGCAGCGCCAGCGCGAGACTCAGCAGTCTTCGCGTCATCAGCTCGCCTCCGCGGCGGCGGTCACGCCTTCGCAGATCCAGTGCCATTGGGCCGCCAACCCGTCCCGCAGTGCGGTCGCCGGGGCATAGCCGAGCTCGCGCCGCGCCTTGCCCACGTCCGCCAGCGTCCGCCGCATCTCGCCCGGCGCCGCGGCCTCGCGCCGCACCCGCACCGTCCGGCCGGCGAGCTGCGCAATCAGCTCCAAGACTTGCGCAAGCGTCACCGCTGTTCCACCCCCGATATTGTAGACCTCGCCCGGACGACCGCGGCGCGCGGCCGCCACGGTTCCGGCGATCGCGTCGGAGATGTACGTGAAGTCACGCTGCTGCATTCCATCGCCGTAGAGCGGAAACTCCTCCGCTTCGGCGACGGCGTGGAGCAGCTTGTGAAACGCCATGTCGGGTCGCTGGCGCGGGCCATACACCGTAAAGTAGCGCAAACCGACCACCGGAATCCCGAACGCGGTCCAATAGGAGCGCGCGAGCTGCTCGGTCGCAGCCTTGGTCACCCCGTAAGGCGAGACCGGAAAAAGGGCCGCGTCCTCCCGCATCGGCCCGTCCGGCTGGCGCCCGTATACCGAGGAGCTCGAAGCGTAGACAAAGCTTTGCAGCGGACGCCGCCGGAAGACTTCGAGCAGCCGCTGGGTCGCAAGCAGGTTGCAGCTCAGATAGGAGCCGAAATCCGCGCCCCAGCTCGAGCGGACGCCGGCCTGGGCGGCGAGGTGGAACACGATATCGATCCCGTCGGCCAAGCGCTCCAGCTCCAGGTGCTCGAGCCGGCCCTGGTGGAAGGTCCAACCCTGGCGCGCGCGCAGCAGATTCAGATTGGCCAGCTTCAGGTCGCTCGAGTAGTAATCGGTCAGGCCGTCCACCCCGACCACGCGACAACCCAGATCGAGCAGCCCCTGCGCCAGATGAGAGCCGATAAAACCCGCCGCGCCGGTGACCAGGCAGGTGCGGTTCGAAAAATCGTCACTCATTCGAGGATCGACCTGGAGTTCGCGTTTAGCAGCTTCATAAGCGCGGCCGGTCCGTTGCGACGCGCCGGCTCCTAAACTGCGCCACTATAACACTTACGGACAGGTGCAGCAACAGCGCTGGCCGCCCGGCCCGAAGCTCTGGGATCGGTCGGCGGCATCGCTCGGCCTCGGCCCCCTAGGAGCCAGCGCGGCAGAAAACATGGGTCGCGTTATGGGCGCCGCCGGGTCAGCCGCAAGGCGCGGCGACGCAGGCAATGCCGTAGCATTGCCGAGGAGCCGCAAGCCGCGGATGGCCTGGCGCCGCCCATAACCCTCTGGGCGCCAGGAGGTGCGGGGGAGGTCCCCCGCTGGATAAGCGGTTGCGGCCGCATGCTGCGTTGCTCTTGGCGTAGAGAGCGG
>DASWHO010000415.1:0-11247 GCA_036398155.1 Acidobacteriota bacterium
CGGGTCAAGCGCCGCGGCGGCGAGCCGCTCTCGATCGGAGAGGTGCGCGCGGCGATCGACGCGATCGAGCGCGCCCAGGAGGCGCTGCGCGGCGAGCGCACGGCGGCGTCGCTCAGCGGTATCGAGCGCGAGCCGGCCGGACGGGGCGCGCCGGCGCCGGCCGCGGATCGGTCGGGCGCGGATGCCGCCGTCGAGCCGGAGGCCGAGGCGCCGTCCGACCTGGTGGTTCCGAGCGGAACCCGCTTTTTGATTCGGCTGCGGACCACGATCGACAGCGCGGGGTCGCTGAGCGGCGACCCGTTCACCGCGGCCAGCGTCGATCCGGTCACGGTCGGCGACGTCCTGGCGATTCCTTCCGGCACCTTGATTGTGGGTCACATCGCCGAAGTCACTAAACCGGGGCGGGTCCAAGGGCGCGCGCGGCTGGTGCTGGCCTTCGACCACATCTACCCGTACGACCGCAAGCTGCCTTTGGTCGCGAGCTTCAGCCGCGGCGATCCGGAGCAGAAGAACACCGCCGAGTCCGAGTCGGGCGCGGCCGATGACGTCAAGCAGGTGGTGGTCCAGGCGGCGATCCCGGCCGCGATCGGCGCGATCTTCGGCGGCGCGGGTGGGGCGGCGCGCGGCGCGATCGCCGGCGCGGCGATCGGCAGCGCGGTGGTGCTGGCAACTCCGGGGCTGGACGTCTTGCTGCCCGAAGGCAGCTTGCTGTGGATCCAGCTCGAAGAGCATTTACGCTTCTAATCTCGGCGGCGCCGTGCACGGGCGTTCGGGCGGGGGCAAGCCCCGCCCCTTCATCGGTCTTGCCGGCGGCGCCAGCCGGAGGGGAGGGGCTTGTCCCCTCCCGAAAGGCGGGTCCGTGCGCAACCCCGACATTGCCCCGGCCGACCGGCCCCACGTCCGGCGACGGATTGCTCGTATCCCATACATATCGCTAGAATTGCTGCGGATCCGCCGGCGGGGGGCCGGCCCGAAAACATGGACGACGCCAGCCAATCGAAGGAAGCGATCCAGCCGCTGCTGCGGCTGCTGGAGGAGCTGCAGCAGCTCGGCAGCCTGGAGCCGAACGAGGCCAACCTGCAGAAGATCCAGAAGCTCGAGCGCCGGATCGACGAGACCTGCCAGCGGCTGACCCCGTGGCAGAAGACGCTGCTGGCGCGGCATCCCTTGCGCCCGTACACGCTGGATTACATCGAGCAACTGTTCGACGACTTCCAGGAGCTCCACGGCGATCGCAAGTACGGCGACGACCCCTCGATCGTCGCCGGCATGGCGCGCTTTCGCGGCGAGCCGGTTGCGGTGGTCGGCCACCAGAAGGGCCGCGACATCAAGCAGAAGGTCCACCGCAATTTCGGTATGCCCAATCCGGAAGGGTACCGCAAGGCGCTCCGGGTCTTGGAGCTGGCCCAGAAGTTCGGCCGCGCCGCGGTTATTTTTGTCGACACCCCCGGCGCCTATCCCGGCATCGGCGCGGAGGAACGCGGTCAGGCGGAAGCGATCGCTAACAATCTCAAGCAGATGGTGCGGCTGCGGATTCCGCTGGTGGTGACGATCACCGGCGAGGGCGGCAGCGGCGGCGCGCTGGCGATCGCGGTCGGCGACGTGATCAATATGCTCGAGCATGCGGTCTATTCGGTGATCAGCCCGGAAGGCTGCGCCTCGATCCTGTTTCGCGACGCCGCCAAGGCGCCGGAGGCGGCCAACAGCATGCGCGGCACCGCCCAATCGCTGCTCGAGCTCGAAGTCATCGATCACATCGTCCCCGAGCCGCGCGGCGGCGCCCATACCGATCCGCGCCGCGCCGCCGAGCTGGTCGGGGAGCGGATCGCGGAGGATCTCGAGCAGCTCAACCGATTGCCGATCGATCAACTGCTGGAGCGCCGTTATCATAAGTTTCGCGGCATGGGCCGCTACCGGCAGGCCCCGGTCCCGGGCTAGACCGTTATGCAGGCCGACACGAGAATATTGCTCTGGTTGCGGATGAATGACATGGGGCGACCCGCAAGTATCGCGCGCGAGGCGCGCGGGGGAGATCGAGGGGCGAAGCCCCTCGACTAGTTAACGCGGCGCGGTCTGACGAGGAGCGAGCGTGTCCAGCGACGACATCCTATCCGGAGTCCCTCCGGTCGAAACGCCTGAAATCAAGGTGGAGGACCGCCGTTTCTGGGTCCGCTCGGCCGGCGGCGACAGCGAGGCCGAGGGCGGCGGCAAGCGCCGTCTGCCAACCTTCGTCGAGCAGCTCCAGGAGCAGCTCGACGCCTCGCGGCAGGGACTCGAAGAGGCGCGCGCGGCGGTGCGCAAGATCCAACAGGAGGCCGACCAGAGCCGCCAGCGGCTGCAGCGCGACGTGGAAGCGCGCGCCGAGCGCAAGGCGGCGGCGCTGCTGGCTCCGATTCTCGAGGCGATCGACGGGCTCGATCTCGCGCTGCGCACCGCGCGCGACACACAAGAGGTCGAGAGCCTGATCGCCGGCTTGGAGCTGGTGCGCGCCCAGCTCGGCAGCCGGCTGTTGGAGCTCGGTCTCGAGCGCGTCCCGGCCCGCGGCGCCGAGTTCGACCCCAACATCCATGAGGCGATCGCGACCGTGGCGGTTCAGGATCCGAGTCAGGCCGGGCAGGTGATCGAAGAGGTGCAGGCCGGCTACCGCCTCGGCGAGACCCTGGTGCGTCCGGCCCGGGTCACGGTCGGCCAGCCGGCCGACGGGTGATGGAAGCGGCTCCGCGAGTCCTGATCGTCGACCAGCCTTCCGACGAGACCTTGGCGCTGCGGGCCTTTCTCGAGGCTCGCGGTTACTCGAGCCTATGGGCCAAGGACGGCGAGGAAGGCTTCAATATCCTCGAGCGCGAGCGGATCGACGTACTGATCGCCGAGCTGCGGGCGCACCGGATCGACGGCCTCAAGCTGCTCGAGGTCGCGCGGCGCCTCAATTCGGAAGTCTGCGCGGTGCTGATCGCCGAGCACCCCGAGCTCGGCGTGGCGACCGAGGCGATGCGCCGCGGCGCCTACGACGTGCAGACCAAGCCGCTCAATCTGGACAAGCTCGCGGCGGTGCTCGAGCGCGGGGTCTCGCACCAGCGCCTGGTGCTGCTGGCCGGCGATCTCCAGGAGCGGCTCGAGGAGCGCTACGGCCTCGAGAGCCTGATCGGGATCTCGCCGGGGATGCTGCGGGTCGGCGCGGCGGTGCGCCAGGTGGCTCCGACCGACTCGACGGTGCTGATCTACGGCGAGACCGGCACCGGCAAAGAACTGGTGGCCCAGGCGCTGCATCAGAACGGCGCGCGCAAAAGCGGCCCGTTCGTGCGGCTTCACTGCGCCGCACTGGCGGCCGGTTTGATCGAGAGCGAGCTGTTCGGCCACGTGCGTGGCGCCTTCACCGGCGCGGTCGGCAATCGCGCCGGGCGTTTCGAGGCGGCCGACGGCGGCAGCTTGCTGCTCGACGAGGTCAGCGAGATCCCGGTCGCGGTGCAGGCCAAGCTCTTGCACGTGCTCGAGACCGGCAGCTTCGAGCGGGTCGGCAGCACCCGGCCGCTGCACGCCGACGTGCGCCTGATCGCCGCCACCAACCGGCGGCTCGAGCCGCTGATCGGCTCGGGCGAGTTTCGCGCCGACCTCTACTACCGGCTGCGGGTGGTCACGCTCGAGCTGCCGCCGCTGCGCGAGCGCAAGGGCGATCTGCCGCTGCTGTTGGAGCATTTCCTGCGCGACGCCAACCTGCGCCATGGCCGGCGGGTGGGCGGACTGACGCGCGGCGCGATGCACCTGCTTTCGCGCCACGCCTGGCCGGGCAATGTGCGCGAGCTCAAGAACCTGATCGAGGGCATCGTGGTGATGAAGGCCGGCGGTGGCCCGATCGACGTCGCCGATCTGCCCGAGCACCTGCGCCACCCGGCCGCCGAATCCGGCGACATCCACCTGCAGGTCGGTATGACGTTGTCCGAGATCGAGAAGATCGCGATTGACGAGACCCTCAAGTCCTCGGGCTATGACAAGAAGCGCGCCGCCGAGCTGCTCGGCATCGGCCTGCGCACGCTCTACCGCAAGTGCAAAGAGCATGGCTCGGATTAGCGCACGGCGCGCTCCGGATGGCGAGCCGGAGACGCGCCGGCGGGATGCCTTGACGGCCTCGAGCCTGCGCCAGCGGCTGGAGTCCGGCGCGCCGATGGTCGCGGTCGAGCTGCGCCCGCCGCGCGCCGGCCTGGCGGCGGCGCAGAGCCTCGAAAGCTGGATCGACACCTATCATTCGGTGCGCCGGCTCGCCGAGCGCGACACCTTGGTGTTTTTCACCGACAGCGCGGTCGGGCAGGGCGAGGAGCAGAGCCTGTTCCACCTCGACGCCAACCTGGGGCCGAGCGCCAAACGCGAGCGCCTGGTGCCGTTTCTGACCTGCAAGCACACGCTCGACTACTGCCTGCGCTTCGCCCAGCGCGCCGCCAGCCAGCGCTATCCCGGCCTGGTGGTGCTGGGCGGCGATCGGTTCGACAACGTGGCGCGCTGCGTGCCCCACGCCCACGAGCTGCGGCGGCTGATCCGCGCCAAGGTGCCGGGGCTGATGCTCGGCGCCTGGGTCAACCCGCATCGCGACCCGCAGCAGCAGGTCGACTTCCTGCTGCGGCTCGAGGGGCCGGCCGATTTCTACCTCAGCCAGATCGTTTCGCACTACCAGCTCGACGCGGTCGAGCGTTTTTTGGAGCAGGCCGCCGAACGCGGTCTGAGCTTGCCCGGCATCTTCGGGGTGTTCTTCTACCGCAGCGCGCGGCCCGATTCGCTGCGCGAGCTGGGGCGCTACTTCCCGGTGCCGGCCGCAGCCGTGGCGGCCGACTGGGCCGGCGGGATTCGCGGCGAAGAGATCTGCGCCCGCACCGTGCGCGGCCTGCGCGGCCTCGGCATCACGCGGGTCTACCTGAGCAATCTCGGCAGCCGCGCCACCGAGGCGCGCCTGGATCGCATCCTCCAGCTGGTGGACGGAGCGGAGCCCTGATCTCGTCGTTGTGCGGGAGCACCGGATGCCCAGACCGCCATAGGCACGCGCATGGGTGGCATGGGCGTGCGCAGCAAGCCCATGGACGACTTCACTCACGATCGAGATCTCGTCCATGGGCGCCCTGCGGCCGCCCATGCCACCCGATTGCCAGCGCTGCGAGGCTAGCTCTTGGTCATCCGGCGGAGCCTTTCGCTGGCGCCGGGTCCGGTTCCGGTCACGAAGGCGTTGGGCAGCGAGCAGTTGTGGCACACCAGCGCAAAGGCCTGGTCGGTCGGGTCGGCGTTATAGAGCACAGCGTCGCCGGCGATGTTGGCCGCGTCGATCGTGATGATCGCATCGGCGCCGGGGCTCTGGATGTAGACGTTCTCGAGGTTGTTGATCGAATCGGCGCTGCCGCCGGTGGTCGACCAGCCGGCGGAGAAGACGTTGCCGCGGTAGGTGTTGCCGCCGCTGACCACGGTCAGATTCAGATTGTTGACCAGCGCCGGATTCGCTCCGACCGCGCCGGGCGCGTCGGCCCAGGCCAAGGTGATCTTGAGCGGCTGGCCGGTGTCGGGCACGTTCACCTTCAAGGTGTAGGTCTCTCCAGCGCCGGCGAAAACCTTGGCTTGATCGACATAGACAGCTTGCAGCGCGCCCTCGGGTCGCCCAGGGATGGTATCGAGGACGTTCTGCAAGTTGACCCGGCCCCAGCCTTCGTGGATGTTCGGGATGTCGGCGGTTCCCATATCGACCGCGCCGTTGACCAGCAGCGCCTTGGCCAGCGCCGAGCTCGGATCCGCGCCGCCGTTTCGGCCGCGCCACCATTCAGTGATCAGTGCGATCGAGCCCGAGACGTGCGGCGCCGCCATGCTGGTGCCGGAGCAGAAGGCATACAGATTGTTGGTCCCGGCGATCGCGGTCGCGCACAAGCCGCCGAGATCGTTGCGGGTCGAGGCGATGGTGGACCCGGGCGCCGCCACCGTCGGCACCCGGCGGCCGTCGACCGCCGGACCGCGGCTGCTGCTGCTCGAGATCAAGTCGATGCTGCCGGCGCGGAAGTTGAGGCTGTTTGCGACCACGATCAGGTTCTTGCCTTCCTTGGGCGCGGTCAAAGTTGAGGCCGAGGGCCCGGAGTTGCCGGCCGAGAACACCTCGATGAACGGCTCGGCGACGCTGGTGGTGTCGAAGTTGCCGTCCAGCACCATGATGTCGTGGGTGCGCTCCGAGGCCTGGTAGCCATGGTTGAGGCCTTCGCCGGTGGTCCAGGAATTGTTGCCGCCGATCGCGCCGCCGAGCACACCGCGCTTGCTGTGCTCCTGCCAGCCGCCGGCCGGCGGCCAGGGCGGCGCGGACAGGGAATTCTGGGCGTGGAGACTGACTCCGGGAGCGATGCCGAGACCGTACAGAAAGCCGGTGACGTCGCTGAACGCACCGGTCGCGTCCCCGCCCACGATACCGGCGACGTGGGTACCGTGACCGCCGCCCGAGCAGTCGCTGCCCGGTTGGCCGGCCGGCGCGCAGGCGCCCGGATAGGCATGGCCGCCCGAGATATGAGAGCTGAGATCGGGGTGATCGTAATCGATGCCGGTGTCGACGATCGACCAGATCACGCCGCTGCCGTCCAAGCCGAGACCGGTGAGCCAAGAGAAGTAGCCGGTGAACGGAACGCCGGCGGTGTAGTTGCCGGCCGCGATCTGGCTCGACATCTCGTCCTCGAGGATCGGCACCGGGCTCGAGTAGCTCAGCGCCAGGACGGTATCGAGCGCGGCGATCGCGCCCAGCGCCGCGGCGTCGACCCGGACGATCGCGTTCCAGAACGCTCGGTCCGGCTGCGCCGGGTAGTCCCGCACCAAGGTGGCGCCCAGCGCTTCGAGCGCCTGCAAGGTCGCCGCTTCGTCGCCGGCGCGATAGAACATCACGTCGACGTTTTCGATCGGGCCGCTGCGCCCTTCTAGGTCGTGGTGGGTCTTGTAGGCGGGGAGAAATTCGCCCTGCCAGCGCACGAAGGGGAAGCCGGCGGCCGCGTCGGCCGCGGCGGCACTGCCCCAGGTAAGAAAGGTATTGGCCGGGTAGTACTGCAGCATCGGAAGCCCGAAGTCCCGCAACGTATCGAGCCAGGCGTCGACCACCGGGCCGCGGAATTGAATCAGCCTCAGGCCGGCGGCCTCGGGCGAACGCGGCGCGGCCTCGGCCAGGCCGGGCTGGGCCTGGTGCAGCGGATCGAAGCGAAGATCACGCACCCGCACCGCTGCGGCTTCGGCATCGAGCTGATAGGCGACGCCGCTGGCCGCGAGCTCGGCGAAGGCATCCGGTTCCAGCTCCAGGTAGATGAAGCCGCCGTAGTCGTAGGCTTGCTCGGGCCGGATTCCGGCCGACCAGGCCTGCTGGGCCGCGGCGGCGTCCATGCGCACGAAAACGCTCGGGTCGGCATGCGCCGAACCAAGCAAAACCAGAAGCCCTGACCAAGGCAGGCCGATACGCCAAAGCTTTGGATTCAGCATCACTCCCCCTCGTGGGTAAAGATCGGGACGGCAACCCCGGAATGCAGGCCGAGCTTATAATTGAGGCGGACGAGCGCTGTCAACGCGACATGCCCCGGCAGCATCCGATGCGACTCGAATTGGGCCCGCGCCGGCGGTCGGTGGATGCGCCCGCGAAGGCGCCCGCCGCGCGAGGCACGGCGCCCGCACTGCGCCTTCTACCGATTGCAGTGGCATGGCTGATGGCTGCCCGGCCCGCGGTTCCCGCCGGGCCGGCGCTCGAGCTCCATGTCATGAGCCTGTGTCCGCTTGCGGCCCGCGCCGAGCAGATCCTGCTGCCGCTGATCGAAGCGCGCGGGCTGGCGTGGCAGCTCTATTTCATCGCGGCGGAGCGGACCGAGTCGGCTCCCGCGCCCGCGCCGCCGGAGCCACACCCGGCGACTCCGGCGCCGGTCGAAGGGTGTGAGGGGTTCGGTTACCAGGGCGGCGGGCGGTTCGCGAGCCTGCACGGCCCGGCCGAGGTCGAGGAGGATCTGCGCCAGGCGTCGATCGCAGAACTTTTCCCGGCGGCTCTGAGCGCCTATCTGTTGGCCCGCGCTGACGACCCGCGCGCCGATTGGCGCGCGGCGGCGCCCCGCGCCGGCCTCGATCCGGCGGTGCTGGGACGTTTGGCGCGGGAGCCGGCCGCAGAGGAGCTGTTGGCGCGCCGTCTCGCCCGGGCCGCCGCGCGAGAGGTGACGATTTCACCGACCATGATCTTCAACCAGAGGGTCTACCGCGGCGGCGCCGGAATCCTGGAGCTGGCGCGCGAATTGTGCCGCGGGGCGGAGTGCGACGCGCTGCCCGCTTGCGCGCAGGACGCCGACTGCGCGCGGGAAGGGCGAACCGCGCGCTGCATCAGTCCGCTCGCGCCGGCCGCGCGCTGCGAGCTCGGTGCGCCGCTGGAGTGGACGATCGTCGCGATCCCTGCCGCCGCCTGTCCGAGCTGCCGGTTGGACCCGCTGCTCGAGCAGCTCGCCGCATGGTTTCCAGCCGCGCGGCTCGAGACGGTCGCGTATCCCGGCGCCCCCGCCGAGAGCCTGATCGAGCGCTATGGCTTGACCCAACTCCCGGCGCTGCTGTTCGACCGCGAAGTGGAAGGCGAGCTCCATTTCGATCGCCTGCGGGCCAACCTGGTCGAGCGCCAGGATCGATACCTGCTCGATCCGCGGCTGAGCAACGTGGCGCAGCTCTTGGGGCGCGAGCCGCGGCCGGGACGGTTCGAGCTGTTCGCCGACAGCCGCACCGAGGCCGCGCGCCAGGCGGAGCTCGAGGCGCTGAACTATCTCGAAGCCCGCGGGCTCGGCGCCAGCTACCGGCGCCACCCGATGGTCGAGCTGGAACCGAGCGGTGACGGCGGCGACGCCGTGCGGCTCTCGAGCCCCTACGGGGCCGAGGATCTGCTCGAGAGCACGCGGCGCTACTGCGCCGAGCAAGCGGCGCCCGAGCTGCGGACCCGCTTTCCGCGCTGCCGGTTGGAGCAGCCGCAGAAAAGCTGGCAGGAGTGCCTGGGTCCGGGAGCGGCCGGTCTGGCCGAGCGGATCACCGAATGCGCCGCCGGCGCTGCGGTACGCGCGTACCTGGAGGCCGAGTCGAAGCTGCGCGAACAGCTCGAGGTGGTGCAGACCCCGAGCTATTTGATCGACAACTTCATCTTGGTGCGCGGCCTGGAGCCGCAGCACGCCTTCGCTCTCTACGAGCATGCCGGCGCAACGGTCTCGTTCCCCTCTCCCTCCGGACCCGCGGGGCATTCCAGGAGCGGGGCAGGGGTGAGGGATTGAACTTATGGGACGCGCTCGAGCAGATCTTCACGCCAGGCGCGCTCGAGGCCGCTGAAATCGGTGCCGAGCTCGCGGCTCAAGGCCTCGTCGGCCTCGGCGCCGGCGGCGAGTTGGTCGAGGATGCCGTCGATCGTGCCCGCGCCGTAGCGGGCCTGAATGAACTCGACCAGCGCCAGCCAGTACGGATACGAGGCCAGCGGCACCGGCGCCCCGCTGCGCAGCAGATCGGCGAGCTCCGACTCGTAGAGCTGCGCGCTGCGCCCTTCGAAGTGCTGCGCCAGGCCTTCCTGCAGCCAGCGCGGCGCGCGCCCCTCGCTCTTGATGTGCACCAGCGCGTGGATCAGCTCGTGGCGCAAGGTCGAGCGCACATCGGCATCGATCCGAAACACTCCGCCGAGCGGCACCCGGATCTTGCCGTCGAATAGGCCCAGGACCACGTGGCGCGAGAGGCCGGTGGAGGCGAGAAAGTCGGCGTCGGGATACAGAATCACCGGAATGCGTGGGGAGCTGTCGAGGCCAAGCTCGGACGCGAGCTCCTGATGGTCCTGCTGCAGCGCGTCGACCACCTGCCGGGCCAGGTCGAGACCGACCTCGCCGTCGATCTGGACCTCGAACAAGGGGTTGAACAGGCTCTCGTGTCCGCCGGCGAGCTGCAGCTCGCGGCGCGCCTGTTCGAGGCGGTTTTCCAGCAGCGGGTCGGCCTGGCGCTCGAGCGCATGCTCCCAGTGCTGGATCGCTTCGTCGAGACGCTGCTGGCGATAGGCGAGCTCGCCGGCAAGGACCAAGGCGGCCGGGTTGTCGGGCTCGCGCGCCAGGATGGTCGCGAGCTCGTCGCGCGCGCTGCTGTTGCGCCCGCGGCGCAGCGCGACCGCCGCCAGCACCAAGCGCGATTCCAGGTCGAGCGGGTCGGAGCGCAGGCTGGACTCGGCGGATGCCTTGGCGGCGTCGAGCCGGCCTTCGCTCAAGAGCGCCGCCGCGGCGCCGGGCGCGGTGCCCCCTGGCTCCGCGGTTTGCAGCTGGAAACGCTTGGTCAGATAGCCCACCACGTCGAACGGCCGGCGGGTCCCGGGCTCGCCTTCGCCATTGGCCGGTTCGAGCGGGGAGGTATAGGTGATCGCTTCGACCGCGCTGCTGGGCAGGATGATCCGCCCCTCGGACTGCTCCAGGATCACCCGGCTGCCCTCGACCCGCACGCGGTGGGCCGAGAGCACGGTGCCGTTGGTGAGGGTGACGGTGTCCGCGCCAACGCCGGCCACGGCGGCGAGCAGCGCGGCGGCGGCGTACGCGAGCCCGAACCGGAGCCTGCTCGAGCGCAGTCCGCGGCCCCGACGGCCCGGCGCGGGAAGTCCCCGCGGCGGCGTGACGCTAGTAGACATAAGTTAAGGTAAAGCAAGACTTTAGCACGTCGCGCAAACAAAATGTAGGGGCGGGCCTTGCGCCCGCCCTTCTGTGCCTGTGAATGACCGGCAGACGGCGCCCTATCCGCCGCGAAGCGTGGCACGTCCGTCGTCATTCCCGCGCAAGCCGGAATCCAGACCGGGGCGACTCCCTGGCTGTGCGGAGCTCGTCCATGGGCGCCCTTCGGCCGCCCATGCCACCCGATTCGCGAGCCTTGGGCCGAAGGAGCCCGAGTGAGCCCAAGGGCGTCGAAAGTGGGGGAACTCCCCCACACCCCCTGGCAGACGGCGCCCTCTCCGCCGATTTAGCACGGCGTTGTGGGCGGTGGAGAGGGTGCCGGATGCAAGGCGGGCGACAGGGGGCGCGGGGGAGTCCCCCGCTCGCAATGCGGCTGACGGAAGCGTACTGGAAGGTACGCTGGAGGAGGCCGAACGAGCCCAACGACGCAGACGGCGCCCTATCCGCCGCCGGAGGAGGGGCGGCCTATGATCTCGCCGTCGCTGCCCGGGGCCACCTCGATGGTCTGCTCCGAGACTCCCCCGTTGAGCCACACGAATCGGATCCGGTGGCGGCCCGGCGCCACCGG
>DASWHO010000416.1:0-7003 GCA_036398155.1 Acidobacteriota bacterium
GACGCTCGACTGCCGCCGCTGCGTCCACTGGATCGATCGGCCCTTGAGCGCGATCGAGGCCGATCCGAAGGCGCCGTTTCTGACCTGCGAGATTCACGGCCAGGTCGAAAACTTCGACGCCCTGCCCGAATGCCCCGACTATCGCTGCAGCGAAGAGCTCTACACCGCCTGCAGCCGCTGCGGGCAGCGGGTCCCCAAGATCTGCGTCTCGCTCGGCGAATGCATCAACTGCATCAACACCGATCTGTGGTGCGTGGAGCACTGCGACGGCCAGGGCGAGAAGAAATTCTGCACCCACCGCGCCCGGCTGCAGCTGTTCGGCCACAGTTTGATCCAAGATCAGCAGGTCTTCGATCTGTACCCGGACGCCGACGGCGACCCGGCGCGCGACCCCCCCCCGATCAGCAGGACAGGTAGTTAGTTGCCCCCGAGGGTGAACGGCGCGCTGGCGCTGGCCTGCTGGCCGCTGACCTGGTCGGTCACGGTGGCGCGCAGCACGTAGTCGCCGGGCGCCAGCCGGGCGGTCGGAACCGCGGCCGCAATCGCGCGGCGGGTTTCGGAAGTCGGCGCCGGATAGAGCGCCGGCGGCTGGGCCGCGGCCGCTCCATCGCGCTCGATCACGAACCGCACCTCCAGGCGGTGCAGACCGCTCTCCGGCTCGCGCGCGAGATGGTAGGCGTGGAGATAAGCGTGCACGGTTTGGCCGACTGCGAACCGCGCCGCCGGGTTGGGCAGCACTCGCAGCTCGCCCCAGCGAAACGGCTCGCCGTGCTCGGCTCGATCCGGCGCCGGTTCGATCGAGTCGGCCAGGCTCAGCGAGCTCAAGGTCAGCCGTTCGCCGTCCAGCGCCGGAAGTTCGACCGGTTGCTCCACCACCCCGACCCGGGCGCCGACGTTGTCGCGCGCGATCAGCTCGAAGCGGTAGGATCCCGGCGCGGCGCTGAGCCGCAACTGAAAGCGCAGCTCGCGGCCCAGGCGCTGGCGATACTCCGGCTCGGCGAGCTTCAAGGTCAGCCGGTCGCTGGCGCTGGCCACCGCGGTGCCGGCGGGATCGAGCAATCGAGCCAGCAGATCCAGGCTCACGATCTGGAGCTGCTCGAAGGGGCGCGGCTGCAGATCGTCGAAGCGCACCGCACCGCTCGCCACCACCGCGGTCTGGCCGGCGGTGCCGAGGAAGAACTCGGGCTTGGCCTGCAGCGCCAGCGGCGCGGCGAACGCGAGCTGAGTGCGGATCGCGGCGGTGGTCTGGTCGAGCGCAGGCAAGCCCTCCAGCGCCAGCCGGTCGATGGCGCGCAGATCGCGCATCAGATCGAATTGCTCGGCGATCAGTTGGGTCGGGTCGAGCGGCCGGCTGGCCCCGCTGATCGGGTCGACCACCTGTCCCAGCGCGCGCTGCTGCGCCAGCGCGATCAGCTCGCTGCTGGCGGGCGCGCGGCCCTGCGGCCGCACCACCGCCGCGAGGTCGAGGTTGGAGACCAAGCGATAGTCTCCGGCGCCCGAAAAGTCGACGAAGTGGAGGTCGAGGCTGGCATCGAGTCGCCGGCTCGGCAGGCTGTTGTAGGTCCAGATCTCGCTGGGCCGTTCGCCGGCGCGGCGTCCGGTCGGGTTGGACTGGCGGCCGTGCGGCGCGCCGAGCAGGATGTAGACCCGCCCGCGGTCGGTGAGATAGCCGGGCTTGCCGGCGCCGAAATGGCGCGCGGCGTGCGCGAAGCGGCGCAGATGCTGATCGCGCGCCTCGTTCTCCGGCGTGCCGGGAGTCGGGTCGCGGCGGACCCAAAACGCCTCGATGAACGCGAGCCGCTGCTCGACCGAATCCAGCGCGGCGTAAGCCTCGCGTTCGGCGTCGGCGGCGATCCAGCGCACATAATCGCTCATCCAGCGCTCGGTCTCCTCCGCCACCTGAGCCGGCGTGAGCTCGGGCCGGGCGGAGTCGGCCGGCGCCGCCGGCAGCAGGGCGAGAAGGAGCGCGAGCAACATCTGGGAGCTATTCTAGTCCGGGATTTCAGCGCCGGGGGGAGCAGCTCAAACGCGAACTAAGGGAGAAGGCCGGGAGCTGAGTCGGCGAGAGCCGCCGGGACTGGTGCCGTGGCACCCGCTTCGCGGCTCCTGAGAAGCGCTTCTCCTGGAACCGAAAAGCGGCAGGTGTCGTAACGCGAGGTACGGCCTCGGCGGGCGACCGCCGGGGCCACTGCCTCTATGTTCCACCGTAAACTCCTGCACCCGAACGAGATCGAACTTCGCTCTTCGTTGACCCCCGCCCCCGGGGATGCTACTTTGAGCCGGTCAGGGCCTGGGGGAACGGGGCCGGTAGGACTTGGCGCACAAGCCCTCGGGAACACATAAGGGATGCCCAAGCCAAGTTCGCCCACCAACCGCGCCCCGGAGGTGGCGTTGGTGCTGCCGATGTTGCCGGATATCGAAGTGGCCGCGGTGCGGCTGGCCGGCGAGATCGGTCGCTTCATGCGGTTGGAGGACAACAAGGTCGACGAGATCGAGATGGCCTTGATCGAAGCCTGCATCAACGCTTTCGAGCACAGCCAGGATCCGCAGCGCAAGGTCGAGATCCGCTTCTATCTGCGGCCCGACGAGCTCGAGATCTGGGTCACCGACCACGGGCGTGGCTTCGATTACTCCCAGGTTCATCCTCCCGACATAGAATCGCGACTGCATTCGGAGAGCAAACGAGGCTGGGGCCTCAAGATCATCGAAAGCCTGATGGACGAGCTGGTCGTCGACAGTCAGCTCGGCAGCGGTACCTCTCTCCGCATGACCAAGAAGCGTTAGGAGTTCGCATCATGGTCGACAAGTTTCAAGTCAGCGACAGAACCGACGCGAACCGGGTGGTGTTGTACACCGACGGCTACATCAACAACCTCGGCGGCGACGAGATCGCCACGCGCTGCTACCAGCACATCGACCAGGGCCGCAAGCATTTCGTGCTCAACTTGGAGAAATCCAAGATCGTCAACTCGATCGGGATCTCGATCCTGATCGAGATCATCGAGAAGCTGGTCGAAATCGACGGCCGGCTGGCGTTCTGCTGTTTGACCCCGACCATCGCCAAGACCTTTCGGATCATGGGCCTGACCCAGTACGCCAAGATCTACGAGAGCGAAGCCGAGGCGCTCGCCGCGGTCGGCGCGGACTGATTTCCGCTCGGCCGGCCGCCGGGTTCGCGGTTGTTTCGCGGGCCGCTTCAGCGCCGCTATAATTCGCCTTCGAGTCGAACCGCTCCGTGATGGATCTCGAGCCCGAAAGCGAAACCGGTGAACGGCTGCGGCTGTGGTTTTCGGCGCTGGCCGACATCGGCGAGGTGATTGCGAGCGCCGGCGACCTCGAGGTGCTGTCGGGCTCCTTGCTGCGCCTGATTCTGGGCAGCGTGACCGCTTCCAAAGGCGCGGTGCTGCTCTACGATCCGAGCCGCAGCGAGCTGCGGGTGGTGGCGCGCTCGCGCGGGGTGCAGCTGAGCCGATTGCGCTGGCCGCTGGCGCCGGAGCTGGCCGCCGAGCTGCTGCAGGCGCGCGAGCCGGTCGCGCTGGCTCAGCCGCCGCCGCTCTTGGCCGGCTACCGCAGCGAGCATCCCGCGCTGTTCGAAGCGCTCGGCGCCCACCTGTGGATTCCCTTGGCCACCCGCGGCACGCTGCTGGGCGTGCTGTCGCTGTCGCGCAAGTTCTTGGGTCGCGAAGAGTATTCCAAGTCCGATCTCGAGCTGCTCTGGTTGATGGGGCAGAACGCCACCCTCGCGCTGCACAACTACGATTTGGTGCGCGACCTCAAGGAGACCAACTTCCGGCTCAATCGCAAGATCGTCGAGCTCGAGAACCTGCACGAAATGGGGCTGTCGATCACCTCGCTGGCCGGGCTCGACGAGCTGCCGGACACGGTCCTGCTGCGCGCGGTGAGCCTGTGCGACGCCGGCGGCGGCACCCTGCTGCTGCGCGGCGCAGGCGAGCAGCTGATCGTGGCCGCGCACTTCGGTCTCGACCCGGCCTCGATCGCGCGGGCCGCGGCCGGCCCGCTGGCGCGGGTGGTCGAGGCGGAGACGCCGCTGCTGCTCAACCAACCTTCGGAGGCGCTGCGCTCGCTGCCGTGCAACAAGCTGGTGGCGGTGCCGCTTTTGGTCGGCGGCAAGAACCTCGGCGCGCTGATCGTGTGCGACAAGGAGAGCCGCGGCGGGTACGAGGACTTCGGCGAGGACGACGTGCGGCTGCTTTCCTCGCTGACCGCCCAGGCCGGGGTCGCTTTCGAGAACGCGCGGCTCTACCGCGGGGCGCTGGAGCGGGAGCGGCTGGAGAAGGAGCTCGAAATCGCCTCCACGATCCAGAAAGCTTTGCTGCCGAAGGAGTATCCCAAGATTCCGGGGCTGGATCTGGCCGCACTGACGATCCCGACCCGGCACGTGGGCGGCGACTACTTCGATTTCTTCGCCCTGCCGTACGGTCAACTCGGGCTCGCGATCGCCGATGTCTCCGGCAAGGGTATCCCGGCGGCGTTGCTGGTCTCGACCCTGCATGCCGCGCTGCATGCCGAGGTCGAACAACGCGCCGAAAAGCTGCTGGAAGGGGGGACCTGCGCTGACCCGCTCGAGCTGTGCGGGCTGGTGAGCAAGCTCAACCGCAGGGTGTTCGGCGCCTCGACCCGAAACAAGTACATCACCTTTCTGATGGCGGTCTGCAACCGCAAGGCCGGGCTGCTGCACGCGGTCAACGCCGGCCACAACTACCCGGTCGTGGTGCGGGCCGACGGTCGGGTCGAGCGGCCGCGGGAGGGCGGCTTCTTTCTGGGTATGTTCGAATCGGCCCACTACCCGCGGGTCGATCTTCCGCTCGCGAGCGGCGATCTGTTGTGCCTGTTCACCGATGGGATCAGCGAGGCCCGCGGCGCCGGCGGCGACGAGTTCGGCGAAGAGCGCCTGGTCGAGATGTTGGTCGAGCGGCGCGCGGCGCCGGCGCGCGAGACGGTCGACGCGATCGTCGCCGAGCTCGGCGATTTCACCGCCGGCCAGCCCCAGTACGACGACATGACCCTGGTGCTGCTGCGCGCCGAGGAACCGGTTTGACGCTCCTTTTGAGAGCGGATACACTCGCCGCCCGAAAGCCGAGGGCTTGAGCCGTGAGCACGGCGCGCTCGCGGCGCGGGCAGGTCGTCGAGCTTTCGATCCGGAGCCGCTTCGAGCTGCTCGATCTGGTCCACAATGCGGCCAACGCGATCCTCGACGGCGCCGGATTCGACGAGGACGCGCGCTTCTGGCTCACGGTCGCGATTCGAGAGGCGGTCAACAATGCAATCAAGCACGGCAACCGTCTCGATCAGCGCAAGCTGGTGCGGGTCCGCTTCGAGATCGCCGGCGGCGAGCTCCGGGTCCGGGTCCGCGATCGCGGCCGCGGCTTCAAGCCCGAGAGTTTGCCCAGCCCGCTGGCTGCGGGTAATCTGCTCAAAGGCGGCGGGCGCGGAGTTTACTTCATGCGCAAGTTCATGGATAAGGTCAGCTACGTGCGCCGCCGCGGCGGCGCCAACGAAGTATGCATGACCAAGAAGTTGCCCGAGCCGGGCAGCAAGCGAGCCTAAGGAGGAGATTGCGGTGAAGAGCAAGGTGCGCAAAGTAGGAGAGGTCACGGTCGTCGACCTGGAGGGCAAAATCACCATCGGGGCCGGCGACGTGGTGCTGCGCGACACGATCAAGGAGTTGGCCGACAACGGCGTGCGCAAGATCCTGCTCAATTTGGGGGAGGTCGGCTACATGGACAGCTCCGGCGTCGGCGAGCTGGTGGCGGCCTATACCAGCATCGCCAACCGCGGCGGCCAGCTCAAGCTGCTGAACGTAACCAAGAAGATCCAGGATCTGCTGCAGATCACGCAGCTCTTGACCGTGTTCGAGACCTACGACAACGAAGCGGAGGCGCTGGCGAGCTACCGCAGCTGAGCGTCGACCTGATCGAAGTAGTCGCGCGGCACCAGCACGTCGCGCTGCTTGCCCGGTAGCTGAGGACCGACCAAGCCGTCGGCCTCCATGATGTCGACCAGGCGGGCGGCGCGGCTGTAGCCGAGCTTGAGCTTGCGCTGCAGATGGGAGACCGAAGCGCTGCCGCTGCGCACCACCAAGCGCACCGCCTCCTCGTAGCGATCGTCGCGCTCGCCCTCGAAGCCGCCGCTGCGGTCGGCCTGGTTCAGGATCGCCTCGTTGTAGTTGGGTTTGCCCTGGGCTTTGAGCATCTTGACCAGCGCGGCGATCTCGACCTCGGAGACGAAGGCGCCGTGGATGCGGCGCAGCCGGGCGCTGCCCGGCGGCAGAAACAGCATGTCGCCCTTGCCCAGCAGCTTCTCGGCCCCGACCGAGTCGAGGATGGTGCGCGAGTCGACCCGCGAGGTGACCCGGAAGCTGATCCGCGAGGGGAAATTGGCCTTGATCACGCCGGTGATCACATCCACCGAAGGCCGCTGGGTGGCGATCACCAGGTGGATGCCGACCGCGCGCGCCATCTGGGCCAGCCGCAGGATCGAGTCCTCGACCGCGAGGCCGGAGGTCAGCATGAGGTCCGCCAGCTCGTCGATGACGACGACGAGGTAGAATTCCTGGGGCTCCCCTCGGCGGCTCGCCTCGGCGTTGTAGCCCTCGAGGTCGCGCACGCCGTACTTCGAGAAGCGCTCGTAGCGCAGCTCCATGAGCCGCTCGCACTTCTTGAGCGACTTGGCGGCTTCCTTCGGGTCGGTCAGCACGCGGCAGTCGTAGTCGTGCTGGCGCGGGTCGTAGAGGTGCGGGATGCCCTCGTAGAAGGTGAGCTCGAGCCGCTTGGGGTCGATGAGCATGAGCTTGAGCTCGTCGGGGCGGTGGCGGAACAGCAGCGAAAGGATGAGATCGTGGATCAGCACGCTCTTGCCCGAGCCGGTGGAGCCGGCGACCAGAAGATGAGGCATCCCGGCGATGTCCGCAACGATCGGCTCTCCGTCCGCGCGCCGCCCCAGAGCGAAAGGAAGCTTCATGCTCGGCTGGAACGCCGGGCTC
>DASWHO010000417.1:0-1757 GCA_036398155.1 Acidobacteriota bacterium
GGGCGGCTTCGAGATCGCCCAGGCGCTGATGGGCTTGGCCTAAGAGGAATCGGGCGTCGATCAGGTCCGGCTGCAGTCGCAGCGCCTGCTCGAGCTGGCGGCGCGCCGCCGCCGGCCGCTCGAGCGCGAGCAGCGCGACGCCCAAGTTCAACCGCAGATCGGCGGAGTCGGGACGCGACGCACGGGCGCGCTCAAAGCTGGCGAGCGCGGCACGCCAGCGGCCCTGGCGTGCCTGGCTCAGCCCCAGGTTCTGCCACGCGGCGCCGTCCCCGGGCGCAAGCCGGAGCGCGGCGCGAAACTGGGCCTCGGCGCGGGCCGGCTGCGACTGGTCGAGCTCGAGCAGGCCGAGCTCGATGCGGGTCGCGGCGCGAAACGCGTACAGCTCGCGGGCGGCGTTGAGCTCGCGCCGCGCGCAATCCCAATCCTCCAGTCGGCGGCAGAGCTTGCCGAGGTTGAAGTGGAGCTGCTCGTGATGCGGGTGGAGCTGCACCGCGCGCTCGAAAGCGCGCCGCGCCGGTTGATCCTGGCCGCGACGCTCCAGCGCCACGCCCAAGTTGTTCCAGGCCCTCGGCTTGGCGGGCGCTTTCTGCACCGTGTCGCGCCACAGGCGCACCTCGTCGGTCCAGATCCAGACCCGCTGATGAAGCAGGATCGCCAGCAGCGCCGCGACCGCCGCCAGACCCGCCATCCGCAGCCGGGCCGGCAAGCGCCGGACCGCAAGGGTCAAGAGAATGGCGAACCCTAAGCTCGCCAGATAAAGCCGGCGCTCGACGCGGATCTCGGCCAGCGGCACAGCGAAATAAGGCAGCGCCTGGAGCACGATCCAGCCGAGGGCGAAGGCGGCGAGCCGATCGCGCCCGCGCAAGCGCCATGCGCCGACCAGCAGCGCGGCCACGATCAGCAGCGCGAGCCAGCCCTCCGGATCGCGGGCGCTGGCGGCCGGCGCGAAATCGCGATCGGCGCATTGGTTCACCGGCCACAGCAGCAGGCCCGCGTTGGCGACGAAAACCCGCGCTTGGGTCAGGAGCCCAAGCACCCAGTGCCGGAAAGAAGGCAGCAGGCCGGCCGCCGCCCAGCGCGTGAGCCATGCGAGCGCCAAACCGCCCGATGCCGCGAGCAGTGCAATGCGCGCTGCGCGCGCCCTCCCCGCGCCGCCCGTTCGATCGCCGCGGCAGAGCTCGGCCCAGATCAGGACCCAAGGCACGATCAAGGCCTCCTCTTTGGCGAGGATCGCGAGCGCCGCGGCGCCCGAGGCCGCCAGCCAGCGCCAACCGGCACCGAGCCGCTGGAGCGCGAGCAGCGCCATCAACGTGAAGGCCGCCGCCAGCAGGGTCGAAGCGCTATAGATGTAGGCGACCGATTCGCTGCCGACCGGGTGGACCGCAAACAAAAGCGGCGCCCACCTGAGCACGCTTTCGCTCTTGGAGCCGGAGCCGGCCCAGGCGCGAAGCCAGTACGCCGCCAGCAAGACGTTCAGCAGATGCAGCAGCAGGCTGACCATGTGATAGCCAAGCGGCTGGGTCCCGAAAAATCGCCGCCCGAGCCCGAACAGCAAGACCGACAGCGGGCGCTCGGCCGCGATCTCGAATGCGCTCCGGAGATGCTGAGCGGCCTGCGCCACCCGCGGATTCTCGATCACCCCGCCGTAGTCGTCGAAAACGAATGGGCCGCGCAGTGCGGGCGCGTACAAAAGCGCCGCGGCCGCGACCGCGGCCAGTGCGGCCAGCCCCGGGAAGTAGCTCAGTTGATTCTGCATG
>DASWHO010000418.1:0-4411 GCA_036398155.1 Acidobacteriota bacterium
CGCAGAACGGTCAGGTCCTCCTCCTCCATGCCGCCGCGCACGCCCACCAGCACCGCGGCGAGCAGACCGCGCCAGCGCGCGGCCTGCGGCCCCAGCGGCTCCAGCGCTCGATCCAGACCCTGGAGCAGGGCAGCGCGCATCCTGGCCCCAAGGCGCGCGGCAAGCCAGCCCGCGGCGGAGCCCAAATCCTCGACCAGCAGCACGCTCTTGACCGACGCGCTGCCGGCCAGGCCTTGGGCGCGCTGGATCGCGGCGAAATCGGGCGAGCCGGGATTGCCGTAGCGTCGCGGCGGCGACAGCCGGGCGCCGGTGCGAATGCGGGTTCCCGCCCGCCACGGCGGCGGGGGACCGGGCGGGAGCCACAACAGCAGCTGCCCGCGCTGCGGCGCGCCGCCGAACGATTCCAATTCGATCAAGATCGCCCAGCCGCTGAGACGGCTTTCGGGATCACGCAGTAGCACACCGGTCAGCTCGGTCGGCAGGCCGGCCGGGGTGCGCGCGGCGCGCATCGCGAGGCGCGGCCCTTGGTAGCGCGCCTCCGCCAGGCCGCGGAACTGAACTCCGAGCACGGCGGCAGCGAGCAGCAGCGCGACCCGCGCCGGACGCAGCCGCTGCCGGTGCAGCGCCAGCGCCGCCGTGAGCAGCAACGCCCCGCTGGTCCAGACCGGCGGCTGCGGCCTGGGCTCGATCCACGCGGCGAGCGCCATGCCGATTCCGCAGGCGAACGCGGCGGCGCCCAACGGCCGGGTGCTTGCGTTGACAGCCACCGCGCGCCCCTCTAGTATTCGCGTAACGGCCGGAGAGTGAAGGAGTTATGTTGAACAGCGAAGTGCTGGTTCTGAACCGCTTCTACCAGGCGGTCAACGTCACCACCGCGAAGCGCGCGCTCACCTTGCTGTACAAGGATCTGGCCAAGGCGGTGGCTCCGGACCACTCGACCTATACCTTCAAAGAGTGGCGCGATGTCTCGGAGCGGCCCGACCTCGCGGGCCACGAGTTGGTGGCGACGGTGACGTTTCGGATCGCGATCCCGCGGGTGGTGCTGCTGATCGGCTTCGACCGCTTGCCGCACCCGACGGTGAAGTTCACGCGCCGCAACATCTATCTGCGCGATCGCAACACCTGCCAGTACTGCGGCCAGCGCTTCGACTCCAAGGATCTCAATCTCGACCACGTGGTGCCGCTGTCGCGCGGCGGGCAGTCGACCTGGGAGAACACGGTGTGCTCCTGCATCGCCTGCAACGCCCGCAAAGGCAGCCGCCTGCTGAACGAGTGCGGCCTCAGGCTGATCGTCCAGCCGCGCCGGCCGCGCTGGTTCCCGTTCCTGCGCCTGGAGCGCGACGCCCGCACGTATCCGATCTGGCGCAACTACTTGGATTACGCCTACTGGAACGTCGAGCTGACCGACTGACCGCCGCCCGCGCCCTATCCGCCGCCGAGCTAAGGGTCGCGGAGCAGGGTTAGGCGCGGCAGATGACAGATCTCGAACAGCCGGCGGGCGACCGCGCGCTCGACGGTGGCGGCGAAGGCCTGCGCCGGCATCTGCGCCTGGTAGCCGCGGAGCTGATGCCTCGACTCGTCCACTAGATGTTGAATCTCCGCCGGCCCGAGCTCCTGCTGCAGCACCTGGAGCAGCGCGGCCTCGTGGCGCCGCAGCTGCTGTTCGATGCGTTCGATCGAGTCGGCTTTGGGCGCCTGCACTTCGCGCGCCAGCATTTCGATCGCCTCGATGCTGCGCTGCAGGAAGGCGGCGCTCTTGGGCAGCGGCGGCTCGCGGTTGAGCATCAGCTGCTGCGCGTTCTTGAGATCCTGCAACAGATCGTGGTGCAGCTGGGGCAGGTCGGCGGCAGGGGCCGGCGGTTGGGGGCTGCCGGCCGCGGCTTGCAGGGCCTCTTTCCAGGCCCGGCGCACGAACGGAGTGCAATAGGCCAGCGACCCGATGCTCTCGCCGCCGGGATGGCGGCTGGCAAAGGCTTGAAAAGCGTGATCGATGCCGCGCAGCGCGACCTCCAAGCCGATCCCTTCCTCTTCCCATTGGCGCGCCAGGAGATAGTCGAGGTGGGTCAGGTTGCCGGGCCGCGAGCTGCCGCGCCGGGCCGTGAAGTGCCGCTCGACCTCGGCGCAGTAGGAGCGGTCGTCGCTTTCGTGCAGCGGACCTGCCACCTCGGGATCTCCTATTCGGCCCCGGTCGGGACCCCTTGGCCGAAGCGCCAGTTTGGGCGCCGCGCCCGCCGGCGGTCCCTGCGAAGGCCGATTCCCACTCGAGTTAGACGCATCGCGCCATCACCATCTGGCAATTTTCCGCCGATCCGGGTGCGGCACTCAAGCGGACTCGGGATCGGCGCAAGCGCGAAATGCAGGGCGGGCGCCCCCGGGAGGGGACAAGCCCCTCCCTACATGTTCTCCCTGGTTGCGCCGGCAAATGGCCGCCGATCGGCTGCAGCGCTAGCGCTTGAGGATCCAAGTGCCGAGGGCAAACAGCGTGATGCCGGAGAGAAAGAAGAACAGCTCGGTCCACATGTCCCGGTCTCTGAAGCCGAGAAACAGGCCGGCCGCGACGCTGACCAGGGCGATCAGCTGCAGCGTCTTGCCCAGATAGAGCGGCCCGGTCACGTCGGAGCCGAATCATGCTAGCACAACCGGCGTCGAGGGTTGGCGCGGCGATCGCGGGCGGCGCGGGCGGCGAACAGAGCGCGCCGCGATTCGATCTTGTCCCGCCTGGCCACTCATGCTAAACTCCATGGTTTAGGCAAACGGAGCGGGAAAAGCCAGGAAAACCGGCTTTTTCTTTCATCCCGATCCGACCCATCAAACCCACACTTGAAAACAGCGAGCCCGAAAAGCTAGCAGACTGCGACCAAACCGGCGCGGGAGGACTCTAAATGGAATTGGTATCGAGGCACTTGTTCACCTCGGAGTCAGTCACCGAGGGGCACCCGGACAAGATGGCGGACCAGATATCGGACGCCGTTTTGGACGCGGTGCTGGCCGAAGACCCGACCGGACGGGTCGCGTGCGAGAGCCTGCTCACCACCGGTTTGGTGGTGGTGGCGGGCGAGCTCACCACCAGCTGCTACGTCGATTTTCAAAAGGTGGTACGCGAGACCATCGAGCAAGTCGGCTACACCGACGCCGCCTTTGGGTTCGACTGTACCACCTGCGGCGTGGTGACCGCGATCAACCGGCAGTCGCCCGACATCGCCATGGGGGTGGATCGGGGCGGCGCCGGCGATCAGGGCATGATGTTCGGCTTCGCCTGCAACGAGACCGAAGAGCTGATGCCGCTGCCGATCATGCTGGCCCATAAGCTGACTCAAGCCTTGGCGCACACGCGCAAGAACGGAACCCTCTGGTGGCTGCGGCCGGACGGCAAGTCGCAGGTGACCATCGAGTACCAGGGCAACCGGCCGTTGCGAGTCGACGCGGTGGTGATTTCGACTCAGCACGACAAAGAAGCGCAGGAGCGGCAGATCCGCTCCGAGATCATCGACCACGTGATTCGACCGACGATTCCGGAGCACTTGATGGACGCCTCGACCAAGTTTTTCGTCAATCCGACCGGCCGCTTCGTGACCGGCGGTCCGATGGGCGACACCGGTGTGACCGGGCGCAAGATCATCGTCGACACGTACGGCGGCAGCGCGGCCCACGGCGGCGGCGCGTTCAGCGGCAAGGATCCGTCCAAGGTCGATCGCTCGGCCGCATACATGATGCGCTACATCGCCAAGAATCTGGTGGCGGGCGGGCTGGTCGATCGGGTGCAGCTTCAGGTGGCCTACGCGATCGGAGTCGCCGATCCGGTGTCGATCGAAGTCAACTCTTTCGGCACCAACAAGCTGGACGAGGAACGGATCGCGGATTTGATTCGCAGCCACTTCGATTTGACCCCGAAGGGCATCATCGAGAGCTTGCAGCTGCGCCGGCCGATCTACCGCAAGACCGCCGCCTACGGCCATTTCGGCCGCAGCGAGCCGGAGTTCACCTGGGAGCGGACCGATCGGGCCGAGCAGCTGCGCAAGGACGCGGGCCTCTAGCCACCACGGTTTTCTGCTCCCGCGGGCCGACGGTCGGCGTGTGCCACAGTGTGGCACCGGCACCAAAGCGCCGGTGAATCGAACCTTATGAGGAGGTTGTTGTGAACAGCACCCATCATGTCAAAGACCTGGCCCTGGCCGACGAGGGGCTGCGCCGCATCACCTGGGCCGATCAGCACATGCCGGTTCTGGATTTGATCCGCGCCCGCTTCGAGCAGGAGCGGCCGCTCGCCGGTCTCAAGCTCTCGGCCTGCCTGCACGTGACCACCGAGACCGCCAACTTGGCGCGCACGCTCAAGGCCGGCGGCGCCGACGTGGTGCTGTGCGCCAGCAATCCGCTCTCGACCCAAGACGACGTGGCGGCGGCGCTGGTGAAG
>DASWHO010000419.1:0-5345 GCA_036398155.1 Acidobacteriota bacterium
CCGTTCTGCGAGCGGCTGATGGAAGAGGGCATCTTGGCCAAAGAGACCCACGACCAGGTGATCCGCTTCGCCCCACCCTTGGTCATCGAGCGCCAGGAGATCGACTGGGCGCTCGAGCGCATCGCCCGCGTCCTGCTGTAGGCTGCTGCGATCGCAAGCGGGTAGCGTGGGCGTGCGAAGCAAGCCCATGCGGCGCCGCGCCAGCCGGCCGGGGCTAATCTGACGAAACGACCTGCTGGCGCGCTGCGCTCAGCTCGGGCAGCTCCGCCAGACCGAAGGTCATGGTCGCCAGCGCCGCGACATTGAGCCGCAGCGCCCACGGATCGATCTTGTCATCCGCTCCAGCGGCGCCATCAGGCCGCGCACCAGCGCTTCGAACTCCGGCGGCGCGCCGATCGAGAAGCCGTAGGGCGCGTCGGCGCCGCTGTCCGACTCGATGGTCGCCAGTCCAACAATGATCCTCTGCAACCAGCTCCGCATCCTCCAAATGTACGGGCAAGCGACAGAAAAATGTAGGGGCGGGGCTGGTCCCTGCCCGAACGGCATCGGAAGACTCGATTGCAACGACGTCAGACGTGCACCGGCTTACGGGAGGGGACAAGCCCCTCCCCTACACTCACTGGATCCCAGCTCGCGCCGGGATGACACGGATGCCGACGCCGACGCCGAGATTACTCGCGGGAGGCGATCAGGGCGGCGCCCAGCAACCCCACTTCCGGATTGAGCACCAGGTCGACTGGAATGGCGCGCACCAGATCGGAGAGGCGGCCTTTGCTGCGGTAGGCGTCCTGAAACGCCCCCTGCTTCAGCTTGGCCTGGATCCGCGGCGCGATCCCGCCGGCGACGTACACCCCGCCGGTCGCCACCACCTTGAGCGCGAGGTTGCCGGCCTCGGCGCCGTAAACCGCGGCGAACAGGTCCAGCGTCTGCTCCGCCAGCGGATCGCGCCCGGCAAGCCCGAACTCGGAGATGATCGGCGCGGGATCGTCGCTGCGCTCCAACGCAGCGCGCAGCTCCGCGCTCTCCCGCTCGGGCTCGCGCCGGCGCAGAAAATCGTACAGGTTCGCCAATCCCGGCCCTGACAAGACCCGCTCGTAGGAAACCCGGCCGAAGCGGGCGATCAAGTCCTGCAGCAGCTCGATCTCGATCGCGCTGCGCGGCGCGAAGTCGGCGTGGCCGCCTTCCGAGGCCACCACCTCGTAGCGCCCGCCGGTCCAGAACAGAAACGCCTCGCCCAGACCGGTGCCGGCGCCGAGGATCGCTTTGGGGCCGCGCGGCGCGCGCGCGCCCGGGTTCAAGCTCAGCAGCTCGCTGGGCGCGAGGCGCTCGATGCCGTAGGCGACGGTGTGAAAATCGTTGAGCAGCACCACCCGCTCGATCGACAGCTCGCGCTCCATGGCGCGCGCTTCGATCACCCAGGGCAGGTTGGTCGCTTCGACCCGGTCGTCCTGCACCGGTCCGGCGATGCCGAAGCAGGCGCGCTCGACCCGGGCGCCGTGCTGCTCGAGAAACTGCCGCACCAGCTCGGTGAGATTGGGGAAGTCGGCGCTCGGGAACTTCTGCTTGGCGAGCGGCTCGGGCCGCCCGCCGCCGCGGTCGTAGAGCGACAGGATCGTCTTGGTGCCGCCGATGTCCCCGGCCAGGACGCTCGGCGTCGCGCGCGCTCCCATGCCAATCCTCGGCCCGCATTCTAACACCGGAGTCGGCCCGAGCTCGGCGCCGCGCTTGCGAGCCGATCGCACCCCAACCGCGCGAAAACTCGATGCGGCCACGATCTGTGCCACAATGAGCGCCGATGGCGATGGCGGCGCTGGCAGGCAAAGTCGCGCTGGTGACCGGGGCCGCCCGCGGCATCGGGCGCGCGATCGCGCTGCGCCTGGCGCAGGACGGGGCCGCGCTCGCGGTCCACTTCCGCAGCGGCGCCGCGGGCGCGCGAAGCGCGGTGGCCGCGATCGAGTCCGGCGGCGGCCGCGCGGTCGCGCTGCAGGCGGATCTCTCCGAGCCGGCGCAGGTCGAGCGCCTGTTCGAGCAAGCGGTGGAGCGCCTGGGCCGGATCGATATCTTGGTCAACAACGCCGGCGCGCACGCCCTGCTGCCGTTGGAGCGCATCGACCTGGAGCATGTCCAGACGATCTTCGGCGTCAACGTGATCGGGACCTTGCTGGCGACCCAGCAGGCCGCGCTGCGGATGGGCGCCGGCGGCCGGATCATCAACATCTCCTCCGGAGCGGCCCAGGCCGCGGTGCCGGACGGTTCGGTCTACTCCGGATCGAAGGCCGCGATCGAAGCGTTCACCCGCTGCCATGCCGCCGAGCTCGGCGCCCGCGGCATCACCGTCAACACCGTCGCCCCCGGGCTGACCGAGACCGACATGCTGCGCCAGGGCATGCCGCACGAGGTGATCCAAGCCTTGATTCAGGCCACCGCGCTGGGCCGGATCGGCCGGCCCGACGAAATCGCCGACGTGGTCGCCTTCCTCGCCTCCAAAGGCGCGCGCTGGATCACGGGACAGGTGATCGGCGTCAACGGCGGCCTGCGCGGCTGAATATTTCTAAGCCACGGGCGCGGCGCAGAGCTTCCAGCAGCGCGGGGAGATCGGGTAGCCGCGCGCAGTCGACTCCGTCCCAGTCGCCGTGAGGATCGAGCAGCAGAGCGTGGAGGCCGGCCGCCCGCGCGCCGACCACGTCGGCGGCGTAGAGGTCCCCGACGTGCAGCGTGTGCGCCGGGGCCGACTGCGACGCCTCCAAGGCCAGCTCGAAGATCCGCGGATCGGGCTTCTCGAAACCGACCCAGTGCGAGTCGAACACCTGATCGAAGAAGTCGCGCAGCCCCTGAGCCTTGAGCACGCTCTCGACCGTGCCGTCGGAGTTGCTGACCACGACCAAGCGCAATCCGGCGGCCTGGAAACCCTCCAGCGCTGCCGGCACCCCGGGCAGCACCCGTGACCAGAGGCGCTGCTTGCCGAGCCGGGCCAGCGCCGCGGCCAGCTCCTCGGCCAGGGCATGAAGCTCCGCCGCGCTGAGTCGCCGGGCAGCCGGCTCGAGTTGCGACAGGAGCGCCTGCAGGTAGAAAGCGAATCCGTTCAGCCCCTCGGTTGAAACGATCCGCTCCAGCGCCGCCGACAGGATCGGGCGCGCGGCGGCCTCGGCGCGGCTCAGCGCGCCGAGCTCGGCGTCGATCCCGCGACCGCTCAGCTCGAGCCGCAGCGGCTCGAGATCCATCGCGATCAGGGTGTTGCCGACGTCGAGAAACAGAGTCTCGAGCGCGGTGAACGGGATCGCCTTCAAGCTCATCCGCGCGGGTCTATTCGGTCACCACGGCGGTGCCGCTCACGCTCACCATCAGCATGCTGCCGGACTTCCCGATGACCTCATAGTCCAGATCGATACCGACTACGGCGTTGGCGCCGAGCCGGGCCGCCTCTTGTTCGAGCTCTTGGAACGCGATCTGGCGCGCGCGCGCCAGCTCCTTCTCGTAGGCGCCGGAGCGCCCGCCGACGATGTCGCGGATGCCGGCGAACAGATCCTTGAACAGATGCGCGCCGAGAATCGCTTCACCGGTGACGATGCCGCGATACTCGCGGATGCGCTTGCCTTCGAGACTCGGGGTGGTGGTCAGAATCATGACGGGCTCCTTTCGCTACGCAATCCGTTGATGTTAGCAGACCGCGAACCCGGCGGGAACGTGAGTAGCGGCTCGTCTGCAGATCCGTTATCGTGGCGACCCGAGCGAGGTGAGCGCGATGAACCGGAGGATCGTTGGGGGAGTGGGCGGCTGGCTGGCGCTGTGCGGCGCGATCGCGGCGCAACCGCCGCCGGCCGATCTGGTGCTGCGCGGCGCCGCGGTCTACACCATGGACGCGGCGCGTTCCTGGGCCCAAGCGGTGGCGCTGAGCGACGGCAAGATCGTCTTCGTCGGCAGCGACGCCGCGGCCCGGGAATGGATCGGCCCCGATACCGAGGTGCTCGAGCTGGACGGTAAGATGGTTCTGCCCGGTTTCCAGGATGCGCACGTGCATCCGATCAGCGGCGGGATCGAGCTTGGGCTGTGCGATCTCAACGGCCTCGAGACTCAAGCCGCGATCTTCGAAAAGATTCGCGCGTACGCCGCCGAGCATCCCGGCGAATCGTGGATCGTCGGCGGCGGTTGGGATCTGCCGATCTTTCCCGGTGCCAATCCGGGCAAGGGCCAGCTCGACGCGATCGTGCCGGACCGG
Source organism: Acidobacteriota bacterium (assembly GCA_036398155.1). Lineage (GTDB taxonomy): Bacteria > Acidobacteriota > DASWHO01 > DASWHO01 > DASWHO01 > DASWHO01. The sequence continues at coordinate 4,217 of DASWHO010000419.1, forward strand.
CCGGCTTTTCTGAGCGCCGCCGACGGCCACTCCGGCTGGGCCAACTCCAAGGCGCTCGAGCTCGCCGGCATCGACGCCGCGACCCCCGATCCGAAGGACGGGCGGATCGAGCGCGGTCCCGATGGCGCGCCCAGCGGCACTTTGCGCGAGAACGCGATGGATCTGGTGGCCCGCCTGCTGCCCGAGCCGAGCGCGGAGCAGCGGCTCGAGGGACTGCGGCGGGCGCTGGCGCTGCTGAACCGTCACGGAGTCACCGCGTTCCAGGAGGCTTCGGCGGACCGCGACTATCTCGAAACCTACCGCGAGGCCGAGCGCCGCGGCGAGCTGACCGCCCGCGCGGTGGTGGCGATGTACGCCGACCCCGAATCGGGACCGGAGCAGATCGAGCAGTTCGTCGAGTGGCGCAACGAGTTCCGCAGCGACCGAATCCACCCGAGCGCGATCAAGTTCTTCGAGGACGGCGTGATCGAGGCCCACACCGCGGCTCTGCTCGAGCCGTATCGCAATCAGTCCGGCCGCCGCGGCGAGCCGATCTGGCCGGCCGAGCGGCTGAGCGCCATGGTGTCGCAGCTGGCGCGCGCCGACTTCAACGTCCACGTGCACGCGATCGGCGACCGCGCGATCCGCCTGGCACTCGATGCGTTCGAAGCGGCCCGCACCGGCGAGAGCGCGCGCGGCCCGCGGCACCAGATCGCGCATCTGGAGCTGATCGACCCGGCCGACATCGGCCGCTTTCGCGCGCTGCGCGCGGTGGCGAACTTCCAGCCGCTGTGGGGCTACGCCGACAACTACATCACCGATTTGACCTGGCCGGTGCTCGGTCCCGAGCGCTCGCGCTGGATCTACCCGGTCGCCAGCGTGGCGGCGGCCGGCGGCCCGCTGGCCTTCGGCAGCGACTGGTCGGTCTCCTCGCTCAATCCGCTCTTGGGAATCCAGGTCGCCATCACCCGCCAGAGCCCGCGCGCGCCGTTCGGAGAACCGCTGCTGCCCGAACAGGCCATCGACCTGCCGACTGCGCTGGCCGCCTACACGATCGGCTCGGCCTATGCGCTCGGGCTCGAGCAGCAGACCGGCTCGATCGAAGTCGGCAAAGCGGCGGATCTGATCGTGCTCGGCTCGAATCTGTTCA